>NZ_CALFXI010000090.1 GCF_937958065.1 uncultured Steroidobacter sp.
GCATTGAGCTAACCAGTACTAATTGCCCGTGAGGCTTGACCATATAACACCCAATCAGCTTGGGTGCCCTTATGGCAATCATGTTGATACTCAATGTGACATTGATTCACGAACGGTCGTTGAATCGAAATGTTGTCAAAACAACTCCGAATTCACTGCAGGCGAGCGCTTGAAACACAGCAATCGACTGCGACGTGAGCCAGTTTGCCTGGCGGCAATAGCGAGCAGGAACCACCCGATCCCATATCGAACTCGGAAGTGAAAATGCTTTGCGCCGATGGTAGTGTGTCCTTCGGGCATGCAAGAGTAGGTCACTGCCAGGCTCTTAAATGAAGCGGAAGCCCCGCCGGATGACTCCGGCGGGGCTTTTTGCTCTTGAGAATTCGCTTTTGTAATCGCTACAAACAATCTGCCAAATACTTGCTTGGTGATCAGGGGTTGATCCGATGAACACAGTCGAACGCCGGCGGCTCGTCAAGGCTCAGGTCATCGATGTGCAGGTCGCCAAGACCGCGGTGAACGCTTCCAAGCGTCAGCGGGCCGAGGCCGTCAAAGTGCTCAGCAAGGACATGGCCGCTCGGCATTTCAATCAGCTGCGCGCCGCGAGCTGACTCTCCCCCAGTTCGATTTTCTCAGTGGAAGTCGCGCGACTTGCGCGGCAACGTTCTCACCCAGTGGGAATAGTCTTCCACTTCGGTCGCCACCACGTGCACGACCGATTCCGCGCTCTGCAACTCCCCGGTCACGACCATGAAGTTCGACTGCAGGATGCGCTGTCGATACATCTCGAAGACCGATGGCCAGATGATGATGTTGTTGATGCCGGTCTCGTCCTCCAGCGAGGCGAAGATCACACCGTTGGCGGTTTGCGGATGCTGCAGATGAGTGACCAGGCCCCCCACGCGCACCGTTCGTCCGTTGCGCATCGAGTCGAGCTCGCGACGGGTCACGATGCCTGAAGCGCGCAGCTTCGGCCGCAGCACCGCCATCGGATGCCGTCCTGTGCTCAATCCCATTTGTCGATAGTCGCGCTGAATCTCTTCCCACTCCGTGGGGATCGGCAGCTGCGGTGTCGTTTCGGCAGCCGCAAGTCCCGTCAACGCTCCAGGTAGATTCTCGATTCCCAGTGCGCTCCAGAGAGCCTGATTCCGATGCTGGCTCAAACTTCGAAAAGCACCGCTGGTTGCGAGCGCCTTGGTGGCGCGTGATTTCAACCCCGCGCGATGAGCCACGTCTTCTACTGAAGTGAATGGCGCGACTGCGCGCGCCGCGACGACGTTCATTGCGTCGTCCCTGTGCAAACCCTTGATCAGTCGCATACCGAGGCGAATCGCAAACCACGGGCCGTTGCTGCCATCGGGAAGCTCGCGGCTGCCGTCGGGCTCGAGCGTGCAGTCGTAATCGCTCACGGTCACGTCGACGGGCAGGACCTTCACCTGCTGCCGCTTCGCCTGTTCGAGCAACTGCGCCGGCTGATAGAAGCCCATCGGCTGACTGTTGATCAGTCCTGCGATGAATGCCGCCGGCCGATGGCACTTCAGCCAGCTCGAAAAATACGTCAGCAGCGCGAATGAGGCGGAGTGCGATTCGGGGAAGCCATACTCGCCGAAGCCCTCGATCTGTTTGTAGATCTGTTCGGCGAACTCAGGCGTATAGCCCCTTTCGTACATTCCCTGCATCAGCTTGTCGCGGTACATGCTCATGTTGCCGCTGCGTTCCCACGCGCCCATCGAGCGCCGCAGCTCATCGGCTTCGCCAGGAGAGAATCCGGCGGCGGTCACGGCGATCTGCATGACCTGTTCCTGGAAGATGGGCACACCGCGCGTCTTCTCGAGGATGGGGCGCAGCGACTCGCTCGGATAGGGAATGTCCTCGGGCTTCATCGAGCGGCGCTGCAGATACGGATGCACCATGCCGCCCTTGATCGGACCGGGACGGACGATGGCGACCTCGATCACCAGGTCGTAGTACTTCCTCGGTTTCAGGCGCGGCAACATGGTCATCTGCGCGCGCGACTCGATTTGAAAGACGCCGACGGTTTCGGCTTTGCAGATCATGTCGTACGTCGCAGGGTCTTCCAGCGGCACAGCATCCATCCGGGTCGGGCCGGTGCCAGCGGTGTGCAACAGCTCGAAGGTTTTTCGCATGGCCGTCAGCATGCCCAGCGCGAGCACGTCCACTTTCAGCAGCTTCAAGGTTTCCAGGTCATTCTTGTCCCACTGGATGATGGTGCGATCGGGCATGGCCGCGTTTTCGATGGGCACCAGCTCGCTGATGGGCTGCTCCGCGATCACGAACCCACCCACGTGCTGCGAGAGGTGCCGAGGGAAGTTGAGCAGTTGCTCGACCAGCGCGAGCAGGCGTCGAGCGACCTCCCCATCGAGATGCATTCCCTGTGCGGCCATGTTCGCCCGCATGCGCTCGGGGTTGTCCCACCAGGCGTGCTGTTTCGCGAGCCGACCCACCATGTCTTCGGGCAGGCCGAGTGCCTTGCCCACGTCGCGAATCGCGCTGCGCGGCTGATAGGTGATGACAGTGGCTGCAATGGCGGCGCGCTTGCGGGAGTATTTGCGGAAAACGTGCTGGATCACTTCCTCCCGCCGCTCGTGCTCGAAATCCACGTCGATGTCGGGCGGCTCGCCCCGCTCTTCGCTGATGAAGCGTTCGAACAGCGCGGAGATCAGCTCGGGTTTCACTTCCGTGATACGCAGCGCATAGCAGACCACGGAATTCGCGGCCGAGCCGCGGCCCTGGCAAAGGATGGGTTCCTTGGGCTTGCCATCGTCGTCGATCTCGGCGCGCGCATACTCGACGATCTCGTGCACGGTCAGGAAGAAGTGTTCGTATTCCAGCTTCGCGATCAGCGTCAGCTCTTTTTCGATGGCCGCTCGGACCGATGCGGGTTCTCCTTGTGGCCAGCGATACTTGACACCAGCCTCCACCAGGTTGCGCAAGTGCTCACTCGCGTTCAATCCCGCGGGGACGATCTCTCTCGGATACTGGTAACGCAGACTGCCCAGCGAAAAATCACAGCGCGCCGCGATGCATTGTGTTTCCTGCAGCAGGTCGGCTGGGTAAAGCTCTTCCAGCGCCGCTAGCGAACGCAGGTGACGCTCGCCATTCGGAAATAATCTGTGGCCGGCCGAGGCCAGCGTGCAGCCGTGGCGAATCGCCGTCATCGTATCCTGCAAGGCGCGCCGCTTCTCGGTGTGCATGTGGACGTCGCCGCTGGCGACCAGCGGAATATTCATGCGAGCGCCGAGTCGCCTCACTGTCGCGAGATGCTCGGCATCGTCCGCCTGCCGATGCAGCTCGACGGCGATCCAGCATCGATCGGGAAAAAGATTTCGGAGCCAGGCGGCGTGCGAGATCTCGGGATTGCGTGGTGCCACCCATAGGGCCAGACATTCGCTCAGATCGCTCGAGGCGCACTGGCTGCGAGTCAATCGATACTCGCCTTTCTTCGTATCGGCCCGCGCCAGGGTGATGAGCTGACAGATCTGCGCGTAAGCCCTTTGCGAGGGCGCGAGCAGCACCAGGTGGGTTCCCTCGATAGTGCGAAACTCCGAGCCAATGATCAGCTTGAAACCGATCTTGCGCGCGGCTTCGTAGGCGCGCACCACGCCGGCCATCGAGCATTCATCCGTGATGGCCAGCGCCGAATAACCGAGGTTGTGAGCTTGATAAACCAGCTCGCCCGGATGCGATGCACCGCGCAGAAACGAGAAGTTGCTGACGCAGTGAAGCTCCGCGTACGCGCTCATGACCAGAACCCGTGCAGATGCCAGCTGCCGTCGCGCAGGTCTTTGAAGATCCACAGCGCGGCGCCTTGCTGCGTGCGGGCGATGAAGTAATCGCGCCGGACATCGCCGCCATCCCACCAGCCGCTTTCGATGCGTTCCGCCCCAGTCAGTGCCGGCATGCCACTGAGCTGCAGAGGCTTGGGCTCGGGCAGCAGCCACAAGGGGCGATCTGGGAAATCCAGAGGCGGACGCCGGTCTTCGGCAGCTGCGGTCGTCCAGCTGTGTTCCGGGCGATGCTCGGCCACAGCCTTGACGCCGTGAACTTGATTTTCACCCAGACGCGCGACGATTCGGTCGAGCGTATGGCCGAGCTCTTCGCCGTGCTCGGTCGCGCCGCTGAGCATGTCGACATTGAGCCCGGTGGGCATGGCGAACGTTTCCGCCGACAGCTCCAATGCCACCGAAGCCGAAGGCAGCTCCGTGTGTTCGAGCCGCTCCCGCGCTAGGGTTAGAAAACGTTCGCTGCTGCGATCGGGCATCGACAGACCGACATGGATGACCGTCGCGACGGTATCCCGATGCACGAAGCGCAAGGTGAACTTCTGAACGCCGGTATCTCGTGCGCGCAGGAAGCCGACGAATTCACGCAGCATGCGTCGCAACGGAAACAGCAGCGCTTCGGTGCTGTGAATTTCCGCGTCGAACTCGAAACGCGCGTGATATTTCGGCGGCAGTCGATAGGTAGGTCGCGGATCGGGTGCGGCGCCAGTGAGCCGGTCCAGATAGTTGCACACCTCGGGTCCGAAGCGTTTGGCGACTCCGTCGCGAGGCAAAGCCAGCAGCAGGCCGACGGTGCGCACTCCGACTGACTGCAACTGCTGAGTAATCCAGGGATCCAGATTGAGCCAGTGCACAGAGATATTCTCGATGCGAGCGCGGAGGGCTGCCGCGGTCGTGATGGCGACGCGGACTCCAGTGCGAGCCAGCAGTGCCGCGCCTTCCAATGTCGGCGCGATGCCGAGTTGATAGCTGTAGGACAGCTTGCCCAGCTCGGCTTCCAATTGTTCGATGAGCTTGCGGAAGCCGCCGAACAAACGCAGGCTCGCGCCGATTTCCAGCCACAAGGCCGTGGTTCGCGCCCGCTGCAGGTCGGCGAACAATTCTCCGAGGATCACCGTGCCGCTGAATTGATAAGCCCACGTCGCCAGACGTTCCAGTGCCGCCTGTTCGGCGGTGAGGCGGCGTTCCATGGCGATTACCTCGGGCAGGATCGCCAGCGCAGTGGTGAAGTTCATTGCCGGCTGCAAGCCGATGCGCCCGGCGGCTGGATTGCAGCAAACGACCGAGCGCACATTGCCTTCCAATACCGTGACCAGGGTGGGCCGCTCGCCTTGCTCACATTGCAAAGCTTCGAGAGGCAACTGGGGCAGGGTGATACAAAGCCACAGCATGAGAAATCATCACCGGGTCAGGTGTTGGCGGTGAGACGTTGCCGACCTGCGGATTCCAAGCCACCAACTGCCAATGACATGCCGGCGCGCGCGCCCCGGCATTTGACGATATCGACGTTCAACTGCCCGACTGCATCCGCCTGCAAGCGCAGCCTGACGGCCGCGGGCGAGGACTCATGAGCCGCGCTCGGTGGTCGATAAACAAACCCGATGCTGCTGCCCGCTTCGGCCGCGAGCTGCAGTCGACGCACTTCACGATCGCGAATCGCCGAGGGCCACGCCAGCACCGCGCCAAACGACTTGCAACGCAAGGTCTGCTCGGCGGACCACAGAATGTCGGCGGCGCTCTGGGCGCGAATGATCCAAAAATGCTCCAGCCGCAGCCCATGGCGAAGCAGGGCTGGAGCGAACGGAATATAAGGCGGCGCGATCATGGCCACATGACGCTCGCTCTGCGTGATCTTCGCCAGTGCCGGCATCAGCAGGCGCAGCTCGCCGATGCCATCGCTCACCGGCATCAGCTCGACGATGGTTCCCGATTGCCAGCCGCCGCCGGGCAGCACCGCATCGAGACTGGCCGAGCCGCTGGGCTCGACGCGCGGCGGTGGGCCCTCGCGGCCGTTCCGGCACAGCCGCGCCAGTTGCTCCAATGTTTCCGCACGAGACGCGCTCATGGCTGCAAACGGGACAGATTTGATTGCTCCTGAAACATGGCGGTGCGGCCGGGGGCAGCGAAATCAGATCTGTCCCCTGTTCAGCGAAGTGCGAATCACCCCCACCGCCAGCCCTTCGATGGACAACTCCTGCTCACGCAAATCGATCTCGATGGGCCGGTAGGCCGCGTTCGCGGGTTCCAGCCGCACCGTGTGACCTTGCCGCCGGTAGTACTTCACGGTCGCCTCGTCCTCATCGACCAGGCGCGCGACCACGATCTGGCCGTTGCGGACCTGCGATGTTTGATGAACAGCAAGCAGGTCGTGATCGAGGATGTCGGCGTCCTTCATGCTGTCGCCGCGGACCCGAAGCAGGAAATCGGCGTGCGGCTTGAACAGCGAGGCGTCGACGGTGACATGCTCTTCTACATGAGAGCTCGCCAGAATCGGCGCGCCGGCGGCGATGCGCCCCAACAGCGGCAAGCTCGAAGACGATCTGGACGGAGCGCGAGCCAGGCGCGCCGGCGCCGAGGCGAATCCCTCACGCACCCGAATGCCCCGTGAGATCCCGGGCACCAGCTCGATGGCGCCCTTGCTCTCCAGCGCGCGCAGATGCTGATCGATGCCTTGCCGATTCTTGAGCCCCAGGCCCTCGGCGATTTCCCCACGCGTTGGCGGCAGGCCGTCGCTTTCCATGAAGCGGCGGATAAAAGCCAATACTTCCAGTTGTTTGCGGGTGAGCTCGGACATAGCGGGTCGGGGTGGGGGCCCTGGCCAGGGCGATACCAGACAAACGTCTGGTAGGGAGTCTAGGATCCTTTGGGCGCCACCACAAGCTCCCATCGCTCGGTTCCGAGCGTCACCCGAAACTGAACTCTCAGGCGCCAAACGTGATCGAGTTGGCGAACGCGCAGGCAACGAATCCCGCATGAATCTCAATGACCTCGTGCTCGCGAATTAGCCGTTGCGAGTATCCCTTAACCTCCCATTAACGGCTGGCGAACTGAAGTGACAGTCTCCGCTATACTTCCGGCTCCCTGCTCTTCGCTAATCGCACTAACGGAAGACGATGCGACGCGAACCACAACAACTCAGAGCCGCCCGAGAATGACGGACTCAGTACTCGCTCGAGTCGCACAAGGAGATGCGCGTGCCGTGCACGAGTGCATCGATCAGTTCGGCAGTCTCATCTGGTCCATCGCCCGACGCCTGACGCGCACCCGCGCCGATGCCGAGGACGCGGTCCAGGAAATTTTCACCGATGTCTGGCGCAGCGCCGGCCGGTTCGATCCCAACCAGGGTTCGGAGAAAGTCTTCGTCGCGACCATCGCGCGGCGTCGTTTGATCGATCGGATGCGCCGGGCCGCGCATCAGGCCCGCACCGAATCCACCGACGACATCGATTCGCTGGGCTGGGCCGATCCGGGCAACAGCGCCGAAGTGTGCGCCGAGGCCTCGGCGGCCGCTCGCGCGGTGATGCAGTTGCGGCCGGAACAAAGACAGGTGCTGGAGCTTGGGATCCTGCAGGGATTGAGTCATTCGGAAATTGCCGATGTGCTGCAAATGCCGCTGGGTACAGTGAAAACCATGATGCGGCGAGGATTGATCCAGGTGCGTGAGTTGATGGGCATTCAGAACGCCGCCTCCGACGGGGTGCGCTCATGAGCAACTCAGTCATGCAGAACCCGAGGCTGGTGGAGCTGCTGGTGCAGCGGGCCGTCGACGGCTTGAATTCTTCCGAGCGCGCCGAGCTGAAGCAGCTGCTGTCCGAAGAGAAATATGTGGACGCCGGTCGTTTCGAATACACCGCCGCCGCGTTGTTGCTCGCCAGTGATGTGGAGAATCACGAGCACGAAGAGATGCCGTACAGCCTGCGCGAGCGATTGATGGCGCAGGCGGATACAGTGGCGGCTTCGATGCCGCCGTCGGCGTCCCGTCAGAGCGCTGCGCAGCCACGCGTCATCAGCATCGCCGGTCGTTCTCGTTCGCCCACCGCCGCGCCGGCCGTGAGCGCACCGCCGGCACAGAAGTCGTCGGCCTCGCGCAAGTCTTCTTCATGGGGCGGCAGGGCCGGTTGGTTCGCAGCCGCTGCAAGCGTGCTGATCGCGCTCGCCGGCTGGTGGCCGCGATTGCAGAGCGGCGGCGCAGCGGTCGAAGCTCCGGTCGCCAGCACGCTGGAACAGGAGCGGCAGCAGTTGCTCGCTCAACAGGGCGTGATGCGGCGGACCTGGCAGACCACTCAGGACCCCGCGGCCAGCGGCGTCACCGGCGACGTGGTGTGGGATCAGCGCACCCAGAACGGCTATCTGCGTTTCCGCGGCCTGCAGGCAAACAATGCCAACGAGATGCAATATCAGCTGTGGATCTTCGACGGCACGCGCGATGAGCGCTATCCAGTCGACGGCGGCGTGTTCGATGTGCCGCCGGGGCAGGGCGAGGTGATCATTCCCATCACCGCCAAGCTGCAGATCCGCAACCCTGCGATGTTCGCGGTCACCATCGAGAAGCCTGGCGGCTCGGTCGTCTCCAGCCGCGACCGCATCGTGGTGCTTGCTCCGGTCGCCGCCGGTTGATCGGCTCGTCTGACCCTGCATAAAACATCGGCCCTCTCTTGGGAGGGCCGATGGCGGTCTGCCAGGTGAGGATCTGGCGCTGGTCTCAACTCGAAAACATCAACCGGCCAGCGGCACGCTGGCAGCGACGCTGGGCAGGTGCCGTCCCAGCTCGCTCTGCTCGCTTTCGGCGCGCTCCCGGGCGTAGCTGTTCAGCTTGTTGTAAAGCGTCTTGAGGCTGCAGCCCAGCACGGCGGCGGCGCGACGCTTGTCGCCTTCGCAGTAATCCAAGGTGACTTCGATCAGCGAGCGTTCGGCTTCATCCAGCCGGGAGCCGAGCGGAACGTGCACACCCGCGGGACGAGCCGCTTCCACCGGCTCCGGACTGTGGGCCGGCATGGTGACGGACAGGTCAACATCCAGCACCTCGTCGGCCAGAATGAAGCTGCGCTCCACGGCGTTCTTCAACTCGCGCACGTTGCCGGCCCAGCGGCGCGAGGCAAGCGCGTCCAGGAACGAGGGTGAGAAACGTTTGCTCACTTCGCTGCCGCGGTTGAGCATGCTCAGGAAGTGTTGAGCCAGCAGCGGCACATCGCCCGGGCGCTCTCGCAGCGGCGGGATGTGCAGCGGGAACACTGCCAGTCGATACATCAGGTCTTCGCGCAGTTGCCGATTGGCGACGGCCTCGGTGACGTTGCGATTGGTTGCCGCGACAACGCGAATGTCCGTCTTGATCTCCTGCGTGCCGCCGACGCGGTAGAAGCGTCCCGTTTCCAGTACGCGCAGCAGTCGTGTCTGCATGTCCAGCGGCATTTCCGTGACTTCGTCCAGGAACAACGTGCCGCCGGTCGCGCGCTCGAACACTCCGGCGTGTGAGCGCGAGGCGCCGGTGAAGCTGCCTTTCTCGTAACCAAACAATTCGGCTTCGATCAACGAGGCGGGAATCGAGCCGCAGTTGATCGCCACCAGCGGGCCCTGTGCGCGATTGCTCAAGTTGTGAATGCATTCGGCGACCAGCTCTTTGCCAACGCCGCTTTCACCCATGATCATGACGGTGGCTTCGGTCGGCGCCACGCGCTTGATCAGACCGAAGACCTGATGCATGGCTGGCGAGCGCCCGAGGAGGTTGCCGAGGCCGTTCTCGTGCAGCGTGATCGGTGCGTCCACTTTGTAATCTCTCCCCAATAAAGGTCGAAAGGAGTTGTGATCGGTCAGGTGAGATGCAAATTCTTCAAGCGCCACCTGAGTTCCTTTGTAATAAAGTTTTTTCGGCGCGCATGAAGTAGGAAATTTTCCATGTCGATTCGATTGACGGCGCGCATGCCGTAAAACCCTGGCTTTTCCGAGTCCGGGAGCGCTTCGATGGAGTCGCTGAAAATTCTCACCGCGACGCAGGGAACGGCGGCATAGAACTTGCCATTCTTCTTGGAACCGACCGACTCCACCGAGCGTCGGTCGGTACTTTCAACACGGAGACGAATGATGGCGTTGCAGATCGATAGCGTGAGCGCGGACACGCGTGCTCGCCGTGGCTGGTCACGGGAGAGCGCTCAGGATGAAGACGTCGCCCCCGGCTCGCCTCGTCGAATCAGTATTTTCGGTCTGGGTTACGTCGGCGCCGTGTCGCTGGCGTGCCTGGCTCGCGACGGTCATGAAATGTTTGGTGTCGACATCGATCCGGGAAAGCTCGAGCTGCTGCGCCGAGGTCAGGCGCCCATCGTCGAGACCGGCATCCAGGAGTTGACGCGCGCCGTGATGCGCGGCGGCACCGTCAGCGTCACCGACTCGGTCCGCGAGGCGATTCTCGCGACAGATATTTCATTCGTGTGTGTAGGTACGCCAGCCCGTCAGAACGGCAACCAGGATCTGGCCGCGATCACGCGCATCGCCGAGCAGATCGGCGCAGTGCTGCCGGAGAAGGCGACACGGCACATCGTCGTGATCCGCTCGACGGTCAAGCCGGGCACGCTCGATGAAGTGATCAAGCCGGCGATCGAAGCGGCCTCGGGCCTGCAGGCAGGGCGTGATTTCAGTCTGTGCTTCCAGCCGGAGTTCCTGCGCGAAGGCTCATCGATCAACGACTACGACAATCCGCCGCTCACCGTGGTGGGTGCGGACGACCAGTACGCGGTCGAAGCCCTGCGCGGCATCTTCGGACATCTGCCCTGCGAGTTCGTGCATACCTCGGTGCGTACCGCGGAGATGCTCAAGTACGCGTGCAATGCCTTCCACGCGCTGAAAGTAACTTTTGCCAACGAGATCGGCCGCGTCTCGCAGTCGGTCGGCGTCGATCCGCACGAGGTGATGAAGCTGCTGTGCATGGATCGGCAGCTCAACATCTCCTCGGCGTATCTGCGGCCCGGCTTTGCGTTCGGCGGCTCGTGTCTGCCGAAGGATCTGAAGGCGCTGCTGTACCTGGCGAAGAACAACGATGTGGATCTGCCGATGTTGAGCAGCCTGCTGCCGAGCAATGCCGCGCACATCGATCATGCGGTGGAGCGCGTGCTGGCGAGCGGGCGCCGATCGGTGGGCATGATCGGCCTGAGCTTCAAGTCCGGCACCGACGATCTGCGCGAGAGTCCGATGGTGGTCATGGCCGAGCGCTTCATCGGCAAGGGCCTGCCGCTGTGCATTTTCGATCCGCAGGTCAACGTCGCCCGGCTGATCGGCGCGAACCGTCGCTTCATCGAAGAAAGCATTCCGCACATCGCTTCACTGATGACCACCGACCTGGACGCGCTGGTGCGCGACTCCGAGGTCTTGATCGTAGCGATGAAGACTCCCGAAGTGCTGGCGGCGCTGCGGGCCCATAACCGGCCCGAGCAGCTGCTGCTGGATATCGCTCTGCTGCCGGATCGCGACAGCTACAGCGCGGCGTATCAGGGCGTGTGCTGGTAGGCGGGTCATGTCGAATGCCGAAGAACAGGCCCGGGTCATGAGCGCGGACGTTGCCGTTGCCAGCCGCCGTCGCGTACTGATCATCGTCGAGAACCTGCCGCTGCCGTTCGATCGGCGCGTGTGGCAGGAGGCTCGCACGTTGCAGGCACACGGCTATCAGGTGTCGATCATCTGCCCGAAGGGCAAGGGTTACGAGCGAAGCTTCGAGGAGATCGACGGCGTGGCGATCTATCGCCACTCCATGCCGTTCGAAGCCGACGGCGCGCTCGGCTACGCGCTGGAATACAGCTGGGCGCTCGCGGCCGAGTTCCTGCTGTCGCTGAAGATCGCTTTCACCCGGGGCTTCGATGTGATCCACGGCTGCAATCCGCCCGACATGATTTTTCTGATCGGCGCCTTCTACAAGCTGTTCGGCAAGAAGTTCCTGTTCGATCATCACGACATCAATCCCGAGCTGTACGAAGCGAAGTTCCAGCGGCGCGACCTGTTCTACAAGCTGATGCTGGCGCTGGAGCGCTGGACCTTTCGCACCGCCGACGTGTGCGTGGCCACCAATGAGTCGTACAGGAAGATCGCGATCGAGCGTGGCGGCCAGCAGCCGGGCAAAGTGTTCGTGGTGCGCAGTGGGCCGGACCTGCGGCGCCTGAAGGTCATGCCGCCGCAGCCGGCGCTGAAGCGAGGACGCAAGTACCTGGTGGGCTATGTGGGCGTGATGGGCCGTCAGGAAGGCATCGATGGCCTGCTGACCGCGGTTCGACACATCGTGCACGAGATGGGGCGCACCGACATTCATTTCGGCCTGGTGGGCGGCGGCACCGAGCTGGACGCCATGCGCAGGCTCGCCGAG
This sequence comes from uncultured Steroidobacter sp., assembly GCF_937958065.1. Classification (GTDB taxonomy): domain Bacteria; phylum Pseudomonadota; class Gammaproteobacteria; order Steroidobacterales; family Steroidobacteraceae; genus Steroidobacter. Next base: position 12,145 of record NZ_CALFXI010000090.1, read on the forward strand.
CAGCTGCAGGTCGCCGATTACGTGACCTTCACCGGCCGGGTGCCCGACGCCGAGCTGCTGGCCATGCTCAACACGGCGGACGTGTGCGTGAATCCCGATGTCGCCAACGAGATGAACGACAAGTCCACCATGAACAAGATCATGGAGTACATGGCGCTGGGCAAGCCCATCGTCCAGTACGACCTGACCGAAGGGCGGGTCTCGGCGCAGCAGGCGTCGTTGTACGCCCGGCGGAACGATCCGATCGACATGGCGCGCCAGATCGTGACGTTGCTGGATGACGAGCCCCGCCGGAAACAGATGGGCGAGTGGGGCCGCGAGCGGGTCAAGAATGCGCTCGCCTGGGAACATGAGGTGCCGCGGTTGCTTGCGGCCTATGAGACGCTGTTCACTTGAGGCTATGGCGCCAGGGATCGGGGAATTCCGGACGCCCGACAAAGACGAGACGCGATGCGATACGTGGTGCTAGCCGCAGGCTTTGATGGAACGCTGGCTCGCGATGGGCGTTGCGACGAGCGTTGCATCGACGTGCTGCGCGAGCTCTCGGCGACCGGGCGCAAATTGATTCTGGTGACCGGCCGCGAGCTGCGGCGCCTGCTGGAGATCTTCCCCGAAGCGCGCCTGTTCGATTACATCGTCGCCGAGAACGGCGGGGTGCTGCATCGAACGGCGACCCGGCAATCGGAGATTCTCGGCCAGGCGCCGCCGGAGATCCTGCTGCAGGAGTTGCGTCGCCGGCAGGTGACGCCGCTCTCGGTCGGCAGCTCCATCATCAGCACCGCCGCGAAATATTTCGATGCCGTGCGCGAGGCCTTGCGCAAGCTCAAGCTGCACATGGATTACGAGCTGGTGACCAATGACGACACGCTGCTGATCCTGCCGCCCGGCATCGACAAGGCGTCGGGCATGAACGAGGCGTTGCGCCAGCTGGGCGTTTCACGTCACAACCTGGTCGCCATCGGTAACGCGGAAAACGATCTGCCGTTGCTGGCTTCCGCCGAGCACGCGGTAGTCGTGAACAATGCCGCCGAATCGATCAAGCAAGCGGCGGATCACGTCACCGCGGGCGAGTACTGCGACGGCTTTCTCGAGCTTGCGCGTGAGCTGATCTCGACTGATCTGGCCTCTGCCGTGCCCAGGCGGCGGCTGGTCCTCGGCAAAGGTGAAGATCAGCGCGACGTGCTGCTCTCGCCCTGTCAGGACTCGGTGCTGGTCAGCGGGCCGGACGAGGCGGCCCGCACCTTGATCTGCAATCGTCTGCTGGAGCAACTGATGCAGCAGGACTATCAATGCTGTGTCATCGGCGCAGACCGCAATGTTCCCGTCGCGTCGGCGCGCGCCACGTATGTCGACATGAGCAGTTGGGGCGATACTCACGAAGCGCCGCGGCTGTCCGACGTGCTGAGGGCACTCGAGCCGCCGACTCACAGCATCGAGATCAATCTGGCCGCTCTGCCGCCCGAGACGCGTCCCGTGTTCGTCGACGCATTGCTGTTGCAACTGCAGGCCTTGCACGACCGCGCCGGTCGGCCGCACTGCATATTGATTCATCATGCCCAGCATTTCCTGACCGGCACCCAGGCCGCCAACGCGATCCAGCGCCTGTCGGAAGTGACCATGATCTATTCGACGGCGGAAGCCAGTCAGTTGCCGGCGGCAGTGTTGAACGACGTGAAGCTCACCATCGCTACCGGCCAGCCGGTGGGCGACGCGCCGGATGTTCCCGGCGCGTCCCCGGAGGCTCAAGCCGTCATCGCGGGTGGCGCGGTGTGCCGGATTTCGCTGTTGCGGCCTTCGCCGGGCTCCACGTCGGTGACGTCCACGGACGAAGTCACAGTGCCCGGATACTGATCGGGATACTGAATCACTTCCTGCACCCGATAATCCTTCATGCCGCGCGCATGAGTGAAGATGATCAGCTCGCCGAGCAGGCCGAGCGCGAACACCTGCATGCCCAGCACGACCAGCAGCGCGCCCAGCAGCAGCGCGGGTCGATCGGCGAGCTTCTCGTCGAAGAACAGACGTTGCACGCTCAGGAACGCGATGATGGCCGCGCCGATGCCGAACGTCGCGGCGCCGAGCATGCCGAAGAAGCGCAACGGCCGCTTGGTGAAGCGCACCAGGAAGAAGATGCTGAACAGATCGAGCACATGGTGCGCGTATTCCTTGGGGCGATACACGCGCTGCAGGCGATCCTTGGGCGACTGGCGCATGGCCACTTCGCTGACGCGAAAGCCGAGGCGTGTCGCCAGGATGGCCATGAAGCGATGCTGGTCGCCGTACAGGTCCATTTCTTCGAACACCTGGCGGCGCATGGCGCGCGCTCCGCAGCCGAGGTCCTGCAGCCGGGCGCCGGTGACGAAGTTCACCAGCCCGTGAAAGGCGCTGCGACGCATGCGATCGAACAGGTTGCCGTAGCGGGGCGAGCGATAGCCGATGGCCATGTCCGAGGAGCCCAGTGCCGCCACCAGCTTGGGGATGTCCTGCGACTCGATCTGGTGATAGGCCGGCAGTGTGACGATCACGCTGCCTTGAGCGCGCTCGAAGCCGGCCATCAGCGCCGCGGCTTCGCCGAAGCTGCGCGTCAGGCTGATGACCGTGAGGTCCTCGCCGTCGTTCAACAGCTCTTCGAGCGCGCGGCTGGCGTCCGTGCGATCGCCGTCGATCACGAAAATGAACTCGAACGGCAGGCCGACGGCTTCGATGCCGGCCTTGTACTGCGCATACAGGGGCCGCAGCTCCGAGCGTCGCCCGCATACGGGCACGATGACGGAGATCGACGGCAGTGAAGGTGTCAGAGGCTGGGTGCTCATGAGATTGTCGTCACTGGTTGCGTGGGGCGCGCCTTGGAAACATCGCCGGGATGGCGTTGGATGGTTTGTGTCAGTCTGAAGAACTCGTTGTCGCGGATGTCGCCGCGCGAATAGATCAGCTCAGCTAACGCGCCACTGCACAAAAGGATCGTGGCGGACGCCAGAAAAATGATTCCCGTGCCCGCCAGCGGCAGCGACAGCTGCGAGCGGTTGGTGACGAGCGTGAGGAAGGTATGCGCCAGCATCGCGAACGAGCTCAGGAACAGCGGCACCGACAGCAGCGCGAACCAACGCAGCGGTCGCGAAGCGAACGTGGTGACGGTCTTGATGACCATCAGGTCCAGCAGCACCTTGTAGATGCGCGACAGGCCGTATTTGGATTGGCCGTAGCGGCGCGCGTGATGCCGTACGCGGATCTGCGCGACGCGCGGCCCGGCGATGGACGCCATGGCTGGAATGAAACGATGCATTTCCGAGTAGAGCGGGATGCTCTTGATGAGCTCGGCACGGAAGGCTTTCAGCGAGCAGCCGTTGTCACGGATCGGTACGCCAGTGACCTTGCCGATCAGCACATTGGCGATGCGGGAAGGAATCTTGCGCGTCACCAGCTTGTCCTGCCGATTGTGCCGCCAGCCGACCACGATGTCGTAGCCGGCCTCGATCTGTTCCAGCAGATGTTTTATATCGGCCGGATCGTTCTGCAGATCGCCGTCCATCGTGACCAGGATCTCGCCGCGCGCATGTTCGATGCCCGCGGCCATCGCTGGCGTCTGTCCGTAGTTGCGGCGGAACTTCACCAGTCGCACACGGGAATCGAAGCGGGCGATCTGTCGTGCGATCTCGGCCGTGTCATCGCGACTGCCGTCGTCGACGAACACCATTTCGAACGTGCAGCCGACATCGCCCAACGCCTGCACGATGGCGGCATACAGCGGTCGAATGCTCTCCTGCTCGTTGTACAGCGGCACGATGACCGAGAGCCGTGGACGCGGCGTCTGCGACGCTCTGGCGCCGGGTAACTCCGGTCCCGTTTCAGTTGTAACTTTTGCACCAGTCATCCTGTATTTCCCGACGTTCTTACAACCTTTCCCCGCTGCGGGCTGCCGTCGTGGCAAGCCGTGCTTGCAGGAACTCTTCTCACATTCACGCCATTGCATGGTCGTAGTGACAACGCGGCGGCAAAGCTTCGTATCCCACGCCGCGGTGCCGCCATCCGACGACACGCTGCTTCGTTGGCACGTGACCTGCAAAGGACAGGCCAACGTAACAAGCATGTAACCAATGAACTCAGAGCCAAGGTTCGGAGGAGCGAATTCGATGACGAGAATGCGAGGGGTATGGGCGATGCTGGCGATGTGCGTGCTGGGCCTGTCGGCCGCGCATGCGCAACAGGCGTCATATGTCGTGAAGCCCGGCGACACCCTGGAAATATCCGTGTGGAAGGAGCCGGACCTGCAGCGCCAGGTGCTGGTGCGCCCCGACGGCGCCTTTTCGTTCCCGCTGGTAGGTGAGATCGATGCCCGCGGCAAGACCGTCGCGGATCTCAACAAGCTGGTGGCCGAGCGTCTCGCCAAATACATCTCCGGCGCGGTGGTGACCGTGTCGGTGCAGGAGATCCGGGGCAACAAGATCTTCGTGCTCGGCCAGGTGAACCGGCCGGGCGAGTTCATCGTCAACCCCAGCGTCAACATCATGCAGGCGTTGAGCATGGCCGGCGGCATGACGCCGTTCGCCGCCAGCAACGACATCATCGTGCTGCGTGGCCAGGGCGAGAAACAGACCGCGATGGCGTTCCGCTATCCCGAAGTCGTGCGCGGCAAGCGTCTGGAAACGAACATCGAGCTGATCGCGGGAGATATCGTTGTTGTGCCGTAATCGTTTGCTCGGTCGCTGCTGGGTCGGCCTGCCGATGGCGCTGGCCGCGTGCACCGTCAGTGCCGCCAACTGGGAGCTCGCGCCGCGTGCGCAGGCGGGTTATCGGTTCAGCGACAACTATCGTCTGTCCCTGCCGGGAGCTGAGATCGAGGTGTCGGGCGCCGAGACGGATCTGGAGGCGACGCTCCGCACCGTCGATCCGCGCACCAACTTCGAAATCACGCCGCGGATCAATGTGACTTACTTTCCGAACGAACGCAGCGAGGACGCGACCAATTACTACCTCGACGCCGGCTTTTCCGACGTGACGCCGCGCCGGCGCTTCACCGTGCCGTTCTCCTACTCGCAGGAGGACGTGGTGCGCAGCGAGTTGCCGGACGCGGCCGAAGGCGGCGGGCTGGGCGAGCCGAACGAGGGCGACTCGGGACGCTTCGTGACTCGCAACCGGCGCAATTTCTTCCGCATCGCGCCCTCATTCGGGTATGACCTGTCGCAGCGCTACCGGCTGCAGCTGGACGGGCATTACCTGCAGGCCGATTTCGACAATCAGGTCCCGGGCGCGCAACGTGACTTCAGCGAATTTGGTGCGGGTGCGGCGTTCGGCATTCTCACCTCGCAGCGCTCGACGCTGTATGTGCGTGCAGTGGGCTTTCAGTACGAGACCACCGAAAAAACCGATGCCTACGGCGGCGAGCTCGAATGGGATACCCAGTATTCGGAGAACTCGCGTGCGTACATCCGCCTCGGCGCCCAGCAGACCAGCCCCGAGGACGGCCCGAGCGACACCAACATGATCGCCGGCGCGGGCGGGCAATGGTCCACCGAACGCAACGACTGGTTTCTGGACGTGACCCGCAGTGTCGGGCCGGTTTCGGCGGGAACCGTCGTGGAGCGTTATCAGTTGCGTCTCAGGCTGAATCACGACGTGACGCCACGCTTTGCGGTGCGCGCCGGTGCGCGCCTGTCGCGCGACCAGGAAACGCAGGAAGGCACGTTTCCCACGCGCAAATATGCGACCGGCGAGCTGGGGTTCGAATGGCGCTGGATGCGACAGTGGTCGGTGGTTGGCACCTACAACTACCGCTGGCAGGAGTATGCAGACGAGCCCACGAACCGCAACGCCAACAGCTTCCTGTTTGGGATCGTGTACGAACCGAAACGCGCTCAGTAAAGCAACGGCCACCTATTACCCGAACACAGCGCCATGTCAGTAACTCCCAGCCATATGCAGACGCCTGCCCCTTCCTATCCCGGTTATCCCGGCAGCGAGCCGGAGAGCGCCGGCTTCGGCGAATACCTGAGCATCCTGCGTCGCCGCCGCAAGCTGCTGCTGATGGTCGGCTTGCCGATCGTCGCCATCGGCGCGGCGCTGGCGCTCGCGCTGCCCGATGTGTATCGCTCGGAAGGCCAGATCGAGATCGAAGGCGCACAGGCGGTCAAACAGAATCCGAACGCGCTGGCGCAGGATCCGGAAGAGTCGCCGTATGCCGACCAGTATGTTCGCAGCCTGAGCACGGTGGTGTTGAGCGATCGCACCCTCGCCAAGCTGCTCGCCGAGCACCAGCTCTACGACGATCAGGCCGAGGACCCGGCGGGCGCGATTCAACGCCTGCGCAGCGACATCAAGGTCGACATCGTGACCGTGCCGATTCTCGATCCCAACACGGGGCGCGAGCGCGACGTGGTGACGGCCTTCAGCGTCGCCTACGACAACAAAGACCCGCAGCGGGCCCAGCAGGGCGCGCAATGGCTGGTCAACGCGTTCCTCGAGCAGAACCGCACCGATCGTCAGCGCCAGGCCGGCGGTCGAGCCAAGTTCTTTGCGAGCGAAGCCGAGCGCGTGCGCACGCACGTGGCCGGGCTGGAAGCCAAGCTGTCCGAGTTCAAACAAAAGAATGCCGGCAAGCTGCCGGAGCTCAACGAGATGAATCTCAACGTGATGGATCGTACCGAGAACGACATCCAGAACGTCGAGTCGCAGATGCAGGCACTGCGGCGTGAGCGCGTGTTCCTCGTTTCGCAGCTGGCGCAGGCGCGCGCGGCCAACCCGGAGAGCGCGAATCTGCGTGCGCTCGAAGACGAATATGCCCGCCGCAGCGTGATATACGATCAGAGCCATCCCGATCTGATCATGCTGCGGCGTCAGATCGATCAGTTGAAGGCGGGCGGCTCGGTCGCCGGCCAGTCGTTGAAGGCACAACTGCAGACCCAGCGCTCCATCCTCGCCGAAGCCCGGCAGCGCTACAGCGAGGATCATCCGGACGTGCAGCGGATCCAGCGCACCATCCAGTCGCTCGAGGCGCGCATCGCTTCGGGAGAGACCGCCGATGCGCCGGCCTTCGATTCGCCGATGGCCATCCAGTTGCAGACGCAATTGAACGCCACCGACACGCAGCTCGCGGCCCTGCAGGCGCGCGCGACGGAGCTGCGCAACAAGTTGACCAGTCTCGAAGGCCGCATCGTCGCGGCGCCTGAAGTCGAGCGCGACTATCAAGCGGTGACGCGCGATCTCGCGAGCGCACGCGCCAAGTACGACGAGCTGCTCAAGCGGCAGATGGATGCGGAAGTGAGCGAAGCCGCCATCGCTGGCGGCACCGCCGACAAGTTCCAGGTCAAATCCTCGCCGAAGCTGCCCGAAGAACCGGCCAAGCCGGCCCGCATCGCCATCATGATCATCGCGATGGTGCTGGCGACGATTGCCTCGATCACGTCGGTGATTCTGGCGCAGTTGCTGGATGCAACGGTGCGGGGCGCGCGGGATATTCAGGACATTCTCGGCGTTGCGCCATTGACCGCGGTGCCCGTCATCAAACATCCCGGTGCCAAGAAGCACAAGCGCGCGGCACCGGCGTATGCTGCCACTGCAGTGGCGGCAATCGCCCTCGTCGCGTTCGCGGTCGTCGTTCGATTCGTTGCCTGACCCGAAGCATGGTTGAACTGAAAGTCACGAGAGCACGCAAATGAGCATCATCGAAGAGGCAGTGCGCAAGACCGCGGAACGCTATCAACGTCCTGCGCCGCCCGAGCAGGGGGCCACCGGCCGTCCCCGGCTGCGACGCGTGCCGCCTCCCGCCACGGAGACGGCGAATGTACGACGCTTTCAGCCAGTCACGCTGGATCGCGCCGTGCTGGACGACAACAACATTCTCTCGGGCAGCACCGATCCCGGGGCGTTGCGCGCTTACAAGATCCTGCGCACTCGGCTGTTGCGCCGGCTCGATGCCAATCAGTGGCATTCGTTTGCGGTGACCGGTGCGACGCCGGGCGAAGGCAAGACGCTGACCTCCATCAATCTCGCGCTGGCGCTGGCGCATGATTCGAACACCTGGGTGTTCCTGGTCGATCTGGATCTGCAGCGGCCGAAAGTGGCCAGTTATCTCGGGCTCACCAACAGCCATGGCGAGCGCGGCCTCGCCGATTATCTGCTCGGCGATGCGACCTTCGAGCAGATCGTGTACTCGCCCACCAGCATGGAGCGGCTCGCGGTCGTGCCGAACTTCCAGTCGATCGCGAACGCATCGGACATGCTGACCTCGCCGCGCATGGACGAGCTGGTGCAGTCGCTGGAAGGGGAGATGCCGCGTCGGGTCGTGATATTCGACATGCCGCCGGTGCTCGCCTCCGACGACGTGCTGGCGTTTTCGCCGCAGGTCGATGGCATGCTGCTGGTGGTTGGCGAAGGCTTCACCAATCGCGATGCCTTGCGCAGCGCGAAGGCACTGCTGCAGGAAATGAATCTGCTGGGGGTGGTGCTGAATCGATCCGAGGCGCAGGACGAAGGAGCGTATTACTCGTACGCCCGCTGACTCGACGTCGATCAGTGTCAGGGGAATCGGCCCCGGGTTGTCGTGGCAGCCCGGGGCTCGTCGTTCACCGGGCGGGCGTTTTCTGGTTGCCCGCATGGGACAGGATCCTGAAGCCGGGATCCAGCACCGCGATCGCGTTGTCCGGCACATCCCGGTGGATCACCGCATTCGCGCCGACCTTCACGTTGTCGCCGATCGTGATCTTGCCGAACAGGCGCGCACCCGGCGCGATATAAACATTGTCACCGATGGTCGGCGCGCCGCGCTTGGGTCCCTCGCCCGAGACGCCGATGGTGATGTTCTGGGACAGGTTGCAGTCGCATCCGATGACCGCGCCCGACGACACCGTGATGCCGCCGTGATGGCCGATGTACAGGCCCGGCCCGACTTTGGCCTTGCGCGGAATTTCGATGCCCCACACGGCCTGCACCAGAAAGTCCAGGACCAGGTACAGCGGGTCGAACAGCAGGCGCAGCAGCATCGGTTGATGCTGGCTCCATTGACCGAAGCGCAAGACCAGCACGGCATGCACCCCAGGCGCCCTGGCGCAGGTGAGCACTCGTTTCAGCGTGCTGCCCGAAGTCATTGCGTATCGACGCCGCAGATCGGCGCGTAAGGCTCTGACCGCGCCAAGCGGACGCTTGGCGCTCGTTGTTGAATTGCGTGCGTTCATGTCGTTGTTCGAATGTTCGAAGTCTCGGTCGGTGTCGCCACCGGTTCGATGGGCGGACGCACTCCTGTGCGGGCCGCGAGCAGCAACCACCACGGGAACCACACAACGATCTGCAAGGCGCGGGCCGCCAGCGACACCGCGAGCGCGTCGGCGGGCTTCACGCCGCCCAAGGCCATGATGGCGATGAAGATGCCCTCATAGACGCCGATGCCATCCAGAGAAACAGGCAGCCGCGACACCAGGATGGCGAGGGGTACGGCCGCGAAAATGAACACGGGATTGAACGGCACTTCCAGCGCTCGCGCGACCAGTCCGTAACAAACGATCACGAGGAGGTGCTCGACCAGCGTCAGCGCCGAGAACGCAGCGATCCTGGGCCGATCCGAAGCGAGCGACGCGTAGGCTTCGTGCAGACGCTCCAGCAGGCGCACGGCCTTGCTGTCGCGGAACCGCGAGGGCACGAGTCGCAGCACCGCGCCCAATGCATGATCGGTGAATGAAAACACCAGAATGGTGATCGCGCCCAGCAGACCGGCCACGCCCAACGCGAGCGCATAGTCGTAAACGGCGTCGTGCGGCAGCATCGAGCGCAGCAGGATCAAGCTTGCGACAGCCGTCAGCAGCGCGACGATGAAGCCGATGCCGCGTTCGACCAGGATGGTCGCGAGCGTGTCGTCGACACGCACGCCGAAGCGACGCACGAGCACGACTCGAATGCCGTCGGCGCCGACCGTGCTGGGCAGCGCCAGTCCCCACATCATGGCGCTGCAGTAGACCATCAGCTTGTGTGCGAGCGAGATGCCGTAGCCGCGAATCGCCAGCAGCAAGCCCCATTTGTAGCTCATCAGCACGCGATCGAGCAGAAAGGCCAGCAGTGCGATGCTGGCCCACATCGGGTCGCAATTGCGCAGCGTGGTGAGCACCGAGCCCACATCCACGACATAGATCACCAGCAACGCGCATAACAGCAGCGTGACGATGATCCGCAGCCACGTTTTCATCGTTGTGTGGCGGGCTCAGCTGGCGCGACGCGTACCATGCTCGTCCGCCGCCAGCTCGCGACGCAGGTCTTCGCGGGATTGGCCGAGGATGGACATGCGATACCAGATTTCCGCGTTGATCAGCAGCCACAGTCGATTGCCGTGATCGGCGCGTTTGGCCAGATGCTCGTCGACCAGCTGCGCGATCGCCTGCCGATCGAGCACGCGATCCTGTACCAGCTGCGATTGCCTCAGGCAGGACTGGTACAGGCGCGTGTATTCGGCCTGCAGCAGATAGGGCAGGGCGGAGGAGAAACCCTGCTTGGGACGATCCAGAATCTCCGGCGGCAGATAACGTGCCGCGAGCTTGCGCTGGATGTAACGCAAGGTGCCGCCGCGCACCTTCAGCGAGGCCGGCAGCCGTGCCGCGAAGCTCGCGAGCTCGTGATCCATGAACGGGCTGCGGGCTTCCAGGCCATGCGCCATGCAGATCCGGTCGGTGATCATCACTGGATGATTGGGCAGCCGCACCAGGCTGTCGGCGTAGAGCATGCGATCCAGGTCGCCGCCTTCGGATTCTTCGAACGGACGACGAATGGCGGCTTCCGCATCCAGGGTCGGCCAGTGATGCTGCGCGTCGCGGGCATACAGCGAGCGCCGGCGCGCGGGATCGAAATAGAAATAGTTCAGGCTCGCGGCGTAACGCGCGCTGCCGGCATGGAACGACAGATGATGCAGCCAGCGCAGCTGGTGTCCCAGGCTCTTGTACCAGCCGGACTCGGGAATCATCGCCATCGCCGGTGCGAGCAGCTTGCGGCGTAGCGTTTCCGGCAAGCGGCCGTATTGAGCGGCGTACAGATTGCCGTAGTAACGGTCGTAGCCGCCGAACAGTTCATCGCCGCCGTCCCCCCCGATGACCACTTTCACATGCTGTCGCGTGAACTTCGCCAGCAACCAGGTGCACAGAGACAGCGGATCCGAAGGCTCATCGAGCGCCCACACCAGATCGGGCAGATGCGCGGCGATCTCGGGTTGCACGCGCTCTTCGTGGTGCTCGGTGCCGAACAGACTGGCCACGGCGCGCGCGGCGGGCGCCTCGTCGAAGCGCTGATAGTTCAGGCCCATGGTGAAAGTGGGCAGATCTTTCACCTCGAGATCACGCGACAGCATCGCGACCAGCAAACTGGAATCCATGCCGCCGCTCAGGAACGCGCCGACCGGCACATCGCTCTCCATGTGCAATCGAAGCGTCTCCCGCAGCTTGGCCTGCAGCTCGTCGAGCAGTTGCTCCTCGGAGCCCGCGAGCTTGGGCGTCTGCTGGAGTCGCCAATAGCGGCGGATCTGCGGCACGCCGCCCGGTTGGAACGAGAGCAGATGGCCCGGCGGAAGTTTGTGAATGCCTTCGTACATGGTCAGCGGCGCATCGATGAGCCGCAGCGCCAGGTATTGATCGAGCGCGGCGAAATTCATCCGCTGCCGGCGACGATCCAGCGCGCGCAGTGCCTTGATCTCGGAGGCGAAGGCGAAGCCTTGTTCGCTGGCGCTGTAGAACAGGGGTTTCTGTCCCAAATGATCGCGGGCCGCGAGCAAACGCTGGCGTCTGCCGTCCCACAGTGCGAACGCGAACATGCCGCGCAAATGGTCGAGCAGGTGTTCGCCATGACGCTCGTAGAGTCCGAGGATCACTTCGCAGTCGCTGTTGGTGAGAAAGCGATAGCCATCCTCTTCGAGACGCGCGCGCAGCTCGCGATAGTTGTAGATCTCGCCATTGCAGACCAGCACCAGCGAGCGGTCCTCGTTGTACAAGGGCTGACGTCCGCCGGCCAGGTCGATGATGGACAGCCGGCGATGGCCGAGCGTCACCTGCTCGTCGTGATGAATGCCTTCCCCGTCCGGTCCGCGATGTTCGAGTGCGCCGAGCATGCGCCGGAGCGCCTGCTCACGCCGCGGATCGGAATTGATGATGCCGGCTATGCCACACATGAGGATTAGCAGTTGCTGGTTGAGGTTAGCGGTTGACCGTTGGAGGTTGATTCGAAGTGGCATCGAGCGTGCCGACCGGGCGGCGCTGTTTCTTGCCGGCGGCGCGGCGCGAGCCATCGATCGCCCGTTCGAACACGTCTTCGTAGCGTGCCGCGCAGGTGTCGATGAAATAATTCTCGACCAGCTGCCGGTTGTGTGTTCCCTGGCGCTCCCGGGCGTCTCGATCCCGATGCAGTTCGAGCAGTGCGCGGACGAACGCCTCCCGATCGTTGAGCCGAACGACGTGGCCGGTTTCGCCCGTGACCAGAAAATCGGTTTGCCCGCCGCGGTCGTAGCACAGCACCGGCAGGCCGAATGCCATGGCTTCCAGGAACACCAGGCCGAAGCCTTCGTGCTGGCTGGCCGTGACGAATGCGTCGGCGACGGACAGCGCGGCGTACTTCTCCGCATCCGAGACCTGGCCGAGCATGTGCACGCGATTGCGCACGCCCAGCTCGGTCGCGCGCTTTTCGACGGCCGGCGCGTCGGGCCCATCACCGACGATCACCAGATGCGCATTGGCGATGTTGCTCGCGGCGAAATTGTCGATCAGCTGTACTGTCGCCTTGCGCGCCACCAGCCGACCGATGGTGATCATGACGAAGGCATCGTTCGGCAGGCCCAGGTCCTGGCGCGACGCAGTGCTCACCGGTGGCGGTCGATCGATGCCGAGTGGAATCAGCTCGACCGGGCGCCGCACGCCGTAAAGCTCTTTCACGTGCCGTACCGTGTCGTGCGATTGACCGACCACATCGTCAGCGGCGCGCAGCATCCAGCGCACGGCGGCGCGCAATGGCGCATGCAGGTGCGGCGAGCTGCTCTTGCTGGGATCGAACAAGTCGCCGCCGTGCACCGATAAAACGTTTGGCACGCCGCGCCAGCGCGCCAGCGCATGGCCGAGTGGGCCGGTGGGCACGACGAAATGGGTGTTGATCACGTCGAAGTCGGTTCTGCTGAAACGCAGAGCGCGTAACAATCCCGTGGGCAGATAAGCCGCCATGGATGGAAAATTTGCCACCGCCAGCTCGCGGCGAAAGAACACTGGAACGCGCAACACGCGCACGCCGCCATCGCGATCTTCGGAGAGTAGATCGCCAGCGCGCGAAGTGAGCACTGTTACTTCGTGACGACGGGCCAGGTGTCGCGCCAGGGCGGCCATGACCACACCGCCGCCGCCGCCCAGCGGAGGATATTCGTAGTTACAGAAAAGGATGCGCATGGTCCGGTCAGAGGAGCAAATTCCATGCCGCTGCCGCGTCATGCAAATCATGTCGCTCCGGCGGAACTCCGGGCGCTGGCGCGGTATTTACCCGGATGACCTCACGGTCGGAATATCTGGGGATCGCGGATCATGAGTGCTCAACCCACCCTCGTCAGCGAGCGTCCGGCGTCACAACGTCGAGTCATGGCGGCGCGCCTGGAGCCATTCGATTCGTACTGGCAGGCGCCGGCCGATATCGAAGCCGGCTACAGCTCCTTTGCAGCGTATTACCGCGCCAATTACCTGCCGCATCTGCCGGCGGACAAGTCCGCCCGGATTCTGGTGGTGAGTTGCGGGCCGGGCTATCTGGTCAATGTGTTGGCGCAGGCAGGCTATCGCGCCGTAATCGGCATCGACTCCGATCCAGCGAAGGTCGAGCATGCGCGGCGTCGCAATCTGCCGTGCGAAGCGGCTGAAGCATTTCCGTACCTCGAGCGCTGCCACGGCGAATTCGATGTCATCATTCCGGAGCAGGAGCTGAATCATCTCACGCATCAGGAGACCATCGAGTTTCTGCAACTGTGTCACGCCGCGCTGCGGCCCAACGGCCGCGTGATCGTGTATGCGATGAATGGCGCCAATCCGTTCGTCGGCGCTGAAAACCTTGCGCACAACATTGACCATTTTTACATCGTGACGGAATACAGCCTGGGTCAGCTGCTGCAGCTCGGCGGCTTCCGTGACATCAAGCCGTTTGCGTTGAAGCTGTATGTCTTCTGGAAGAATCCGCTGAACTACGTGGGGCTGGCGGTCACCAGCGTGCTGGAGCTGGGCATGCGGATCCTGTTCAGGATGTATGGCAAGAAGGTGAGCGTGTTGAGCAAGAAGGTCGCTGCGGTGGCGATCCGCAGCTGATCAGTCGTCGTCGCGGATGATGGCTTCGGCGCGGCCGACTTTGCCGACGCGCGCCGACTTGGGCGCGAACAACTCGACGTAGAACCTCTCGTCCTCTTCCTTCAGCAGATCGTTGCGCAACGGCACATAGATCGCGCGTTGCGCCTGGCCGTCCGCGAACGTCACTGTTCCGGTCGCCTCCGAGGCGAAGTCGATGCCGGCGTCGGCCGTGCCGCTGACCGCTTTCCAGCTCACGCTGACGCGGCCCGACAAGGGCTGGGAGCGCTTGATCAGGAACACCGCCGCCACCGAGCTTTCGCTCGTGACGACGCTCGGCGACTCGAACGAGATTTCACTCATCGGTACCGCTGCCGGCTTCGGCCTGCTCGCCGCGCTGGGCGCCGGCACAGCAGGGGCTGCCTCTTCTGCGCTCGCAGGCGTCGCCTCCGCGCTTTCGGGAGCAGCAAGGATGGACGACGCTTCTTCCACCCTGGGCCTGGCAACTTCCGGCGCTGGCGCAGGCGGTACGGATGCCGCCGCGGGCGCGAGCGACGGAGCACCATCGTCCTCGGGGCCGCTCTGGCGCTGATGAAATGCGAAGTACGTGACCAGCAGCGCACAGGCGATGAAGGCGAAGAACCCCCAGCTGCGCTGCTTCGGCATCAGATCTGCGGGTAACTCGGCGGGCACGACTTCCTCGGGATCGACGTGGATGGGCGCCGGCGCCGCGGGCACCGGCTGCTCGGGATTCAGACGAGTCAGCAGATCTTCGACGCTGCTGGGACGCTGCTCGCGCTTCCAGGACAGAGCCGAGAGCAAAGAGAGCCATTGCGAGGTCGTGAGGTTCCATGCGCGCGGCGGAATTCTGCCCGCGTCGCGTGCCTGCAACGAAGACTGCCGGCCGAACGGGTGTTGGCCGGTGAGCAGCTCGTACGCCACGCAGGCAAAGCTGAAAACGTCGTCGCGTCGGTCTGGCGTGTCGCCGCTGAGCACTTCAGGGCTCGCGTAAGTGGGCGTGCCCGCCGGAATGCGCGAATCGTTGGCGGTTGGACCGGCGGCGGTGCCGAAGTCGACGATGCGCACGCCCTCCTCGGGCGTGATGAACACGTTGCCCGGCTTGAAATCGCCGTGCACGACGTTCTGGCTGTGTGCGTACTGCAGCGCCTCGGCGCACTGACGCAGAATCTTGTAAGCCAGCGACACGGGCACCATGGTCCAGTCGCGCAGCAGTTGCGACAGCAATCGGCCCTGGATCAGTTCCATGGTGATGAAGCAGCGCCCCTCATCTTCGTGCAGATCGAACACGCGCACGACGCTGGGATGGGACAGCAGCCTGGCATGCTCGAACTCGTGCTTCAGGCGTCTCGCCGCGCGTTCGGGATCGCCCCGCTCAGGTCGTGGGGTCTTGATCGCGACTTGCACGTTCGGTGCGGTGCCCTTGCCGGACAGCATGTCGCGCGCACGGAAGACGATGGCGGTGCCGCCGCAGCCGATGACTTGCTCGAGCAGGTAACGATCGCAGAGCACTTTGCCCGGCGCCAGCGCAGGTCGCTGCGGCTCGGCGGCTTGCAACGGAGCGGCTTTGCGAGGCACCGCGGTCGTCAGCTGGGGCACGTTATCGTTCGACACGTCGTGCGTCGGATCGGTGCTGCTCGTCGCAGGCTTGCTCTCGACCGCAGCAGGCGGGGCGGGCACATGCGTCAGATCGACGCTGTTCGTCGCGGGCTTGCTCTCGACCGCAGCTGCAGGCGAGGCAGCCACATCGACCGTAACTGCGTCAGGCGCTGCAGGCGGAGCCGCTTTGGAAAAGCCGGACTCGCGAGGCGCCGATTCATGCGCAGTGGCTTCGCGGCGCGGCTGTTCGGCCGGCATTCGCTGCCGCGTGGAGTTCGCCAGCGCAGGACGCGGGACGTCGCTGGGGACGATGTCGACCGTGGCCGGCTCCAGATCCGCCGTGAATTCGTCGTGCACGTCCGCGGTAGTGTCCAGATCGAGGGTGGTGGGCTGGTGCAAGGGTCGCCGCTGTCGCAAGTGACGTGAACGAAAGGAGCCGTGAAAGTTCGCTGACATAGTTTCTCAGGCCGATTGTCGATCGGCGACCTCCGTGACGGCGGGACGGGGCAGCAAGCCCCGGGCCCGGTACCAGCTGGCGGTGTCGGCCGCCCCGGTGCGGAAATCGATCGCCGGTTGAAAACTCAGCAGCGACTGTGCCCGGGTCGTTGAAAATACGAAAGACTTGCGGAAGAAATCCAGCCGACGGCTGTGCAAGGGTGGCGCGATGTGCAGCGGCGGCAGCGTGGCCTCCATGACGCCCGCCGCGGCGACGAACGGCCACAGCGGCAGTTTCACTCGCGGCGGCTTGCGATCCAGCACCCCGGCAATCTGCCGCACCATCTCCTGCGTGGTCATGATCTCGCTGCCCGCGAACACGAACTTCTCGCCGACCGCCCGGGGGTGTTGCGAGGCCAACAGCAGCCCGCGCGCCAGATCGTCGACGTGAATGCACTGCCGGCGATTGCTGCCGCTGCCGATCATCACGAAGTGACCGCGCGCGATACTCCGGAACAGCTTGAGCAGACGCCGATCGCCGGGCCCATACGTCTCGGCGATGCGCACGATGCACGTTTCGAAGTGCTGCCCGAAGGACTCCACGATGCCTTCGGCCTCGACCTTGGTGCGAGTGTAGACGTTCTGCGGACGCAGCGGACTGTCTTCGTCCAGCAACGATTCGCTTGCTTCGCCGTAAACCCCTATGGTGCTGCCATAGACGAAGCGGCGGACATCGTGGTCGCGGCACGCACCGAGCAAGGTGCGCACAGCGTCCACGTTGATGGCGCGAAAATAGCTCTCGGGCATCTCCGCCTCGTGTTGAGCGGCGGCGAGATGAATCACCGTATCGCGTCCCTGCAGCAGCCGATCTACCAGCGCGAGATCCTGCAGCACGCCCGCTTCGACGCGGACGCCGGCGGCACGCAAGTCCTGCAGCCGTTCGTTCTCGATAGCCGATTCGGCACGACCCGTGGCGAGGACATCGATGCCGAGGTGATAGGCGCGTAACGCGAGCCGCGAGCCGATGAATCCCGAGGCTCCTGTTACGAGCAGTTTCTGGGGAGATGATGAAGTCATGCAGTCGCTCTTACCGTGGTTTCTGCAAGCATCGCGCCATGACTCGGCGATGCCGTCGCACTGGCGTCGCCAGCAGTCGCATGAGGCGCCGTTCGATCTGATGCAGGCGTCGAGCTGGAGTCGCGCGCTGAATGCCGTTGCAGAGTGTGTTCCGTCGTGGCGATCTCCTGATGCAAACGCTCGGCTGACCACGACAACAGCCGGCCCATTTCGGCCGCTGCGGCCAGCAATGCTGCGCGGCCTGGATGCGCGCCGGCGGCAAGATCCGTCCGGCGCATAACCACGTCCTCCAGGTGCACCGCCATTTCCTCGCTCACCGCGTAACGGATTTCGGCGGTGAGGGTGCTGGTGCCTGCAATGTTGGCGACGGTGGCATCGCGGCCTGCGTCGAGCACGGCCCGATACTCGGTGCCGTGATTGCGCACCAGCGCTTCCATGCTCTTGCGCGCCACATCCGGCGGCAATGCGCGACAGGCGGCACTCTCGAAACTCGCGAAATCTTCGATGTCGCCGCCCGGCAGCGGGATGCGATCGCTGGCGGGCGCCGGAGGCGCGCGGTCGGATTGTTTCAACAGCAGGTCCACGGCACGAGCGGCGTCGACGCGCGCCATCGTGAAACGGATGCCGACCAGGCTCACGAGCCCTTGCACATTGTGCGCATGACGATGATCGACCAGCCGCGACTCCTTGCCGAAGCTCAGCTCGGTTGCCGTCGCGGTTGCGCCGAAGGGCACCAGCCCACAATGCGCGAAGCTCACTTCTCGAGACCTCAGTTCCAGGGTCGGATGGACAGTGTTGATCTCGGCCAGCCATTCCTCGATCTCTTCCGGCATCACCTGGGCGCGATCCGGAAATTCCGTGAACAGCTTGTGCCACACACCGATCAGGGTCTTGTCGCGCCAGGGCGCGGCGAACAGATGGCGGGTCTGACGGCCGAGCAGCGCGTCCTTGTCGCGGCTCAGGCCTTGAATGGCGATACCATGCGACGATGTGGGCGCGCGCTCCACAATGAAATAAGCATCACGGGAAAACGGCAGCCGCTGCGGTGTACCGAAGTGCTCGGCGTCGTTCTGCAAGTAATCCGCCCAGGGGCCCGCCGCATTCAACGTCAGCCGCGCGCGTACATCGAATTCGTCGCCGGTGAGCTGGTCGCGGACGCGAACGCCGCGCACCCGGTTGCCCGACCAGAGAAAGCGAAGCGCTTCGGCGTAATTGCAAACATCGGCGCCGGCGGCGACCGCGCCCTTGACGAAAGCCAGTACCAGACGCGCGGCGTTGTACATCTGACCGTCTTCGAAGACCACGGCGCCGCTCAGGTCCGGTGTCTGCAAATGAGGAAACATTTGCAGCACCTCGGCGCGCGACAGCAGGCGCGTATTGCCGATCTTACGATCGGGATCTCGAATGCCGCGATTGCGATCGAGCGTGAGCAGATCGTATATCCGGGCTCCAGTACCCAGAAACGCTTTGCCGCTGCGGCCCCGACCATAGGTGGGGATGGCAATGGGCAAGGGACTCACCAGATGTGGAGCGATTCGCAACAGCGCCGATCTTTCACGGCACGATCCTCGCAGACGAGGCAGGTCCGCGTGCTGCAAATAACGGATTCCGCCGTGGACCATCTTGAAACATTCGGCCGAGGCGCCGCCGCCGAAATCATTCCGCTCCAGCAACACTGTTCGCAAACCACGCAAGGCGGCATCGCGCGCGGCGGCAGCACCGAAGGCGCCGCCTCCGAT
Organism: uncultured Steroidobacter sp.; assembly: GCF_937958065.1. Lineage (GTDB taxonomy): Bacteria > Pseudomonadota > Gammaproteobacteria > Steroidobacterales > Steroidobacteraceae > Steroidobacter. The sequence goes on from NZ_CALFXI010000090.1 coordinate 31,274, forward strand.
GATCAGCAAGTCATATTCGTGCTGCGCCAGGATCGCTGTTCTACGTTGCATCCGTTGACTACTCGAGGTGTTCACGCCCAACGCTTGCGATGCACTTTCAGTGCCCACGGCGCAGGGATTTTTTGGGCACGCTGCGACTCCCATTGCGCCGAGGCCGGCCGCGCTGTTTCCGGCAAGGGACACTGTCGTGAATCGAACGCAGGCAATCGACCTACGCGGGCCCAGGACGGCTGGGCCGGGCTTCAGGGCTTAGCCGATGTAATCGTTGCAACGGGCCTTGTAACTTTTCTCCCGAGTTGCAAAGCGGCTCGTCCCTTTTTCTGCAAGAAATGCTTGGTGGTAGGCCCGGGCTGGCTCCACGCGCCGCCGCTGAAACTCTCGATGGAGTAACGACGTTGTTTATCGCGAAGATTCCCGTCATGAAGCCCAAGATCCGCCGACTCGCGGCCGCCGTGGCCCTCGCCTGCGGAATGGCGGCGCCGCTCGCCAACGCCGTACCGGTGATACCAGGTGCCATCGGCCACGGCATCTCCACGCCTGCCGGACGCGGCGGTGCCGTCATTCGAGTCACCAATACGAATGCTTCCGGCGCCGGTTCGCTCAAGGCCTGTGTCGATGCGAGCGGTCCGCGCGTGTGCGTGTTCGAAGTCTCGGGAACCATTACGCTGCCGGATGACCTCACCATCCGGAATCGCTACATCACGATCGCGGGTCAAACGGCGCCGTCGCCTGGCATCACGCTGCGTGGTGCGGGATTGCTGATCAAGGCGTCCGATGTGCTGGTTCAGCACATCCGCGTTCGTCCCGGCGACAGCGCGGCTGGCGAGCCGCCGAGCAATCGCGATGCCTTGAAGATCGAAGCGCCGTCGAGCGCGCCCATCAGCAATGTGGTCGTCGATCACTGCACCTTCACCTGGTCGCTCGACGAGATCGCCAGCGCCTGGCAGTACTGGAACAACATCAGCCTGCTGAACAACATCTTCGCCGAGCCGCTGCACGACTCCATCCATCCCGAGGGCAAGCATGGCTTCGGCGTGCTGATCGGACCGGTGGACGGCAGTGCCACGCTTGCCGGCAACCTGTTCGCCAACATGCAGTCGCGCAATCCCATGACTGCCGCGGCGCGCACCGTCATCGTCAACAATCTCATTTATAACTGGGGCTACACGGCCATCGACCTGCAGAGCCGCGGCCTGGTGACCCAGAATTCGGTCGTGGGCAACGTGTTCCAGCGGGGTCCCGATACCTCGGGCAGCATGGCTCCGGTCGGCCTGCGTGCCGACGCATCCACGCTGCGTCCGGGCGCCAAGGTATTTCTCTCGGATAACACCATGCACGGCGCATCGAGCACTGCGGATGCGTGGGCCTCCACGGTAGCGGGCTCGATCTATGGCTCGTTGAATCTGGCGAACTTCAAGGCGAGCTCGCCGCTCGCCTGGCCGGCCACCATGACGACGCTGCCGACGTCGGAGAACGTGGTGCGTGAGCACGTGCTGAAATATGCGGGCGCACGTCCGGCCGATCGCGACGCCGTCGATACGCGCATCATCAATCAAACGCGCAACGGCACCGGCCGGATCATCAACTGCGTCGCACCGAACGGCACGGCTCGCTGCGAGCGCAACGGTGGCGGCTACCCGACGCTCGCGCAGAATCGTCGCGCGCTGAGCCTGCCGGCGAATCCGAACGAAGTGACCCCGAGCGGTTACACCAACCTCGAGCTTTGGCTGCACCGCATGGCGGCGCAGGTCGAGGGACGCGGGGCGAGTGTTCCGGAAGCGCCGACGTTGGATCGGTAACTTCTACAAGCATCGGTTTGTAATTTCGGCGAGTCCGCGCGGCAGGAGCGGGCGCCGCAAATCGCCTGAATAAGGAATGACGCGGGAGTGGTGCGCCGCTCCCGCGTCTGCCGTTCGTGGTACGCATCTTGCTCTTGGATCTTGATAGGTCGCTGCGGCGACCGGTCGAATCTTCTCAAGAGTTCGTGGATCCACTGAATGAGCGCAGTTCCCGACAGCGCGGTCCGGAGCACAGTGAAACTGGCCGGCGCGCCGCAACCGCGACTGTCACAAGTAAAGCTTCCCGACACTTCCGTTCCTCAGCAGACCGCGGCCTACGACATCACACCGCCGCTGCTGTTCAAACGTCAGTCGGCGCTCGCAGCTGTCTATTTTTCGCTGCGTGCGACTGCGCCGGCCGCGGTTTCGATTCTCACTCTATATGCGCTGGCCGATGTGACCGGCACCGCATCCACCGACTCGTTCAGTGCGGTGACGATCATCGTCACCATTCTGTCCATCACTCTTTTGCAATCGCCGCGCACGCCGGCCGCGGAGTTGATCGCACCGCGTGCGATGGTGTCCCGCGGCTTGCTGATCCGGTGGCTGGTGCTGCTGCTGGCACTGCTGACGATCGGCTACATCGCGGGCTATCCGCGCGCGTATTCGACCCCGGTGATACTGATCTGGGCAGTTGCCACGCCCGCACTACTGATACCCAGCATGCTGTTGCTGGACGAGATTGCCCGCCGCGTGCTGTGCCGCCCGAGCAATGGACGCAAGGTCGTGTTCGCCGGCTATAACCAGACCAGCGAGCAACTGGCTGAGCGTTTCTCCAAGCATGCAGAGCTGTGCATGCGCGTGCAGGGCTTCTTCGACGATCGCAGCCCGCAGCGACTCGAAGCGCCGGCCGGTCACAAGCTGCTCGGGCCGTTGTCGCAGCTGCCCGAGTACATCAAGCAGAACGACGTCGATGTGATTTTCATCGCGCTGCCGCTGCGTCACATCCGGCGGGTGCAGAACCTGCTGGACAAGCTGGGCGACACCACCGCGTCGCTTTATTACTTGCCCGACGTGCTGGTTTCCGATCAATTCCAGGCGCGCACCGGCGAGATTCTGGGCGTGCCGGTCATTGCCATGCGCGAAAGCCCGTTCTACGGCTACTGGGGCGCGGCCAAACGACTGATGGATCTGGTGATCGCCTCGACGGTGCTGGTCGTGACTGCTCCGCTGCTGCTGGCGCTCGCCGCCGCGATCAAGCTCACCAGCAAGGGGCCAGTGCTGTTCCGGCAGCGTCGTTACGGTCTGGATGGTCGCGAGATCGTGATCTACAAGTTCCGCACCATGACGGTCACCGAGGACAGCGGCTGGCTCGATCAAGCCAGTCGCGACGACGAGCGCGTCACGGCGCTGGGCCGCATCCTGCGACGCTGCTCGCTCGATGAGCTGCCGCAGCTCATCAATGTTCTGCAGGGGCGCATGAGCCTGGTGGGTCCGCGCCCACACGCAGTCGGACACAACGAGGCCTATCGCCGCCTGATCAAGGGCTACATGGTTCGGCACAAAGTGCCGCCGGGCATCACCGGGCTGGCGCAGATCAGCGGCTTCCGAGGGCCGACGCCGCGGCTCCAGGACATGCAGAGCCGCGTGCATTACGACCTGGAGTATCTGCGCAACTGGTCGCTGTGGCTGGACCTGAAAATCCTGGTGCTGACCGTGCCGAAACTATTCAAGACCGACAAAGCTTATTAGAACAACCACTACCATATGGGGTCATCCATGTTTTCGGATGCGGCCAACCGCGGGTTGTTTCCAGTGAGTCCGACGCTGACGGAGCACGTCGGCAGCTTCCTGCGTGCGCTGTCGGAGCTGTTTCGTATCACTGCGCCACTCGAGCGCGACCAGCTCGCACATCGGGTGATGCTGCTGGTGATCCTCGGCGCCGGCACGTGGGTGCGGTTCTGGGGCATGGGCAATGTCGGCCTGCATGGCGATGAAGAGACCATGGCGATGGCCGTGATGAGCATCGTGCACGAGGGCGCGCCCATCCTGCCGAGCGGAATGTTTTATCCGCGCGGCATGACCGAGCTCTATCTCATGGCGGGCTCGGTGCAACTGTTCGGTGAATCCGAGTGGGCGTTCCGGTTTCCGTCCGCGCTGTGCGGTGTGCTGACCATTTACTGGTCGTGGCTCGCGGGGCGACGCTTCCTGCGTCCCTACTGGAATCTGGCCTTCGCCACGGCGGTTGCGCTGCTGCCGGCGATGATCGTGTATTCGCAGACGGCGCGCATGTACATCTTCCTGCTGGCGGCTGTTGCCGCTTGCATGGTCTGTGTGTTCGCTTGGGAGCGCAGCGGGCGCACCGCGTGGCTGCTGGCGGGTGTGGTTGCGCTAGTCGTCGGCATCGAGCTGCACGCGCTTGCGGTGACCACCGTGCTGTTGTTCCTGATGCCAGGCATCCTGCAAGGCGATTTTCGCAAGCTGCTGTATGGCTGCGTGGCCGCCGCGATCGTCATGGTCTCGTATGTGCTGATCAATGCCTGGGTGGACTCGCACTATCCGGTGCCGCCGCCGGAATATGCAGCGGATCTCGGCGCACCCTTGTGGGATCGCAGCCGTGCACCGCAGGATTTTGCGCTCACGTTCGAGGTCGCATTGTGGGTCGCGGGACTGGCGATCGCGTTCTTCGCGATTCATCTGTCACGCGTAGTGCCGCAACGGCTCGCGTCCATCACTGTCGCGGCGTTTCTGCTGGTCGGTTTGCTGTTGCAGATACAGCTTTACTATCACATCGCTTTCCTGCTGTTCGTCGCCGCCGTGGTGATTGCGCGACGTTTCGGTGGCCCGCGCATCTGGCGCCGATTCCGCATCTTCGCCCTGGGCAGCGGCCTGCTGGCGTTGATTCATTTCAGCTTGCTGGCATCGACTCCCGGCTCGCTGCAGAAAGTCATCGGCGCGCTGGTCGGGCAACCGAGCATCTGGCCTTACGCGCGCATCGTGCAATTCTCGGAAATGGCCGGCCTGCTGGCGCTGGCCGCGGTTGCCTGGGGATTGTGGCGCTTGATGAGGCGCGGGCGGGTCCCGGACTACGTGCTGTTCGGCGTCCTGGCCGTATGGATCCCCATGTTCACCATCGGCTTCTTCGTCTGGAGCATGCCGCCGCGCTATACCGTGGCGTCGCTGTTGCCAATGATGTTGTGCGCATTCGCCTTCGCGCAGAAGGGGGTCGACTGGCTGCAAGCATGGGCCCAGGCGCGGAATATATCGGTGCTGAAGCAGCGGCCCGCGCAGCTGGTCGCCATCGTCGTGACCACGCTGCTGGTGATCGATCCGATCGAGGTGGCCGCGACGGTGAATTCCGGCTATGAGTCCCACCCGGATCACAAAGGCGCGGCGGAGTTCATGAAAACTCAAAACATCAGCGACGCCGACGTGATCATCGCCGAGGATGTGCTGCAACAGACCTACTATCTGGGCGGCGTGGATTACTGGCTGATGAGCCGCAATCACGCGCGCCGGTACGTGGAGTTGAAGAACGGTCGGATCCAGGACTTCTACACCGGCGCCGGAGTGATCAGCAGCGCCGCCATGCTGGAGGAGCTGCTGCGCACCGAGCGTGGCAAGCGCATTTACGTCATCGGTAGCGGCGAGAATCAGAGTGACAAGCGCAAAGGCATGCGAGGCGACATGGATCCCGTGTTGCACTCCAAACAGTTCGAGGTCGTTTATCAGGGCAGGGATGGCCTGACGCAGGTGTGGCGCGCGACGGGCGCGCCGCCGCTGCAAGACGCCGTTCCGCCGCAGGAGTAGAGTCATCGCCGGGTTAGTCAGTCGGACCGCGATCATTTCGATCACGCGGTTCATGAATCAGGGGCTGATCGTCATCAGCCCCATCCTGCTGGTGCGGCTGCTCACGGTGGAAGAGTTCGGCCGCTACCGCGAGTTCCTGCTGTACGCGGGCCTGCTCACGACGATCTGCGCGTTCGGCATCAACAACAGCTTGCTGTATTTCATTCCGTCGCGGCCGAACAGCGTGCGGCAAATGGTGCGGCAGGCGCTGACCATGACGTTGGGCACCAGCGTGCTCGTGCTCGGCGGCACACTGCTCGCGGACTTCCTGTCCGATGGCGCCATCCTGGGCGGCCTGGAGCTGCCGGTGGCGCTGTACGTGCTGCTGTTCGTGAACCTGGATTTCTGGGAGTTCTACTGGCTGTCGCTGAAACGGCCGGTGCCGGTGTTCGCGTACACCACCGGCCGTCTGGTGGCACGCATCCTGGTGGTGGTGACTGCCGCCTGGATCTGGCGCGATGTGATGCCCATCATCTGGGCGTTGATCGCTCTCGAAGCGGTTCGTATCACGGGCTCGTGGATCGCGTGGCGACGCGCGTGGCGCAGCATCGATGCGGCGGATCGGCAAGCCGAGGAGTCGTGCTGGCGCGAGCAGTTCAAGTACTGCCTACCGGTGGGGCTGGCGCTGATCCTGGTGACGCTCAACAAATCCCTGGGCAACTTGTTCGTCACCAAGACGCTAGGCGTGGTCGCGCTCGCGCATTATGCGATCGGAACTCACATCCAGCCGGTGATCGGCGTACTGCGCAACTCCATCTCGGATGCGGTGCTGCCCGAGCTCGCCGCGCTCAGGAGCGCAAAAGGCGAGGGCGCGCTGGCGCTGTGGCGCCGCTCGACGGTGGTGTCGATGATTCTGCTGACCGCGGCCGGCGTGGTGCTGTTCGAGTTTGCGCATACGTTCGTGGTCACGCTGTTCTCGGCGAGCTATGAGCCGGCGGTGGTGATCTTCCAGATCTATCTGCTGGTGCTGGTGCGCGAAGTGTTCGATTTCGGTGTCGCGTTGCGGGCCGTGAACCGGACCGCTCCCATCGTCACCAGCAGCTTGTTCGCCATCCTGCTCAACCTGTTGCTGCTGGTCACAGTGATGCCGCTGTACGGTCTGCCGGCCGCGGCGCTGGCATTCGTCATTTCCCGCTGGACCGAGGGCCTGGTGCTGAGCCGCAGCACCATGCGCGCCTATAACATCGGCATCAAAGAGCTGGCGCGCTGGCGCGATCTGGGCAAAGTTGCACTCGCAGCGGCGCTGGCGTCGGTGGTCTTCATCGGTTCGTTCTGGATCGATCATTTCGGGCTCGCCGGCGTGGTACTCGGCTCGGCGCTGTTCATGGCGCTGTTCCTGGCGTTGCTGGTCGTGTTCCGCGTGCCGGAGATCACAGCCATGTTGGGCCGTCTGCGCAAGACCGAGGCAGCGCCCGCCAAGCCTTAGGGAAGCTCCAGCAACTGTCGCCCGGCGGCGACTGTCGTTCGCCGAACTTTGGGCACGGGCGATGCATTCGGTTCCAGTGGTTACATCCTGGTCACTCCGCCGTAACGAGGCAGTTACCGATGACGCTGGAGCAAGATTCCGGACTCGCCGACTCCGCCGGCTCGCCTGCGGCGGCGCTGTGGGAAGGTCCGTTATTCATCGTGGGCATGCCACGATCGGGCACCAAACTATTGCGCGGTTTGCTTTGCAAGCATCCGCGCATCCGGATCCTCGCGGCCGAGACTGATTTCCTGCCATTCTTCGACGAGTGGGTCGCACGGCACGGCGAGCCGGTCACGCCCGAGGCATTCCAGCAGTTCGCGAGCGCGCTGAGCGGCGCGAACTATTTCAATTTCCGTTCGGCCGCGCGTGGCCCCTTCAGCTGGCAGGGCTGGCGCGACGCCTGCAATGGCCGCTTCGACGTGAGCGGCCTGTTCGAAGGCTTCGCGCGCTACGAGCTCGATGCCGAGCGCGGCTCGGGCACGATCTGGGCCGACAAGTCGCCCGCTTATATTCGACAGATTCCGCTCATCCAGAAACATTTTCCCAGTGGGCGGATCCTGCACATCGTGCGGGACGTGCGCGATCACTGCGTCTCCATGCGTAATGCGTGGGGCAAGGACATACGGCGCTCGGCGTGGCGCTGGGGCAAGGAGGTGCTGGTCGCTCATCGCCAATGCCTGAGCATGCCCGAGCGCTGCCTGGAGGTCAGGTTCGAGGAGTTGTTACAGGATCCGGACACGCAGATGCGCCGCATCTGTCTGTTCCTCGATCTGAATTTCTTCGCCGGCCTGACCGAGCTGTCGCAGTCGGTGGAGGAGCGCGGTTATGCCGCCGGGCGTGCCGAGATCATGCGCGACAACTTCCGCAAGTTCGAAACCCGCTTGCAGCCGCGCGAGATCGCGGCGATCGAAGCGCTCGCGTGGGACTGCATGCAGGCGCTCGGTTACAAGCCCGTGCACGCGGCCGGGCAGAAGAACATGTCGGCGCCGATGCACTCGATATTGAAGTTGAAGGACGCCGCGCACCTGGTCGCGACCAGCATGGCGCGCCGTGGCTTCGCCGGGGCCGTGCGCTTTCATACAACTCACCGCCGCATGGCCGGATGACCGAAGCGGTGCGAATGTAAGTAATGAAACGCTGCTTGCAATAATTACAAGCAATTGGCGTCTCTATCGGGAGCGAGCCGCGCAACGATGCGCCCGCATTACTTAGCTTTGCTGGTATGCAATTTGCTCGGCTCCGGGTAAGAGCGGTTTCACCGAGGCGGACGTGTACTCGCAGCCTGGCTGGCGCATTCATACTGATCGATCGACCCACCGTGGAGGGCAGTGCCGATGCGCTTCGTGCTGGCCACGCTGACGCTGTTCCTGACCCTCAGCAGCGTCTTTCAATGGGATCCGGGCCCGGCGCCCGGCGTCAAGATCAAGAATTTCCTGCTGTACCTGCTGGTCATGGGGCTGGTGTTCAGCTATGCCAACGGCAACCGTTTCAAGATCCAGCTGCCGGGGATGAACGTGTCGTTCATCGTGCTGATCGGTTACTCCATCCTCACCTATCTGGCCATCGTCCTGTTCATCGACTACCCGCGCTACGACATGCTGACCAGCGCGTTCGACCTGAAGAATCGCGCGGTCGACTACATGCTGTTCTTCCTGGTGTTCTTTTACGGCACTCGCTCGGAAAAGGACGCCACCTTCGTGCTGAAGTGTCTGTTGCTGTCGTGGGTCATATCGCACGCGGTCGCGGTGCTGGATGCATTCGGTTATGTGCAGATCGGCGACATCGAGCGTCGTGGCGACGGTCGCGTCCAGGGCGCGGTGGGCGAGTCGAATCAATACGGCGCTTTCGTCGCGCTGACGCTGCCTGCCGCAGTTGCGATGGCGGTGGCGTCGAAGGGTTGGCGTCGCTGGGGCTGGGCGGCGGCTTCCGCGCTCACCGCGGGGACGCTGTTGATGACGGTCTCGCGCGGTGCGTTCGTCGCGACGTTCGTGGCCACGGTGTTCGGCGCCTATCTGTTCCGTCGTTATCTGTCATTGGGAAAGATATTCACATGGGGTCTGATGACCGGCAGCGCGATGGTCGTCATCCTGCTCCTCGTCAGCCTCAGCTTCGGCGATCTGCTGTACGAGCGCGTGGTGTCCGGCTTCAGCACCAAGGACCTGGGCAGCACCTCCTCGGGCCGGACCGAGATCTGGACCACCGCGATCGAAATGATGTTCCAGCATCCCCAGACGCTGCTCACGGGCTTTGGCTGGAATGCCTACTGGGTCATGCCGTTCCGATATTCGCCGCATAACTACTACCTGGCGCAGTGGTTCAACCTGGGCCTGCCGGGCCTGATCTGCAGCGTGCTGCTGCTGGTGATTCCGGTGCGGACGGCCCTGCGCTCGTTCGCGGTCGCGCCGAACCGTCTGCGCATCCCGCTGGCCGGCTTCGTGGTCGCGACGGTCGCCTACGCGACTGCAACGTTCTTCGTGGATCTTTATGTGCCCTGGATCTATTTCTGGGCATACGCCGGCGTGAGCATGCGTCTCGCGATGATCGCTCGCGAGGCCGAGCCGCAGCCGGTGGCCGTAAATCAACCGGTGCTGGCACCGCAAACGGGGGACCCCTATGGCTGGATCGGCGCCGTCCGTCACTGATTCGATCTGGAACCACCGATGAAGATTTGTATTGTCGGCCTCGAAGATTTTCCGCAACTGGCGCAGCTGAAGAGCGCGAAATACGTGGGCGGCGAATCCGTGCAGCACGTACTGCTGGCGCGCGCCTGGCGCGACCTCGGTCACGAAGTTTCGATGGTCGTGCACGATCACGGTCAGGGCCGGGACACGTACGTCGATGGCATTCGCGCAGTTGCTCCCTATGCGCGCGACGAAGGCATTCCGGTGTTCCGCTTCGCGCATCCGCGCCTGACCGGGATGATCGCCGCGATGGGGGAGATCGATGCCGATGTTTATTATCAGTCGCCCGCGGGCGCGGCGACCGGGATTACCGCCTGGTTCTGCCGTCGGCACGGCAAACGTTTCATCTCGCGCATCGCCTCGGATCTGGCCTGCATTCCGGGCAAGCAGCTGATCCGCTACTGGCGCGATCGCAAGATCTACGAATACGGCCTGCGCAATGCCGACCTGATCGTCGCGCAGAGCGAACAGCAGCGTTCCCTGCTGCAGCGGAATTATGGGTTGAAGAGCGAAGTGCTCGACATGGCGGTGGAAATGCCCAGCGGCCCGCAGCCGGAGAAAGATATCGACGTGCTGTGGGTGTCGAATCTGCGGCCGGTCAAGCGTCCCGAGATCGTGCTGGAGCTGGCGCGACGGCTGCCGGACGTGCGCTTCACGCTGGCGGGCGGCGCGCTGCCTGGAGCGGAGGACTATTTCAACACCGTGACCGAGGCGGCCAAGTCGATACCGAATCTCACCTGTGCGGGGGCGGTGCCTTACAGCGAGGTCGGCACGATGTTCAGCCGCGCCAGGATCTTCCTGAACACATCGCAGATCGAAGGCTTCCCGAACACGTTCCTGCAGGCGTGGGTGCGCGGCGTGCCGGTGGTTGCATTCTTCGATCCGGATGCGCTGATCGAGCAGCGCCAGCTCGGACACACCGCGACCGATCTCGAAGACATGGTGCGCGCCATCGTCAGGCTGCTGCAGGATGATGACGAGCGCGATCGCATCGGTGAGCGCGCACGTGCTTACGCCGTCGCCCATTTCGGGCCGACACATATCGCCAGTCGCTATCTGGAAATGCTGAGTGCGCAGGACGCGTCGCAGGTTCTGCGCTACGGCACCAGCGGTTGAACATGCCGAGCCTGGAAGCCAAGCTCGATCGTAGAGTCTGCTCGGCCCGGCGAGCCAGCGCCGGCGGCATGGACGTTTTGTTCGTGCTGAACAACCTCGGGGTGGGCGGCTCGGAAAAGAAAGTCGTGCGCATGGCCAACGCGCTCAGTGCGCGAGGCATGAGGCTCGGCATTGCGTACTTGAACGAGCCGACGGTGCTGTTGCAGGACATCAGTGAGGGCGTGGCTTCGTTCTTTCTGGCGCGACAGGGCCGGTTCTCGCTCAAGGCCAGCACGGCCCTCAGGGAGCTGATCGAGGCGCAGCGTCCCCGTAATGTCGTGTCCGTGAACCTGTATCCGGCACTGTATGTCGTCATGGCTACGCGCTGGGCGAAGCATCGTCCGCGAACCATCGGGCTGATGAATACGACGGAAATGCGCCGCGGGGCGAGATGGCGCCGCAGCTTCTACATGCGCGTGCTGCGATATCTCGACTGGACCGTGTATGGCTGTGAGCTGCAGAGAGATGTCTGGCTGTCCGCCGACAGCCCGATGCGTCCGCGTTCCAGCGTGATCTACAACGGCGTCGATCTGAATCGATTTGCACCAGCGCGCGTCGGCGCCGCTGGTCAGCGAAGCCAGTACGGTATCAATGAGCATGCCTTCGTGATCGGCAGCGTCGGCCGGCTCGTGGCCGAAAAGAATCAACTGCCCTTGGTCGACGCCGTTGCGGAGCTGCGCGCCTCCGGAGCCGACGTGCACCTGATGCTGGTAGGCGACGGGCCGATGCGCTCGGCGTTACAGCAGCGAGCGGCCGAACGAGGAATCGCTGGAGCGGTGACGTTCACGGGCTCCTTGCCCGACGTGCGTGCCGCGTTGAAAGCTTTCGACGTGTTCGTGCTGCCATCGCTGTCCGAGACCTTCTCGAACGCGGCCCTCGAAGCGATGGCCATGCAGCTGCCAGTCATACTGACGCGCACCGGTGGCGCGTCGGAAATGATCGAGCACGGCAAGGAAGGTTATATCGTCGATGTGGCCGAGCTGCCGCGGCAGTTGCCCGGCCTGTTGAATCAATTGCGACTGGACACCGTGTTGCGCACTCGCATGGCGACGGCGGCAGCCATGCGAGCGCAGCGCGAATTCTCATGGGAAGGGATGCTGGCGGCCTATCAAACCATGTTCGGCACGTGTGAGGCAGTGAGCCATGCGTGAGTCATCCAGCGTCGTGATGCTGGGGCCCGGGCTGAATGTCCGCGGCGGGGTCTCGGGCGTGGAACGGCTGCTTCTGGATGCATTGCCCGCGGACGTGCGCGCCACTCACATTGCCACCATGGTGGAAGGCGGCAAGTGGACCAAGGCCGTGACCTTTGCGCAGTCGCTGGCCAGGCTGACGCTCGAGCTGCGGCAGCATCCCGACGTGGTCCACATTCATTTCGCCAGCGGCGCCAGCAACATTCGCAAGATCATCCTGGCGCGCGTCGCCCTGGCACGCGGCGCGAGTGTCATCATGCATGCGCACGGCGGCGGTTATCAGAAGCACTGGGCCAGGATGTCGCCGACCGCACGCGCGATCACTTTGAACACGCTGCAAAGAGTGCAGCGCCTGGTCGTGCTCGGAGAAGGCTGGCGGACGTTCTTCGAGTCCATCGGCGTGCCCAAGCATCGCATCGTCGTGTTGCCCAATCCGGTGCGATTGCCAGAAACCGTGCCGGAGCGAGCGAGAAGCGACAAGGTTCGTTTCGTGTATTTCGGGTTGATCACCCGGCGCAAGGGCGTGTTCGATCTGGTGGAGGCGGTGGCTCGCCTGTCGCCGGAGTGTCGCGCCAAAGCGCAATTCATCCTCGCCGGCAATGGCGACGTCGCTCAGTTGCGCGAGCAAGTAAACCGACTGGGCGTGCAGGAGGTGGTCGAGGTTCGCGAGTGGGTCGATCCGGCCGAGCGCGACAGACTGCTGGCCGCGGCTCATGCATTCGTATTGCCCTCGCATACCGAAGGGTTGCCCATGTCCTTGCTCGAAGCGATGGCGTGGGGATTGCCGCCCATCTGCACGCCGGTCGGCAGCATCCCGGAGTATGTGGTAAACGGTGCGAATGGATTGCTGATCGAGCCGGGCGACATATCTCAGCTCGCGGCGGCCATCGAGAAGCTGGTGTCACAGGAGGAGGATCGTGTCCACATGGGGCGTCTCGCTCGTGCCACGGTGGAACCGTTGTGCGTCAAACAGTATTCGAATCGCATGTGCGCCGTGTATCGCTCCGTCGCCAACGGTCATGGACGGGCGGCGCGCTGAGGTCCCGGGAGAGGCATGCAAGCGCTGGCAAAAAAACTCAAGCTGCTGCAAGTCGGCGATACCGCCATCCGTCGCAATCCACTGTTCTACGCCGATGCGCAACGCGAGCTGGAGCGCCTGGAGCGCGCCGGCTTCAACGAGCGCCGCGACTGGACGCGTGACCGCCTGAGCGAAGTGCTCTGGCCGGCGAGTCGCAGCGGCTATGGGCTCATCGTGCGCGGCGGTCGGGACATCGCCAGTTGGCCGCTGCTGACCAAGGCCGAAGTGCGTGCCGCACCGAAAGCGTTCGCGGTCGGGTCGCAGCTGTTCACGATCAAGGCGAGCACCGGCGGCACCTCGGGCGCGCCCCTGGAAATCGTGCGCTCGCTGCCTTCGGTCGTGTTCGAGCAGGTGTGCATCGATCGCATGATGCAAAAGGTCGGCGTCGACGCGCGCTCCGCGAAGTGCGTGGTCCTGCGCACCGAAACCATCAAGGATCCGAACGATTTCAATCCGCCGTACTGGATTCATGCCGGCGGCGGCAATCGGCTGGTGCTGTCGTCCACGCATTTGAATGCGGAGACAATCGAGGAGTACGCGCGCGCCATCGAAGAATTTGCTCCGGAGTGTTTGCTCGGCTACCCGACCTCCCTCGAAGCGCTGTGCTTGCTCCTGAAGCAGACGAAGCGGCGGCTGCACATTCCCGCGGTGCTGTGCTCATCCGAAGTGCTGCATCCCAGAGTCTGGCATGCGGCCCGGCACACGCTCGGCTGCCGGCTGCTGGATTACTACGGTCAGGCCGAGCGTGTGGCGTTGGCTTATGCGACGGCGCAGAATGAATATCGATTCATGCCCGGCTATGCGCATGTGGAGTTCGAGCCGGCGGGCGTGGAAGGCGACTCCAGACTCTACGAGGTCGTCGGCACGCCGCTGTGGAATCGCTCGATGGCGTTGATCCGCTATCGCACCGGTGACTTGATCCGACTGCCGGCGGCCTGGGGCGAGCACGAGCTGGAGGAGTTGGGGCTGGGCTTGCGGACCTTCTCTGGCGTGCTGGGCCGTGACAGCGACATCCTGGTCACGCCGGACGGCGTGAAAGTCACCGGCATCAGTCATTTCCAGCGCGATGTGCCCAACATCGTGCGCATCCAGGTGATTCAGGAGAGCCCCACCAAGGTGGTGATCCTGGTGCTGCCGATGAAGGAGTACAGCGAGCGCGACCGCGACCGGCTGATGCACAACGCTCGCGAGAAGTTGCCAAGGAACATGCACGTCGACATTCGCAGCGTGACCGCGCTGGAGCGCACGGCCCGCGGCAAGACGCCTTTCGTCATTCACCGCCCCCCGGTGAAGGAGTTGCTGAAACATACGCATGCCCACGGAAACATTGCGTAGGCGCCACCCATGAGTCTGAAATGGAAGCTGCATCGGCTGGCGGCGATGAGCGGATGGGAAGTCGGCTATCGGGTCAAGCAGCGCGTCCAGGCCAGCGTCGAGCAGCTCGGGCTGCACGCCGCCGCGCCGCCACCGCCCGCGCAGGAAAGGACCGGCGCGCCGTGGGTTGCGACTCTGCCGACGGGATTCAATGTCGACAAATATCGGCGCGCCGCCGACAGCATTCTCGAAGGCCGGTTCCCGGTGTTTGCCATGTCGGCCGCCGCACTGGGCTTTCCACCGCAATGGAATCGCGATCCGAAAACGGGCCGGCAAGCGCCGCTGCAGTTCGGCAAGACGCTCAATTATCGCGACGAGTCATTGGTCGGCGACATCAAATATCTGTGGGAGCCGAGCCGCCACGCCCAGCTCGTGACGTTGGCGCAAGCGTGGCACCTGACGCGAGAAGATCGATACGCGCAGGGTTGCCGCACGTTGCTCACCTCGTGGTTCGATCAATGTCCGTATCCCTCGGGCGTGCACTGGACCAGCAGTCTCGAACACTCGATCCGGCTGGTGAACTGGTCGTTCGCGTGGCACTTGCTGGGCGGCGAGGGCTCGCCGCTGTTCGAAGGCGCGGCGGGTGCGGCATTCAAGCAGCGCTGGCTGACCAGCGTGTATCAGCATTGCCAGTTCATCGCCGGTCATTTCTCGCGTTACTCCTCCGCGAACAATCATCTGCTCGGCGAGTTGATGGGGCTGTTCGTCGCCGCACTCACCTGGCCGCTGTGGAAGCGCAGTGGACGCTGGAAGAGCATGGCGCAGCGGGAGCTCGAAGCGCAGATGCTGCTGCAGAACGCCGAGGACGGCGTCAATCGCGAGCAGGCGAACTGGTATCACCACGAGGTCGCCGACATGATGATCGTCAGCGGCCTGATCGCGCGCGCCAATGGTTGCGACTTCAGCACCGCCTACTGGCATCGACTGCGTGCGATGTTGCAATACATTGCCAGCATCATGGATGCCGGCGGTCATGTGCCGAACTTCGGCGATGCCGACGATGCCATCATCGCCAGGCTCGATCCGGATGCCGCCGATGTGTACCACTCGCTCCTGGCGACCGGTGCCGTGCTGTTCGATTCGGCCGAATTCAAATTCAAGGCGGGCTCGGGCCGTGCGGCCGCGGAGATCGACGACAAGACCCGCTGGTTGCTGGGGGATGGCGCGGCGGCTCGCTTCGATGCCATCGACATGGCGCACGTGTCCCTGCCCGTGCGCAAGAATTTCCCCAACGCGGGCTATTACGTTCTCGGCGATCGATTCGAAACCAATCGGGAAGTGCGCATCGTCGCGGATGCCGGCCCGCTCGGCTATCTCTCGATCGCCGCGCACGGCCATGCGGATGCTTTGTCGTTCACGCTCAGCGTCGGCGGCAAGGAGATATTGATCGATCCGGGGACCTACGCGTATCACACGCAACGAATGTGGCGCGACTACTTCAAAGGCACCTCCGCGCACAACACCGTACGCGTCGACGGTGTCGATCAATCCGTCAGCGGCGGTAACTTTCTGTGGATCAAACACGCGCAGGCGCAAGTGATCGCCCTGGAGCGCACGCCGCTGCTCGATCGCTGGGTCGCCAGTCACGGCGGCTACTCGCGCCTGAAGCATCCGGTGACACATCGTCGTGAGATTCAGTTCGAGAAACAGCACTCGCGGCTGCAAGTGACCGATGAATTGCTCGGCAGCGGCAGTCATCGAATCGAGATCTTCTGGCACTTCGCCGAGCAGTGCGCGGTGGTGGCGAACGGTCGCGACGTTCGGGTCTCGTGCGGCGACGTGCTGCTGTCGATGACCTTGCCGGAGGAGCTGCATTGCAACGTGCAGCGCGGCGTCGAACGTCCGCAGCCCATCGGCTGGCTGTCGCGCAGCTTCGACGTCAAGGTGCCGACGACCACGCTGGTCGCGAGCGGTCGCATCGACGGCGCGGCCCGGCTGCTGACCCGATTCAATATCGACTTCAAGAGCTGAGGCGCGATAATGCCGCCCTACGCAGGGGGCACCATGAGCCTGGCCGATCGACAAATTTCCAGCGACGTCATGATGATCCGGCCGGTGGCCTTCGCCGGCAATCCGCAGACCCGGCCGTCCAACGCGTTCCAGCAGGTCGATGCCGGCGGCGAGGCGGCGGCCAGTCAGGCCGCGGCCTTGCGCGAGTTCAATGGCCTGGTTGCCGCGCTGGAACAGGCGGGCGTCACCGTTCACGCGTTCGAGGACACGCCCGAGCCGCACACGCCGGACTCGATCTTTCCGAACAATTGGGTGAGCTTTCATGCCGATGGCACGGTCGTGCTGTACCCGATGCTGGCCGAGAACCGGCGCCTGGAGCGACGGCTCGATCTGATCGAAGCATTGAGCGTGCGACATGGCTTTCACGCCGCGCGGGTCATCGACCTGACCCGTCACGAACACACCGGACGCTATCTGGAGGGGACGGGCAGCCTGGTGCTCGATCGCCTGCATCGAATTGCCTATGCCTGTGTCTCGCCGCGCACCGACCTGGATGTGCTCGGCGACTTCGCCCAGCAGCTCGATTACGACATCGTCGCGTTCGAAGCGCACGACGCCAACGGCCAGGCCATCTATCACACCAATGTGCTCATGTCGGTGGGCGAGCGATTCGCGGCCGTGTGCCTGGAGGCGATTCGCGCGGACGAGCGCGATGGCGTGCTGAATCAGTTGCGCGGAACAGGTCGAGCCGTCGTGGAGCTGTCGCTCGAACAGATGAACGCGTTTGCCGGCAACATGCTGGAGCTGGGTTCGTCACTCACCGGCAGTGTGGTCGCGATGTCCGAGCGGGCACGCGATGCCTTGACCGCCGGGCAGCGCGCGACTCTGGAGTCGAGCGCCGGTCCGATCGTCGCCGCGCCCATTCCCACCATCGAGAAGCTGGGCGGAGGAAGCGTCCGCTGCATGCTCGCCGAGCTGCATCTGCCCAGGAAGAAACGACTATAATTTCGCCAAATGTTGGAACTTGGCGTCAAACTCCTGCTGGCCTACCTGCTGGGCTCGCTGATCGGCAGTCTGCTGGTCGGCCAGCTGCGCGGTGGGGTGGACATTCGCAAGCTCGGCAGCGGCAATGCCGGCGGCACCAATGCCTTGCGCACCCAGGGCTGGTCGTTCGCGCTGTGGGTCATGATCATCGATATCGGCAAGGGCTGGCTCGCCGCGGGCGTGCTGGCGCCGATGAGTCTGCCGGGCATCGGCATCGATCCGCAGGTCGAGCGCGACTGGCTGGCGGTGGCCTGCGCGACGGCGGTCGTGCTCGGTCACGTTTATCCGGTGTGGTATGGATTCCGCGGCGGCAAGGGCGCGGCGACTTTGATCGGCGTGCTGCTGGGCCTGAAGCCGGTCGCCATCCTGCCGGTGTTCGCGGTGTGGCTGGTGGCCGTGATGCTGACGGGTTTCGTCGGCCTCGGCACCATGCTCGCGGTCGCTTCGTTTCCCGTTTATCTGGCGCTCACCGAAGCTGAGCCGTCGCTGGCCATGCTGGCGTTCGGCTGCGCCATGACCCTGTTCGTTTGTTACACCCATCGCGGCAACATCGAGCGCATGCGTGCCGGTACCGAGAGCCGCGCCAAGCGGCTCTGGCTGCTGCGTCCCCGCTGACCTCATGGCCGCGAGCCCCAAGTCCCCGACTCCGAAGACTCAGGCCCAGGCGCGCCGCCAGCGGCTGCTCGCCATGCTGGCCGAAGGCTCGTTCTATTCGGGCGAGCAGCTGGCGAAGAAGCTGAAGATTTCGCGCGCCGGCGTGTGGAAGCTGATGAACTCGCTGAAGGCGCTGGGCGTCGACATCGAGTCGGTCGCGCGCCAGGGATATCGATTGCCACGCGCGGTCGACCTGCTCGACAAGGATGCGATCGTTGCTTCGCTGCCGGCCGCGACTCGCTCGCAGCTGGAACGGGCGGACGTGCTGCTGACGGTGGATTCGACAAATCGGTTCGTGGCCGATCTGTCGCCGCCGCAAGCCGGGCGCTTCCAGCTGTGCACGGCTGAAGTTCAAAACGCCGGCCGCGGTCGGCGCGGACGCAGTTGGGTCGCGCCTTTTGGCAGCGGCATCTGCATGTCGCTGGGCTGGCAGTTCAGCGAGGCGCCGCCGACGTTTTCGGCGCTCAGTCTCGCCGTCGGCGTGGCGGTGGTGAAGGCCTTCCAGCGGCTGGGCATCGACGGCATCGGCTTGAAATGGCCCAACGATCTGCAATGGCAAGGCCGCAAGCTCGGCGGCATCCTGATCGAAATGCGCGGCGAATCGGCCGGGCCGGCGCAAGTGATCATCGGCATCGGCATCAACGTGCACATGCCGGCCGCCACTCGCATGCAGCTCGCGGAACGCGAAGCCGCACTGATCGCCGACCTGCACGAAATCATGCACGAGCGGACTCCGACCCGGAATGCGTTGATCGGCGCCGTCGCCACCGAGCTGCTGGACATGCTGCGGAAATTCACCAGCCAGGGTTTCGAGCCGTTCAAGGACGAGTGGCACGAGCTGGACACTCTGGCGAATGCGCCGGTCAAGGTCATCAGCGGCTCGCAGACGACCTTGGGCATCGCGCGTGGCGTCGCAGCGGACGGCACGCTGCTGGTCGATGTCGACGGCGAGCTGCGCAAGTTTGTTTCGGGCGAAGTCAGCCTGCGCGCGGTGAAGAGCTGATCGCGATGCTGTTGCTCATCGACATCGGCAATACGCGCATCAAGTGGGCGCGTTTCGATGCGGGAATCATGGGCCCGCAATCGGCCGCCGTGCACGAGAGCTGGACGCCGGAGCATTTCGTTCAGCAGATCCTGAGCTCGGGGCCGCGGGCCGAGCGTGTGCTGATCGCCAACGTCGGCGGCAAGCGCTTGGGCGAGCTGGCGAAGGCAGCAATCATTTCGACCTGGCAGATCGAGCCGCAGTTTCTGCGTTCGCCGGCGGCGCAGGCCGGCATTCGCAACGCCTACCCCGAGCCTGCCAACCTCGGCGTGGATCGATGGTTGTGTCTGCTCGGTGCACGGGCGCTCGAACCGCGGCCGGTGTGCGTGGTCAGTGTTGGAACGGCGATGACCATCGATGGCCTGGATGCCGGCGGTCAGCATCTGGGCGGAGTGATCGTGCCCGGGCCGGACCTGATGGTGTCGAGCCTGTTGAAGAACACCAGCGACATTGCGCACCGCGCCCTGGGGGGCCAGGCCCGGGACGCGCTGTTTGCCGACAACACCCTGGGCGCCATTCAGCAAGGCGCGGTTCAGGCATTGGCGGCACTGGTCGAGCGCGCGCTGGAAACACTCGAGCAGCAACTCGGCGAACCGCCAGTGCTGCTGCTCACCGGTGGTGCAGCAGGCCGGCTGCAGGGGGCGATCCGCCGCGCCGGCAGAGAAATTCCCGACCTGGTGCTGCGGGGGCTGGCCGTGGTCGCGGCCCAAGCTGAATCATCCGCCGCCTGATCCCGCCGGGCGCGGTGATGCGGGAGCCTTCGTGTATCATCCGGCTCGTTCCGAGGCGGGGAGCAAACTGAAGGACGCTGGGATGGCTAGCTCGAGAATCCGACCATTGACCGCGGTTGCGGCGCTGTTCGCGCTCGGCTGCTGGCCGCTGTCGGGGCTCGCGGCCGATGTGCAGGCCGGCAAGGCCGTCTCCCAGGCCAAATGCATCCAGTGCCACGAGGCCGACGATTGGGAAGGCGAGAGCACGGCCTCGCTGGAAAGTCTGATCAGCGACATCGTTGCCGGCAAGGTCAAGCACAAGCAGCCGCTGCAATTGACGCCGGCCGAGGTGGCGGACATCGCCGCGTACTGGGGCCAGAGCAGCCAGAAAGGGAAGAAGCGGCGCTAGTCGCTCGATATAACAACTGCATGCGCGCGTTCTGTCTGCTGCTGATCCTGGTCAACGCCCTGTATCTCATCTGGTCCCAGGTGATCGATGTGCAGGTCAGCAGCCTCGATCGCGTGCCGCTGCGCATGGCCGCGCCGCCGCCGCGCATCGTGTTGGCGAAAGAAGCGCAGAGCGCGCCGACCGAGCCGCAACCCGAAGAAGACGAGGAACAGACCGTCGCCGAGGTGCGCGATGTGATACCGCCGCAAGTCGCGCCGCTCGAATCGCCGGGCACGGTGCAGCCGGCTCAGCCAGCGCCAGTGGCGCGTGAAGATGCCTTGTCCTGCAGCAGCGTCGGCCCGTTCGCCGACCTGGGCCAGGCATCGCAGGCGCAAGCGACCTTACGCAGCATGGGCTTTCAGCCGCGCCAGCGCGTGGAGCAGGGCGAGCTGTGGACCGGTTATTGGGTCAGCGTTCGCGATCTGGCGACCCGCGAGGCCGCCGAGCAGGCGCTCAAAACCATCAACGCCAACGGCATCACCGATGTTTACTTGATGCCGGGCTCGGATCCGCCGAACGTGCTGTCGCTGGGTGTGTTCTCCGACTATCAGCGCGCACAGCGCCGGGCCGAGGAAGTGCGCGCCATCGGCCTCACGCCGCAGATCAGCGATCGGAAGCGCGCCGGTTCGGTGTTCTGGGTGGATGTGGATCTGAAAGAGCCGGGCCAGACCATCGACACGAGTGTGTTTCAGGTCGGTCAGAGCCGCATCCTGCGCCTGGAATTGCGCGGCTGTCCGCAGTCCGGTTAATAGCCGCGCTGCTCGCAGCACTGCGCGAGCTCCTCGTCGTTGCTGGCGGAGCGGGCGCAAGCGATGCCGGCGCGATCGGCACGCCAGTCGGCCCATTCGGGATCGCCGCCGCCGAACAGATCTTTCAATTCCTTGCCGGCGCCCGCCAGATACGCTTCGGTACCGCTGCAATAGCGCGCGATCAATCCGCCTGCCAGACAGTGCTGCCTCTTGTCCGGTAGATCCGCGGGCACCTTTTCCTTCACGACAGCTTGCATACATCCGAAAGAGGACGTCGCAGCACGCGGCGGACGGTTCGGAACGGTTGCGCAAGCGGCGAGACCGAGCAACGCGAGCGCGACGATCATCGTGGGCAACTGGGAGTGGAGTCGGCGGATACTCATCAGGCGAGTATCCGCAATCGTCAGCGGCCGAGAAAGGCTGCCAGGGTGCTTTTGAGCAGCGCGCGATCGATGGGTTTGGATAAATAGCCATCCATGCCCGCCGCTCTGCATTCCTCGTCGGCGCCTTTCATCGCGTGCGCGGTGAGCGCGATGATCGGTATGCGCTTGCCGCCGTTCTCCGCTTTGAACAGCGAGGGCGGATGCACCGAAGATCCTGCGCGGGCATCTACAACGCGTTCGATGCGGAACATCCATCACCTGGCTCCGACGAGCACGCGCAGATCCTGCTGCAGCAGGAAGGCCGCTTACGGTGCCGAGGTCATCCTCAGGTTTTGAGCCGAAGCTGGTCGCTGGCGGTGCGAAACGTGATCGAATAGCGCAGCTCTTTGGTGGGCGGCACGTGATGCTGCCAGCTCCACCGCGCTTGATCCCGCAGGATGTATGCCGACCGGGGCGCGAGCTCCAGCGCGAACGCTTGTTTCTTCTTCTCCGGCGACCAAGGGTACGGGCGGAAGCGCAACCGCGCCGTGCCGGCGAGTGAACAGCCGAAGACCGTTTCGTAGTCCGGCACATCACGATGCCAGCCCAGTGGCGTGCCGGGTTGATACTCCGCGATCAGGGCTTGCACGAAATCTTCCGGGCGCACACCGACCCACTCGGCGGCGCGCGTGCGTAACGGGGTCAGGAACTCGGGAATGGCTGGCGCCGGCCTGGAGCGCAGATGAGTGAAGTCATAAGAGAAGCCGAAGTTCGCCGTTCGCCGGCGCGCGGTGTATTGCCGGTACTGCGATTCCTGCAACGACAGCCCTCGAATCGCGGACAGCAGCTGCTGCTCCTCTGCGGGAGTGATGAAGTCTTCCCGGTAGACCAGTCCTGGCGGCAATGCGGGTGGAAAGATCTCGGCTTGCTTCATTCCCGCTGACTGGGGGCTGCGAGAGGAAAATAAACCACGGCAGCCGTTGGAACACTGCGATGCCAATGGCGTTGCGCTAGTGGTAGCAAACGTATCGGAGCATCCATGTGTCCATCACGTAGCACGTCCGTCGGCGGCAATCCCGGTAAAGCCGGCCCCAAAGGCGCCTTGGGCCTGCCGGCCGCGCGTAACAAGAAGCGCGGCCGTAACGAGGACAAGAATGAACAGCGCAACTTCGTGCAGCTTAGCAAGGCCGAGCGCAAGAGAAGCCATCGCGAAGGCACCAACTAGCGATCGCGACGGCTCCGCATCTATTACATCAGCTCGCTGACTTCCTTGCTCAGCATGGTGTACCAGTTCCTGACCTTGGTCAGGTGTTCGCGCTCTTCGCTCAGGGCGCCATGGAAGCGGCGAGCCATGTCCTCGTGGCCCATTTCCTGCGCCATGGCGATCAGGCCTTCCCAGCCTTCGTTGTCGATGAGCTCGGCGGCCAGCGCCGCGTGCAAGGTCTGAGCGAGGGTGGTGCGAGGATCGCTTGCGGCTTGCAACAAGCCCATCGATTCGACGCCGACCAGATCGGCGCACGGCGTTTGCGCCGTGGGGTCGGCACCCAACGTCTCCAGACACTCTTTGATCATCAGCGCATGGCGCGCCTCCGAATCGCGGATCTCCTGCAGTTCCTCGGCGCTGACCTTATCGGCGTCCGCGGTTTCCGCGATGGCTTTGGCGCAGACAGCATCGTACAGGCGCGCCCCGCCGCGCTCGAAAGCGAGACGTTCGGCGAGCTTGTCGATGAACACCTGAGGGCGCCGTCCAGTGAGCATTTTCGCGCCGCTCTTCGCCATGCCTTTCAAGGTGGCGGGGGCGGGGATGGAGCCCAGTGGATCGGCCGCGGCGATGTACTCCAGGCGCGTAATGGATAGGGCCTGCCCGTCGGGCGGGGCGCCCTGCTCGGTGGAGGAGCCGTCGTCGAGCAATTCCGTGTTCTCCAGCATCTCCTTCGCATGCTGGGGCGACATTTGCAGACCGGTGCGATTGATTCCCAAGCGGGTTGCGTCAGTGGACTGTGGCATGAGGGTCTCCGCGTTCTTGGCTGACTGAGGGCTAGAAGGGTGGCGACGAGCGTCACGCCGCGCGAACGTTGACTCGGGACAGCACTTCCGTGCCGGGCCGCCATACATAGCCGGCAGCGACTCGCTCCGAGGGCGAGCCTTCCGAGTTCATGTGATTGCGATAATCGATCGAGTCCTGGGGCTCTTGCTCGAGGCCGACGAAATCCGCACCGCTGGCTCGCAGATCCACCTCTTGCGCGAGCGTCGCGCGTACGAACTCGCGCTGACTTTCGAACTTGACGGGCTCCGGCAACGGCGAGCCGACGATCTCCTTCGGATCGCGCTGCTCGTGTTTCCTGAACAGCTCCGCCACCACGTGGAAATGTCCCAGCTCGTAATTCAGCATCCGTTCCCAGATGGCTTTGATGCGTGGGTTCGGTTCCTGTTGCACGCAGCTGTAGTAGGTGTACGCCTCCATCGCCTCGTGCAGCAGCCAGTTCTCGAGCAGGGACTGCGATGGATCGAGCAGCGACTCGTACTGGGTGACGTGCTGTTCCTCGATCGATGCGATCTCGGCGTACAGCTGCCGCGCCACCGGGTCGGCGAACAGCGGCCCGATGTTCATGTAGTAGTCGTGGGTCTGGTTCTCGGAGGCGGTGAGGATCATCGCGTTCAACTTGGTCAGCGGCGCGGCGGTGTTGCGATCGAACGGCCGGCGCAGATCGTTCTCCGGCGAGCGGTGTTCGATCACCGTCGGGCGGCCCGGCAGCACATCGGTATAGCTCTGCAGGATGTTGTTCGAATCCTTGCCTTCGAGCCGATCGAGCAGCGCCGAGTAGCGGTACATGTGATCGAAATCCTCCAGCAGGCCGTAGCGATACACCTGCGCCAGATACGGGTCGGGCTCGTTCTGCGCCAGCGCCGCGGTCACCTCGATGGCCACCTGCTCATAACCGATGGTGGTTTCCAGCGGCGAGTGGTCGGCGCCGAGCAGCCAGTTGACCATGGTCGCTTGATGCTGTTCGACCCGGCGCACTTCGGCGAGTGGCCTGCGCAACTCCATGTTGAAGCGCGCGGCTGCGTGCTGGAAGCGCAGCGCCTCGACCTCCATGCCGTTCATCAGGATGACCCGCACGCGCGTGAACGCGTCGTCATCCAGCTTGCTGATGGGTTTGCCTGCGAGCTCGCGCCAGGTGAATCGTTGCTGGTTCAGCGGCGTGCCGCGATCCTCGAACAAAGACAGCGTCATGATGCTTCCTCCGGATAAGTGAACACGCAATGGTGCGCGGATGAAATGGTTCCGAGAAATATTCCCTCGGCCTCACGCGCTCACGGGGCGTCCCGGCAGCGTGCTGCTGGCACGCTGCGCGGTGCCCTCGAATTCCATCACGTCGTGTGAGCTGATGATGCGCACGGCTTTGGCGTGCTCACGTTTCAACTCTCGCAGTCGGTACTGATTGCGAAAACGTGCCGCGCGGTCCTGTTCCATCATCCATTGATAGAAGTGCAGGCCGGGCGTGCAGCGCGGCCGATCGATATCCATTTCGGCATGATAGAAATAGGCATCGCCGGCCTGCAGGAGCCAGCTGCCCGCGGTTCTTTCCACTGCAACCCCCGCGTGCCCCAGCGTGTGCCCGACGAGGGGCACCAGCAGGATCTCCGGCGGGACGCCCTGCAGCTCGCGAACGCATTCGAAGCCATACCAGCGCTCGCCGCTCAGCGCCGGGTAGATCACCCACTGGTCGCGCGTCGACCACTGCTGCGGTCGATAGCGCATTCGATCCAGCAGCGTGCGTTGGGCTTCCGCGACTTCGCGTTCCTTGCTCAGCATGTGCACGCGAGCCTGCGGAAAATCATCCAGTCCGCCGGCGTGATCGAAATCCAGGTGGGTGAGCACGATGTTCCGAACGTCACGCGGATCGTAGCCCAGCGCGGCAATCTGCCGGACGGCAGTGAACTCCTCACGAAACTCCGGCGACAGCAAGGTCAGGAAAAAGCGGCTGAGCCGTGAGCGCGGATCGGCCACATCCCGCAGTCCGAACCCGGTGTCGATGAGCGTCAGCGTGTCGTTGGTTTCCACCAGGAGACAATGGCAGGTCAGTCGGCCGCGCAGTCTCATGGTATGTCCGTCCATGAGCGCACCCCCGAGAGGACAGCTGGAGATGCAGTTCAGATGATGAATGCGCATGGCGTTTGCTTCGAGAGCGTGCCCGCAAGCGCAATGCCGAGGCGCGAACAAGCGTTCCGCTGATTCCGAAATGTGATGGTCCGCGCGCGGCCGGAACTCTCACCCGGAACTCTCACTTTGCGCTCAGCTTTACTGGATGTGTCGTTACGTAGCCTGATCCTCGGCCGTCGATTGGCGAATCGCGAGTGGCGCGAACGGAAGATCGGCGCGTTCGAGGGCGTGCCGTCGATGGGACTCGACGGGCTCGGCTCATCGTCCTACGGACCGGAAGCCGCGCTCTCGGTGTTGATTCCGCTCGGCGCGGCCAGCCTGAGTTACATCGGCTGGGTGATGGCGCCGATCGTCGGTCTGCTGGCGATTCTGTTCGCATCGTACTGGCAGACCATTCGCGCCTATCCTCACAACGGCGGCGCCTACATCGTTTCCAAAGCCAATCTCGGCGCGAATGCCAGCCTGCTCGCGGCAGCGGCGCTGATGGTCGACTACGTCCTCAATGTCGCGGTCGGCATTTCAGCCGGCGTCGGCGCGCTCGTGTCGGCAGTTCCAGTGCTGCACGACTACATGCTGCCGCTGTGTTTGCTGATTCTCGCGTTCATCACGGTCATGAATCTGCGAGGCACCATCGATGCCGGGCGGGTGTTCGCGGTGCCGACCTACACGTTCGTGATCAGCTTCGGCATCATCATTGGAGTCGGTGTCTGGAAAACATTGGTCAGCGGCGGCGCTCCCGCGCCCGTGGTCTCCCCACCGCCGTTGTCGAAAACGGCGGAGGCAGTCAGCTTGTGGCTGTTGCTTCGCGCGTTTGCCGCGGGCTGCACAGCCATGACGGGTGTGGAGGCCGTGAGCAACGGCATGACGGCCTTTCGCAATCCGACGGTAAAATACGGTCATCGGACGCTGACAGCTATCGTCGGCATCCTCGGTCTGCTGTTGGTCGGCATCGCGTACCTGGCTGCCACCTATCACATCGGCGCGATGGATCAGGCGCAGACGGGTTATCGCAGCGTGCTTTCCCAACTCGCGAGCGCGGTCGTGGGGAACGGTCCGCTCTATTACGTCGCAATCGGCTCGTTGCTCTGTGTGCTCGCGCTCTCGGCGAACACCAGCTTCGTCGACTTCCCACGGTTGTGTCATGTCGTTGCTCAGGATGGGTTCCTGCCGCGGCCGTTCGCCGTCGCGGGACAGCGATTGGTGTTCTCCGTCGGCATTCTGTATCTGGCCGTGACCGCCGGCGGACTGCTGATCGTGTTTGATGGAATTACCGATCATTTGATCCCGCTGTTCGCCGTCGGCGCATTCCTCACGTTCACCCTGTCTCAGAGCGGCATGGTGATTCACTGGCTGCGTTTGTTGCGTAAACGCGGCGACGGGCGGGCGAAGCACAGCGAGCGCATGCACCTGGCGGTCAATGCAGTCGGCGCGGTTACTACCGGGGGTGCGCTCGTCATCATCGTGGCGGCGAAGTTTCTCGAAGGCGCGTGGATCACGGTGCTGATCATTCCGGCGGTCATCGTGCTGCTCAAATCGATCCGCCGTTATTACGACGAGCTCGCCGCCCGCGCTCATCAGCCATCGCCCTTGCACGTTGCCAACGTTGCGCCGCCAGTCGTGCTGGTCGCGATCGAGGATTGGAATTCACCGGCGGAAAAAGCCGTCGCGCTGGCCCTGAGCCTGTCTCCACAGGTGCTGGGGATTCATCTGGCGCACCTGGAAGGTCCGGAGCCGGAACAACATCACAACCATCTGCGTGAGCAGTGGCAGGAAATGTAGCCGAACCTTGCCAGGCCGTAGGGCGTGAGCCACCGGCGTTGCGAATTTTGCAGGCGCAATATCGAACGCTGCACGTGCCCATTCTGAAACTGTCACGCGAGTTGCAAACGACGCATCCCGGGCGCGCCATCGCGGTGTTGATTCCCGAGTTGATAAAACAGCGCTGGTATCAGCGTTTGTTACACACGCAACGAGCCAGGCATCTGCGCGATCAGTTGCTGGAACACGGCGGCTCGCTGCTCACCGTCATAGATATGCCCTGGTATCTGGACGAGGCGCAGGCGCGGGAACCACGCCAGAGTTGCGCATCTTATGTGAATGCAGAGCGAGGTAATACGGGGTAGCTTGATTGTGCATTCGCGCCAGCGAACTTCGTCCCCACCGATCTGGAGCCGTCGTGAGCGTCAATTCCACCGCTGCTGATTTCTGGACTGGGCCTCGATCCTCTCGCTCCACCAGTGCGCGAAGTGCCGCGAGCAGCGGGCACCGGCCCGGCGGCTTGGGACGCCTGCTCGGCGAATGCGCGTTGATGACGGAATTGTTTCATCGGCTGCAACGGGTCGCGCCGACCGGAGTGAGTGTGCTGCTCACTGGCGAGAGCGGTACGGGCAAGGAGTTGGTGGCCGAAACCATCCATTCCCTGAGTGCCGGCCGCGACGAGCCGTTCGTCGCTGTGAACTGCGGAGCCATCCCCGCGACCCTGGTGGAGGCGGAACTGTTCGGTTATGAGCGCGGCAGTTTCACTGGCGCGGTCCGCTCCCAGGCGGGCTATTTCGAGCGCGCCGGCCGCGGCACGTTGTTTCTCGATGAAGCCGGCGAGATGCCGCTCGAGATGCAGGTCAAGCTGCTGCGTGCGCTGGAGACGCGGCGTTTCTATCGGGTCGGCGGCGATCGGGACATTCCACTGCAGGCCAGAGTGGTCGCCGCGACCAATCGACCGCTCGCCGATGCGCTGGCCGAGAACAAGTTTCGCGCCGATCTGTTGTATCGGCTCGCGGTGTTTCATCTGCACATTCCGCCGCTGCGGCGTCGGGGCGAGGATGTATACCTGCTGGCGAAGAGCTTCCTCGATCGTCTCAACGAGGCCGAGGGCTCGAACAAGGAATTCTCGGCCGATTCGCTGCGCTACCTGCGGGAACACAGCTGGCCGGGCAATGTCCGGGAGCTGCACAACACCATGCAGCGAGCGTTCATCCTTGCCGACGACGAGATCGACCTGCGAGGTGCGTCGGAGTACGGAAGCGAGATCGCGGAACCCGGCATGGCCGCGGATTCCGATGTGACTTTCCGCCAGGGCATGTCGTTGTCCGCCGTCGAGCGCGTGGTGATCAAAGAGACATTGCGACGCTGCTCGGGAAACAAGACGCGGACCGCGGCGGTGCTCGGCATCAGCGTCAAAACGCTTTATAACAAGCTCAACGAATATCGAGCGCTCGACTGAGCGCCCGACTCAGTGCACCCGGTGCGCGAGCTCGTCGTGCACCTGTTCGATGACGGTGCTCCAGTCGCCTGGCACGGGCTGGCGAAACAGGCGCATCGTCGGATACCACGGCGAGTCGTCGCGCCCCAGCATCCAGCGCCAGTCGGCATCGTAAGGCAGGAGCAGCCAGACCGGCAGCCCGAGCGCGCCGGCCAGGTGCGCGGTCATCGTGTCCACGGTGATGATCAGGTCCAGCAGCTGCATTCGGGCGGCCATTTCGACGATGTCCAGCGATGCGATCGGGGCGGCGGGGAGCGAACAGGTCGCTGGCGGAAACTGCAGGCTGAACCAGCGCACGTCGCTCAATGCTGCCCAGTAACGCAGCTCGGTGGAGCTCAAGGATCGTTTGGGATCCCAGTCGCCGGCCGACCAGCACACCCCGATGCGCCGGCGCCGCGATGTTGCCGGCCGGGGCGCCGAGGTGGGTACATATATATAGGGCATCGGGCCGGGCAGCTCGTCCACGGTCAGCCGCAATGCATGCGGCAGCTCCATGATTTCTATGTCGACGTCGTAATCCAGGCCGGGATCGCCTTCGTGCAGCGGCAGGATCCGATCGATCCCGTGCACGGTCTGCAGCAGCTTGATCAGCGCGGGCTGCACCCACAGCGTGATCTCAGCCGCTTGCAAGCGGGGATGCGCGAGCAGCCGCACGAACTGCAGCGTATCGCCCAGCCCGTGATAGCAGCGAACGAATACCCTGCGGCCGGCGAGAGGTTCGCCATTCCAGACGAACTGCTCGTGTCGGGGCAGGTGTGTGCAGATCTCCCCACGACCGATACGTTGGTGCAGAACGTTGTCGCTGATGGCCCAGGCGGAGCCAAAGTCGCCTCGGCGCATGGCTTCGGTCCACGTATTCACGGCGGATTACCATATGAATGAATGGCCACGGCCGCCTGCCGGCAGCGCCAGGTGTCGGGCGACTGTCGCGCCCATGTCGGCAAAGCTGGCGCGCTGGCCGAGCGATCGAGGCTTGCAAAGATCCGGCCCGAAGGCGAGTACCGGGACGCATTCGCGAGTGTGATCCGAACCGGTCCAGGTCGGATCGCAGCCATGGTCGCCGGTGATGATGGCGAGGTCGCCATCCTGCAGTTGCCGCAGGAATTCGGGCAGGCGTGCATCGAATGTTTCCAACGCCGCGGCATATCCCGGCACGTCGCGGCGGTGGCCGTACAGAGTGTCGAAGTCCACCAGGTTCACGAACATCAGACCTCCCTGGCCCAGCTCGCGGGTCGCGGCGACGGCCTGATCGAACACTGCGTCGTTGTCCTCGCCCTTCAACTCGCGGCCGGTCGCGCTATGGCAGAACAGGTCGCCGATCTTGCCCACCGAAATCACTTCGCGCCGGTCATCCCGGGCGCGGCTCAACAGCGTGGGAAACGGTGGCGGCACTCCATAGTCGCGACGATTCGAAGTTCGCCGATAACCCCGAGCGGTTGTCACGAATGGGCGGGCAATCACTCGGCCCACGCGCATCTCGTCGAGCAGTTCGCGTGCAATCTCACAAGTCTGGTACAGCCGCTGCAGGCCAAAGTGCTGCTCGTGAGCTGCGATCTGGAACACGCTGTCCGCGGAGGTGTAGCAGATCGGCTTGCCGGTGCGCACATGCTCGTCGCCGAGCTCGGCGATGATCTGCGTCCCCGATGCATGTTTGTTTCCGAGCACGCCATCGAAGCCGCCTCGCTCGCACAGTGCGTCGATCAACTGCTGCGGAAAGCAAGGCTCGCGGCGGGGAAAATAGGTCCATTCGAAATCGACCGGGCTGCCTGCGATCTCCCAATGGCCGGACTGCGAGTCCTTGCCGGTCGACACTTCGGCCGCTGCGCCGGCATGGCCTTGTTGCCAGCCCGAAGTTTCCAACCCTGGTGGCACCCTCCCGGTGGCTACATGGCAGCACTCGCCGATGCCGAGGGCTGCGAGATTCGGCAGGCGCAAGGGCCCATGACGGACGCCGCTGCGATCGGCATCGCCCGCTGCGCAGCGTTGCGCGATGTGACCCAACGTGTCGGCTCCGGCATCGCCATAGCGATCGGCATCCGGGGCCCCTCCGACACCGAGCGAGTCGAGCACGATGATGAATGCGCGGGTCATGCCACTGCCACCTTGTTGTTGATGCGTGCGTCGCTGGCGGACGAAGGCGCGTAGCGCTCGATCATCGACGCGCAGAACTCCGCGAATAGCTCCGGCTCGCGCGGCGCGCTGGTGTGATGAGGCATGATGCCGAGGTGCTCGGGTGTAAAGCAGAAGGTCACGGTGACATCGAAGTCTCGTAGCGCTTCCATCTGCCGATCGAACCACGCCAGCGCGTTCGGCCGGAAGCTGTCGGCCCAGGACAGGCCGGTGCGCAGGTGACGCACGCCCAGACGTTTCAACCAGGCCACCGCGTCGTCGAGCCGATGATCTTCGAAATGAAACCACTGACAGATGCCCATCGCCGGCGTGTGCTGCCCGAACCTTTCCAACGACAGTTTCGGCGTGCCGTCCTCGCGCAGCAGGCCCATGTAGAAGTGCCTGTAATAGGACGAGCCTTCGGCTTCGCGATGCCGGGTAGTTGCGGGCCAGGCTCGTGGCAGATCGTAGAGGCTGTACCAGTGCACGCGCGGCGCCTCGCCCCGAAGCAACGATGCAGTTCGATCCACGCCCCACGCTTGCACCTCTTCCGCGCCGAAGCTCGAAACCCCAACCTCAGTGATCCAGACGGGCAGGTGGGTCGCGGCCCGAATCTCCGCGATCTTCTGCGGCCATTCATCGATGCACCAGAGATTCCAGTCGAGCGGAAAGCCGTGGACTGCAACCACGTCGACGTGATCGAGCGCGCCGCGCCCGGCAAGATTCGCCAGGAAGCCCGGATCGATCGGCGACATGCCGCCGAGCACGCGGGGTAAGCGGGCGTTCGCGGATCGAATGGCCTGACCCGCGAGGCAGGTCATCTCTGCAAAGCGTGCCCAGCCGGGATCGACTTCCGGATCCCAATGCGATTTGTTGTTCGGCTCGTTCCAGATCATCGCAGCTTCGATCATGTCCGTACCTCGATGCTCGCCGCCTCGGAGCTGGCTGTGGTTGGCATTGCCTCGGAACCCGGCGGTGTGTCGCTCAACATCAGCATGGCGGCCCGATAGCCTTGCAGCGTGCCCACGTCGACGTAGGCTTCGCCGGCCTTGATGCCGAGCGCCTCGCCGCCGCTTGCCAGATAGGCATTGATCAATGTTCCGAAATACTCGTCGCGCTCGTTACGCTGCTGCCACAGCTGATGCAGCTCGTGCAGGACCGCGCCGGGCATCTTGAATGCGCCCCAGATCCAATGCGTACCCGGATCCGGTCGTTTGACGCGGATCTCGGTCACGTGCAGTTCATCGTCCGCCAGCATCACCGCGTCGAACTGTTCCGGACGCTGCACGGGAAACAGCAGGAACGACAACTTGTCATCGGGCAATGCGGCCAGGCCGTGATCTGGAAACCAGACCGTGTCCGGCAAGCCGATGGCCACCGTGTCGCCCGGCGCGACCAGGGCTCGCGCCCGAAAGACAGCGTCGCATAGCCCGGCCGGCCGCGGTTGCACGACATAGGCGAGATCGGCGCCGCCGAAGTGACCGCCGAAGTACTCCAGGATGTCGGATTTGCCGGCACCGATGACAAAACAAATCTTGTCGGCACCGCCCCGGATCATTCGCTCCAGCAAATATTCGCTGACCGCACACGGGCGCTGCGTGTCGTTGAGCGTGCGTGAGCCGACCGGCAACAGCTCTTTGGAGAAGGCCAGCGGTTGAAAGCGACTGCCGCGGCCCGCGGCGGGAACGATGCCCCACATGGTCATGGCCTCGCGTCGAAACCCGATAGAGGTGATCGCAGCGTGCGTGCCAGCGAGGGCGACCGTAGCTCCTCCAGGTAATGAATCAGCTGCTTGGCTCGATGCAGGCTGGTGTGCTCGTCCAAAGTGCGCTCCCGCGCAGCGCGTCCGATCGCCTGCAGCTCCGCGTCGCTTCGATCCAGCGCGGCCAGCGTGTCGGCGCTGGTGCGCGCAACCAGAATCTGCTCACCCGGTGTGTAGAAATCATCCAGGCCGCACCATTCATCGGAGAGCACCGCAGCCCCGCAGGCAGCCGCCTCGAACAGGCGGCCCGAGGGACACCAGCCCATGCGAGCCATGGGCTCGCGCGTGACATTCAGCGTCAGGCGCGACGATGAAAAGAATGCGGCATGCTCCTGCGGCGGCAGGTGATAGACGAAATAGACGTTGTCGCTCCAGGGAAAGTGCTCTGGATACTGCGCGCCGCCGATCAGGAATTTGTCGCGGGGACGCAGCCGTGCCGGAGCGACGAACAGCTCTTCGAGCGTCGTCTGTCGATCGGCGGAGTAGGTGCCAAGCCAGGACAGCACGGCTCGATAACGGTCCACCGGATCGACCGATTGATGAACGTCTGGATCCACATGACCGTACAGCGTACGCACCCGGCGCGCGCGCAAATCGCTTCGTAACGCTTCGAGTGCGGCACCGCCGGTGTAGCTCAGCACGAGATCGAAATCGGCGAGGCCACGCCACGGGATGTAGGAAACCTGCTTGCCCGAGCGCAACGCATCCAGTGTCACCGGCGTGTCCAGGTCGTAGAACACCGCCAGCGGATCCTGGGCATCGAGGATGGCATCGGTCGCGGCTTGCGCATCGAAACAATACGACGAGACGATCGCGGTGTCGCAGTCGGCCAGCTCACGACGGACCTGCGCCTCGATCGCGGACCAGTCGGAGTACAACACCAGCCTGCTATCGCCCAGCGCAGGCGGCAGCGACGGCCAATCTCGACTGTTGGCGTAGTAGGGCACATCGCGCTCGAAGAACACGCACTCGTGTCCGAGTCGTGCCAATGCCTTGCACAGTCCACGCCACAGCGTGGCGTGGCCGTTGCCCCACGAGGAGCTGATGGTCAAACCGAAGATCGCGATTCTCATAGCGGTGCCCGATGGTTGATGCCGTCGATGCGTGCGTCCCGATCGCTCAGGCTCACGCGACTGACGGAAGCAGGGCTGATGGCCAGTCGTCGATACGCGTCGGCGGGCGCTTGCAGCCAGTGCAGGAGCGCGGCCCGAATCACTTCACCGTGCGTCACCAGGATCATCGGCCGGCCGGGAAAGGATTCGCGCAGCTGCCGCAGGTGGTGCATCACTCGTGCCTGCACGTCCCTGATCCGCTCGCCTGCCGGTGTAGCAGCCGCGTCGCGCTGCTCGTTCCAGCGTCGCCAGGCAGGATCGCGGGCGAGCTCGCTGAATGTTTGCCCCGACCAGTGGCCAAAGTCCAGTTCGTCGATGTCGCAAGCGGTCACGAGCTCGCACCGACTGCGTGCCGCGATGGCGGCCGCGGTTTGCTGAGTCCGTCGTCGCGGGCTGGCCACGAGCAATGTTTCCGGTGGAGCAGCGAGCATGCAGGCCATTGCTTCGGCTTCCCGAATGCCGAGCGTGGCGAGCGGCGCGTCGACCGTGCGTCCCAGCAACATCTCATCCATGCGCTCGCACGTGGCGTGGCGCACGAGCACGAGCTCGTTGGTCATGAGCTTGATCCTTGGTCTGATCCTGAGTGGCCTGGCCGGCGATGAAGTCGAGCGTCAGCTGGCGTGCGATGTGATCGGTGAACTGCTGCGGCGGAGATTTCATGAAATAGCTGGATGGCCCCGTCAGTGCGCCGCCGACGCCGCGATCGAGCGCGAGCTGCGCGCAGCGTACGGCGTCGATCACCACGCCCGCGGAGTTCGGCGAGTCCCACACCTCCAGCTTCAGCTCGATATTCAGCGGCGAGCCGCCGAAGGCCGTGCCTTCCATGCGGATGTAGGCCCACTTCCGATCGCTCAGCCACTCGACATGGTCGCTCGGGCCGACGTGGATGTTGGCCGGCGCCACGTCGATCTGGCTGGTGACCGAGCGCGTCTTGGACAGCTTTTTGGTCACCAGCCGCTCCCGCTCCAGCATGTTCTTGAAATCGGCATTGCCGCCGAAGTTGAGCTGATACGTATGGTCCAGACGCACGCCGCGCTCACGGAACAGATTGGCGAGCGCACGATGCACGATGGTGGCTCCGACCTGACTCTTGATGTCATCGCCGACCAGCGGCAGCCGCGCCACTTCGAAACGGCGCCGCCAGTCGGCATCCGAAGCGATGAACACCGGAATGCAATTGACGAAGGCGCAGCCCGCTTCGAGCGCGCGCAGTGCGTACCACTCGGTCGCGCGTTGCGACCCCACCGGAAGATATGAAACGAGGATCTGCGTGCCGCTGTCCCGCAAAATTTTCACAACATCGGCTTCGGGCGCGTCCGACTCGATCAACTCGTCTTCCAGGTAGGTTCCGATGCCGTCGAGCGTGCGGCCGCGTGCGACCTTGACGCCCAGCGGCGGCAGCGGGGCAAACACTCGCGTGTTGTTGGGAGCGGCGAGCAGCGCCTCCGACAGATCTTTCCCGACTTTGGGTGCGGTGATGTCGAAAGCCGATGTGATGCGGATGTCGCCGACGTGATACGGCCCGACTCTGGCGTGCATCAGGCCCGGGATATCGGCGTCGTCGTCCACATCGCGGTAGTAGTGCAGGCCCTGCACGAAGGAGGATGCGCAGTTACCGGCGCCGACGATGCCAACGTTCACTGTCTCTGCGTTCAATGCCGTCTCCCGCGAAGTGGGCCGGTCGCGATCGAGCAATCGCGTACCGGGCTGATGCACGAACCATGCAAGGTACAAACCGTCCAGGGCGCGGGCGGGTGGCATGGCTTTACGCCGACGGATTGCGCACGAGCGCCGGCATCGAAGTGTGTAAGCGATCCGTACTCCTGTAACTTTTTTTCCCGGTCGGGTGGGAACGCCGCTCGCCGCGCCATTTGCCGGATCGTTTGTCTCTGGCTTCTGCGCTGCCCGCCGCATGTCGATAGCGGCGGCACGCTTGTTGCTACTTACCTTGCAGAACGCTCAGCACTGGTGAGCCAGCACTGACAGGCATCGAGGAGATCCTAGTGGGCAAGGTTTGGACATCGGATAAAACCATCCAGTTCACGGGGCACGACGGTGATGGCCGCGGGTCTCGCGACTCGCTCGTGCTGGTGACTGGCGGGGCGGGCTTCATCGGCTCGCACGTGGCGAATCTGCTCGCCGAAAGCGGCTCGCGCGTCCGCGTGATCGATGTGCTCGAAGCGCAGGTGCACGGGGACGAGCCTGGATTTCCCTCGCATCTGCACGCGGACGTGGAACGCGTGGAAGGTGATATTCGCGATCCGGATGCTTTGGCGAAGGCACTGCAGGGTGTCACGCACGTCTGCCATCTCGCCGCCGCGGTCGGCGTCGGTCAGAGCATGTATGAGATCGAGCATTACGTGGATGTGAACAATCGCGGCACCGCGTTATTGCTGGAGGCGTTGATGGAGCGTCCGGTCCAGCGCCTGGTGGTGGCATCGAGCATGAGCGTGTATGGCGAAGGGTTGTATCGACAACCGGGCGGCAACGGTGCGGCGTGCTGCGAGCCGCCGCTGCGATCCCGCGAGCAGTTGAGCGAGGGCCGCTGGGAAATCGAAACCAGCCAGGGCAGGCTCGAACCGGTCGCCACGCCGGAAACCAAGCACGTCGCACCGGCATCGGTGTACGCGCTGTCGAAATACGATCAGGAGCAGATGTGCCTGATGTTCGGCTCCGCCTACGGCATACCGACCGTGGCGCTGCGGTTCTTCAACGCTTATGGGCCGTATCAGGCCCTGTCGAATCCTTACACCGGCGTGCTGGCGATCTTCGCCTCGCGCTGTCTCAACGGCAACTCGCCGCTGATCTTCGAAGATGGCATGCAGCGGCGCGACTTCGTCAGCGTTCGGGATGTCGCTCGCGCCTGTCAGCTGGCCCTCAGCACCTCGGCGGTCGGCCAGACTTTCAACATCGGATCGGGCGAGCCTCGCACCGTGCTGGAGGTCGCCAACTGCGTCATCGACGCGGTGAACGCGCCCGTGGATCCGCTGGTCACGGGCAAATATCGGATCGGCGACATCCGGCACTGCTTCGCGGATATCTCCAAGGCGGAGCGGCTGCTGGGCTACCAGCCGCAAGTGAAATTCGAGGAGGGTCTGGTGGAGCTGGCCGAGTGGCTCGCAAGCACGTCGGCCAATGACAACTTCATGCGCGCGAGCGCCGAGCTCGATCGCAGAGGATTGACCCTGTGACCGCGGCGGCAGGTAACGGGCGGCATTGCAGCGTGCTGATCACCGGCGGCGCCGGATTCGTCGGCGTGAATCTGGCGGCGCATCTGCTGGCGAACGGCGAACGGGTCCGGATTCTCGATTCGCTGGTGCGCGCCGGCAGCGAACGAAACATCGAATGGTTGCAGCGAAGCCACCCGCACAAGGTCGAGTTCGTCGAGGCGGACGTCAGAGATCCGGAAGCCGTGACGGCGGCGATGAACGGCGTCGAGCACGTCGTGCATCTCGCGGCTCAGGTGGCCGTCACCAGCAGCCTGGTGGATCCGGCATTCGACTTCGATGTCAACGCGTTCGGTACGTTGAATGTCTTGGAAGCGGCACGACGCGCCAAGCATGCGCCGTCACTGATCTTCACCTCCACCAACAAAGTGTATGGCGGGCTCGATGACCTGCGAGTCCGGTGCGAAGGGCAACGTTACATGCCGACGGCGCCGCGCGTGCGCTCGCAGGGCATCGATGAGTCACGCGGTCTGGATTTTCACAGCCCGTACGGCTGCTCGAAGGGCGCCGCCGAGCAATACGTGCTGGATTACTCGCGCAGCTATGGGTTGCGCACGACGGTGTTTCGCATGAGCTGCATCTATGGACCGCATCAGCATGGCAACGAGGACCAGGGCTGGGTCGCTCACATGCTGCGCGCCGCCGTGGCGGGCCAGCGCATCACCATCTACGGCGACGGCAAACAAGTC
This sequence comes from uncultured Steroidobacter sp., assembly GCF_937958065.1. Taxonomy (GTDB): domain Bacteria; phylum Pseudomonadota; class Gammaproteobacteria; order Steroidobacterales; family Steroidobacteraceae; genus Steroidobacter. The sequence goes on from NZ_CALFXI010000090.1 coordinate 69,129, forward strand.
CGGGACGTGCTGTTCGTCGACGATCTGGTGAATGCATTCAGCCGCGCCCGACACGAGATCGATCGGTTGTCCGGCCGGGCATTCAACATCGGGGGTGGGCCTGCCAATACCGTCAGCCTGCTGGAACTGATTCAGCAGCTGGAGCAGTTGCTGCAACGACGCGTCGAGCTGCATTTCGATGGCTGGCGAGTCGGCGACCAGCGCTATTACGTCTCCGACACGAGTCGATTCCGGTCGGCGACGGGTTGGCAGCCGCGCACCAGGGTGGCCGAGGGGCTGGAGGCTTTGTACGACTGGTTGACGCTGTCCGAGCTGCAGCCTTCGCATCGGCGCGCGGCGGCGGTGGGCGTGCATGAATTGGGGGCGTCCGGGTAAGCGCATGAATCAAGTTCAGCACGCAGCCACGTTGATTCGACCGATGACCACGCGAGTGAGCGAGGTACGGATACCGCAGCCCGGCGAGAACGAAGTGCGCGTCATGCTGGAGGGGTGCGGCATCTGTGCTTCGAATCTGCCCGTGTGGGAAGGGCGCGCGTGGTTCAAATATCCGCTCGAAGCAGGATCGCCCGGGCACGAGGGCTGGGGCATCGTCGATGCCGTCGGCTCGGGAGTAACGGACGTCGATGTCGGGCAGCGGGTGGCGCTGATGTCGGGGCATGCATATGCCGAATACGACATCGCCACGCGCGATTGCGTGGTGCCCCTGCCCGAGGAGCTGGACGACGAACCGTTTCCCGGCGAGCCGTTCGGCTGCGTGATGAACATCTTCGAGCGCAGTGATATTCAAGCCGGACAAACGGTCGCGGTCGTCGGCGGCGGATTCATCGGATTGATGTTGACCCAGCTGGCGGCGGATGCCGGTGCGCACGTAGTGGTGCTGTCGCATCGTGAATCGGCCTTGCAGCTCGCGCTGACGATGGAAGCCGAGGACGTCGTCGCGACCAGAGATGATGGTCACGATGCCGAACGGGCCATGCGACTCACCAGCGGACGGGGCTTCGATCGAGTGATCGAGGTGTCGGGGGTGCAATCCGGTCTCGACCTCGCGAGTGACATCGCCGCGGAGCGAGCACGGCTCGTCATCGCCGGCTATCACCAGGACGGACCGCGCCAGGTGAACATGCAGCAGTGGAACTGGCGCGGGCTGGACGTCATCAATGCGCACGAGCGTTCCATGGATCGCTACGTCGCTGGCGTGCAGAAAGCGATTCAGGCAGCGCTGGAGGGCCGGCTCGATCCTTTTCCTTTGCTGACTCACACCGTCTCGCTCGGCGCGCTCGATCAGGGCTTCAAGCTGATGCGGGAGCGACCGGAAGGGTTCGTCAAAGCGCTGCTGATCAACGAGGTCGACTCATGAGCGCGCGGCTGCGAGCGTCACATTCGCCGCTGCGCGTCGGATTCGTGGGATTGGGATGGATCGGGCGCAAGCGTCTGGACGCGCTGGCTGCCGACGGTGACGCCGGCATCGACGTTGCGGCATTGGTCGATAGCGATGCCGATCGGCTGCACGCCGCTGCAATCGCTCATCCTGAAGCGACGCTTGCGCCGAGCGTCGATGCATTGCTCGACGAGGATCTGGATGGCGTCGTGATTGCGACGCCCAGCGGGCTGCACGCTCATCAAGCGCTTGCGTGTCTCGAAAAAGGCTTGCCGGTGTTCTGCCAGAAGCCGCTGGCGACGACGCTGCTCGATGTGCGTCGCGTGCTGGCGGCTGCGCGGACCGCGGATCGCCTGCTCGGCATCGACTTCTGCTATCGGCACGTGACGGGCATGGCCGAGTTGCGGCGTCGACTGATGTCCGGTGCCATCGGCGAGATCATCGCGATCGACCTGGTTTTCAACAACGCGTACGGGCCCGACAAGTCGTGGTGCCAGCATCGTGGACTCGCCGGCGGCGGCTGTTTGCTGGACCTGGGCGTGCATTTGCTCGACCTGGCGCTCTGGGTGCAGGGCGTGCCGCCGATCGAGCGGGTGCGCAGCCGGTTGTTTGCTCACGGGCAGCCGCTGCAGGGCGGCGATGGCGAGCTGGAAGACCTTGCATACGCCGAATTCATCCAGGCGAACGGCGCGATCGTGCGGCTCTGCTGCTCCTGGCACGCGCACATCGGTCAGCCGGCGCAGATTCAGATGGAGATCACCGGCACGCGCGGCGGCGCCTCGTGGGGCAACGTCAATGGCTCGTTCTATGACTTCGACGTCTGTTGGCACCAGGGAGCACATCGCGAGCTGCTCGGAGCGTCACGGGACGATTGGGGAACTCGGGCATTGCGTGCGTGGCTGCGCCAGTTGGCCGTGAGCAATCGCTTCGATGTCGAAGCCGAGAACATCGCCGCCAGCGCCGCTCTCATCGAAGAGGTCTATCGAGCATGAAGCTGCTGATGACGGCCGATGCGGTTGGAGGCGTGTGGACGTATGCGCTCGACCTGTGCTCGGCGTTGTCGAAGCACGATGTCGAGGTGGTGCTGGCGACGATGGGCCCGCGGCCGGCGGACGCACAACGTCGTGCCGCGAGAATGCTGAAGAATGTGCAGCTCGTCGAATCGGACTATCGCCTGGAGTGGATGGAGAATCCTTGGGACGATGTTGGCGCGGCCGGCGAATGGTTGCTCGATCTCGCCGCGTCGAATGCCGTGGATCTCATCCATCTGAATGGCTATTCGCACGCGGCGCTTCCGTGGCGCCGACCTGTCGTCTGCGTGGGGCACTCCTGTGTGTCGACCTGGTGGCAGGCGGTGCATGGCACGCGGCCGCCGAAGCAATGGGATGAATATCGGCGGCGTGTCATGGACGGATTGAACAGCGCCGATGTCGTGATTGCTCCAACGGCGGCATTTCTGCAGGACCTCAGGTCCGCGTACACGTTCACGCGTCCAGCACGTGTCATTCGAAATGGCCGTGCGTCGGCCGGTTACAGCTGCGATGTGCTACGTGAGCCCATCGTCTTGGCTTGCGGTCGCCCCTGGGATGTTTCGAAGAACCTGCGTGTGCTCGACGAGGCTTCGCGGGACGCGCCCTGGCATGTCTATGTCATCGGCAACATCTTCGGGCCCGACGGGCAGGTGTTCAGGCCATCCGCAGTACAGGCCATCGGGATGCAATCGGAGCACGAGGTCCGCGGATGGATGCACCGAGCGAGCGTATTCGTGCATCCGGCACTTTATGAGCCGTTCGGTTTGGTCGTGCTCGAAGCCGCTGCGGCTGGATGTGCGCTCGTGCTCGCCGACATCCCGACTCTGCGTGAGCTGTGGCACGACGCGGCGGAGTTCTTCAATCCCAAGAGCAGCAGTGATCTGCGAGCTACGGTGGAAATGCTCCTGAAGGATCCGGCACGTCAGCAGGCGTTGGCGATGGCGGCACGAACCCGAGCCGACGCGTACCGTATCGAGTCGCTCGCGGCGGAATATCTGGAAAGCTATCGAACGCTGCTGCGCGAGCGCACCAGCAAGGAGCGAACAGCGGCATGAAGTTCGTCCTGTTCTTTCATTCGCTGATCTCGGATTGGAACCACGGCAACGCTCATTTCCTGCGGGGTGTCGTCAGCGAGTTGTTACAGCGCGGGCACGAGGTCGATGTTTACGAGCCCGCGGCAGGCTGGAGCCTGACCAACCTGCTTCGGGAACAGGGCGATGCCGTCATCGCCGACTTCCATGCAACGTTCCCGGAGTTGACCAGCACGGCGTTCGACGCGGCGACACTGGATGTGGATGCGGTCCTCGATGGCGCCGATGTGGTCATCGTTCACGAATGGAACGAGCCCCGATTGATCCAGCGGCTGGGCGAGAGTGCCAGCCGGCTGGGATGCACGGCCTTGTTTCATGACACCCACCATCGCAGTGTCACCGATGCATCGGCCATGGCAGCCTTGGATCTGCGTCATTATGACGGCGTGCTGGCATTTGGTCAGGCGGTGGCGGATCAATACACACGTCATGGCTGGGCAGCGCAGAGTTGGGTATGGCACGAGGCCGCCGATCTGCGACGTTTCTTTCCGCGGCCCGCCAGCGATGAGCGCGCCGATCTGGTCTGGATAGGCAACTGGGGTGACGACGAGCGCAGCGCGGAGCTGCACGAATATCTGATCGAGCCGGTGCAACAGCTGGGCTTGAAAGCAGCGGTGCATGGCGTTCGCTATCCAGAGCGTGCGCTCCAGACGCTGAGTGAATCCGGAATCACCTACCGAGGCTGGCTGCCGAATCACCGCGTGCCCGAAGTGTTCGCCCGCCATCGATGCACTGTGCACGTGCCTCGACAAACGTATGCCCGCCAACTGCACGGCATTCCGACGATCCGGATGTTCGAAGCGCTCGCTTGTGGCATTCCGTTGGTCAGTGCGCCGTGGCACGACACCGAGCATCTGTTCAGACCGGGTATCGATTATCTGGTGGCCACCAGCGGCGTGGAAATGCAACGCCAGCTTCGTGCCATTCTCAATGAGCCCGCACTGGCGGCAAGCCTGGCGGATCACGGCCTGGAAACGATCCGCGCCAGGCACTCCTGTGGGCATCGAGTCGATGAGTTGCTGCGGATACTGTCGACGCTGCGGACGGCTTCGCTGCGGCGCTCTGCTGGAGGATTGCGATGACGGCGAAAGTGACATTGGCCATGTTCGGGTCGAGCCTGGTCTCGGCGTACTGGAACGGTGCGGCGACTTACTATCGCGGCATCATCCGCGCGCTGGACCGTTGCGGTTTCGAGGTAACGTTCTACGAGCCGGACGCATTCGATCGTCAGCAGCATCGCGACATGCCCGATCCGAGCTGGGCCAATGTGGTGATTTATCCCGCGACCATCGACGGCCTGCACGGCGCGCTCGAGCGCGCGCGGCATGCCGATATCATCGTCAAGGCCAGTGGCGTTGGTGTGTTCGACGAGGAGCTGGAAGCAGAAGTCCCCCGGCTGCGGCGGGCTGCGAATCTGACCGTGTTCTGGGATGTGGATGCGCCGGCTACGTTGCAGCGCATGCGAGCCGATGCGTCCGACCCGTTTCGTTCGCAGGTGCCAAACTATGATCTGGTGCTGACCTATGGCGGCGGACCGCCGGTGGTCGAGGCCTATTCGAACTTTGGGGCACTCTGCTGCGTTCCAATCTACAACGCGCTCGATCCGACAACCCACCATCCAGTGCAACCGGACCCGAGATTCAACGGCGCGCTGGGTTTTCTCGGCAACCGGTTGCCAGATCGCGAGGCCCGCGTGCACGAGTTCTTGCTAAAACCTGCGACGTTGCTGCCTGACAGGAAATTCTTGCTCGGGGGTGCGGGCTGGGATCGCGATGTCGCACTGCCGCCCAACGTGGATTGTGTGGGGCACGTCTATACGCGCGATCACAACGCCTTCAACTGTTCGACGCTCGCGGTGCTCAATATCAATCGCGACAGCATGGCGCAGGTCGGGTACTCGCCGCCGACGCGAGTGTTCGAGGCCGCCGGCGCGGGCGCTTGTTTGATATGCGATGCGTGGCAGGGATTGGAGCAGTTCCTGGAGCCAGGCAAGGAAGTCTTGCGGGTCGAGAGCGGCGAGGAAGTGGCGGCGGTGTTGCACGGACTGACCGCGGCCGATGCGCGGCGCATTGGGGAGCGTGCACGGCAGCGTCTGCTGAACGAGCACACCTACGAGCATCGCGCCATCGCCGTGAAAAGACTGCTGGTGGAGCAGCTGTCCCGCCGCGCCGTCCCGACCAGATTCGACCAGGAGGTGCACCGTGCGGCGCTCTGACGAAATCATATTCATCGGCCTGTCCATCACCTCCTCGTGGGGCAACGGGCATGCTTCCACCTATCGTTCGCTGATCCGGGGCCTGCATCGGCTCGGTCACAAGGTGCTGTTTCTCGAGCGGGATCAGCCGTGGTATGCGAGCAATCGCGACGCGCCCATCCTGCCGTATTGCCAGTCGCGCCTGTATCTCGACGTCGATGAGTTGTGCACCAGGTACACACCTCGACTGCGCGCCGCGGCTGCCGTGATCGTCGGCTCATATGTCGACGATGGTCGACGCGTCTGCGATTGGGTGCTCGATCACGCCAACGGCGTGAAGGCCTTTTACGACATCGATACCCCGGTCACGGTGGCTCGATTGCAGGACGACAGCTGCGAATATCTGCGCGCCTCGCAGGTTCCGGAGTTCGATCTGATGTTGAGCTTCACCGGCGGGCCCATCCTGGAACGCCTGGAAAGGGATTTTGGCGCGAGATCGGCGCAACCGCTGTATTGCAGTGTGGACGTCGATCAGCATCAACCCACCGGCTCGCGTCGTGACATCGAGCTCGGGTATCTCGGCACCTACAGCGACGATCGTCAGCCGGCGCTGGAACGTCTGCTGAATGAGCCCGCGCGCCGCTTGCCGAAACGACGCTTCGCCGTGGTCGGAGCGCAGTATCCGGAGCACCTGGTGTGGCCCAAGAATGTACAGCGTATCGATCACATGGCGCCGGGCTCGCACGCTCAGTTCTACGGACGCCAGCGATTCACCTTGAATCTCACGCGTGCCGACATGCGCAAGGCGGGTTACTCGCCCAGCGTGCGTTTGTTCGAAGCGGCGGCTTGCGGCACGCCCATCATTTCAGATGAGTGGGCCGGCATCGAAGAGTTGCTGGAGCCGGGCAAGGAAATCCTGCTGGCGGATTCCACGGAAGACGTGACGCAATTCATCGAGAACTTGAGCGACGCCGAGGCAGAGCAGATCGCCGCCGCCGCGCGGGAGCGTATCTGTGCCGAACACAGCAGCGTGCATCGCGCGGAACAGCTGGAAAACTATCTGCGTGCCGCGCGAGAGTCCAAGGTTCGTACGTCGCTGTCATCAGTCGCCGGGATCTCCGGCGAGCGTGCCGTAGCTGCGCATTGAGGGCTGCACGATGTCATTGCAAAGCTCGATGCACGAGCAGATCGCCGGCTTGGGTCCGTGGTTTCACAATCTGCACTTGCCGGATGGCACGCAAACCTCGCCCGATCATCCGTTCGGCGACTTTCCGAGTTTCAAGTGGCAGCGCGTAGGGGATGCAGTGCCGGCCGATCTGTCGGGATGGTCGGTGCTCGACATCGGTTGTAACGCCGGGTTCTACAGCTTCGAGCTGGCCCGCCGTGGCGCCCAGGTGCTGGGCGTCGACGTCGAACCGATGTATGTGCGGCAGGCCCGTTGGGCCGCGCGCGCCTTCGACATGAAGGATCGTGTCGATTTCATCGAAGGCGATGTGTACGGCCTGCTGGGCTCGGAGCAGCGCTACGACCTGGTGTGGTTCACCGGTGTGTTCTATCACTTGCGCTATCCGACGCTGGCGCTGGATCTGGTGCGCCGGGCCACGCGACAGCTGATGGTGTTTCAGAGCATGACGCTGCCGGGCGAAGTGCGTGACGTGGTGCCCCCGGACGTGCCCTTGAATCGTCGCGAGCTGATGCTGCAGGAGGCCTGGCCGAAGATGGCGTTCGTCGAGCATCGGGTTGCCGACGACGAGAGCAACTGGTGGGTGCCGAACGCCAGTTGCGTGGAAGCGTTGCTGCGCTCGGCCGGTTTCGAAGTGCTGTCCCGGCCGGAGCACGAGTTCTACGTTTGCAAGCCGGTGCCGGTGCCGGCCGAATCGAGTCGGGACCTGGCGCGCATCACAACGATTTCAGCAGCGCGTGACTGTAGCGGTCCTTGATCAGGCCTTCACCTTCCAGGTGCAGATAGGCCGGGTCGAACATTGCCAGCGAACGCAGGCCGGCGAAGTCATGGATGACCAGCGACTTGCTGCTCATGGACACCAGCCCGACGCGGCGCAGCTCCTTAAGTGTGCGGTTCACGTGCACTGTCGACAGCGCAACGGTGTCGGCCAGTTCGGATTGCGTTACCGGCAGCTCGCAGCCTTCGGGTGTTGCCAGCCCGACCGACTGCAGCCGGACGTAGATCTCGCAGAACAGGTGGGCGACTCGTTCGAGCGCCGTGCGCTGACCGATGCTGACCAGCCACTGCCGCCCGATCGCTTCCTCGACCAGGGTGTTCCACCAGAACGCGCGGGTCAGGCGTGGATAGCGCGATGTGATCTCCAGAATGGCTTCGCGTGGCAGTGTCGTCACTGACGAGGGCGCCAGCGTGCTGATGGTGTGGTCCATCTTCTTCAGGATGAATACACGCGCATCGCACATATCGCCGGGCAGGAAATAGCCGATGATCTGGCGGCGTCCGTCGGGCAGCATCTTGTGCCGGCAGGCGAAGCCCGAAACGATCACGGCGACACCGCTGGCATGCTCGCCCTCACGGATCAGATCCTCGTGCGAGCCATAGGCGCGCACTGGACCGGCCGCGTCCAGCAACGCGATCTTCTCTTCCTCCGTCAGCTCCGCAAAGTTCTCGAGCTTGCGGATCAGCAGGTGAATGGGGCTGGTTTCGGACATGAACGAGCGCACTCTCAACTTTCCTGCAGCGCTGGATGGCCGGCACAAGCCGCCTGCACGGTCTGCAGCAGCACGCGCAGATTCACCGGTTTCTCCAGCCGGGCGAAGCTCTTGAATTCGCCGGGCAGCACCGACACGTCGTAGCCGGTGACGAAAATCGCGGGTGTGCCGCGCTGGCGCAGCTCGTTGGCGATACCGAAAGCGAAGCTGCCTTGCAGATTGATGTCGAGCACGGCGCAGTCGATCGGGCGGCTCTCGATCAGCCGCAGGCCTTGCTCCACATCCGGAGAGGGACCGACGATTTCGGCGCCATGCTCGCGCAGGGTGGAGCAGATCTCCTCGGCGATGAAATAGTCGTCCTCCACCACCAGCACACGTAGTCCAGCAAGCGGCGTATCGTGCTCGCCAACAGGTTTGTTTCTCATAGCGGTATCCGGTCGATGGTGACAGCGGTACGCTCGTTGATCGGCAGATCGATCTCGCAGTGCGCGCCCCCGTCGGCAATGCTGTAGCGGGTGACGGCGCCGAGCTCGTAAGGCAGCACGCGTTCGATCAATTCCATGCCGAAGCCACGCCGATGGGCAGAAGCCGGCGCGCTGCGTACATTCGACTCGGTCCAGCGCCAGCGCAGCGTCGGCGCCGGCGAGCTCTCGATGGTCCAGCTCACCTCGACCCTGCCGTCAGGCCGGGTGAAGGCACCGAACTTCAAGGCATTCATGGTGAGCTCGTGCAGCGTCAGGGCCATCGTTTCAGCGGCCCGCGGCGCCAGGCGCCAGGACGGTCCGGTGATGATGAACTGGTTCTCCCGGACTGCATTCGCGGTCAGCTCGGCACGGATCAAATCCTCGAGCTCCGGGCCGGACTGCTGATCGATGAGCAACGCGCCCTGAGTGCGGGCCAGCGCGCTGATGCGCGCCTCCAGGTGAGACGCAAATTCGTCGGGCGACTCGGCCGTCTGACCCGAGCGTCGGACGATCGAACGGATCGTCGCCAGCAGGTTGCGCGCCCGATGCTCGATCTCGGCGATCTGCGAGCGCTGTTCGATGCGCGCGTGCTGCAGCTGGTTTTCGTGCCGCTGTGACTTCAAGGCCAGGCAGGTGGTCCACGCTAGTCCCGGCAACAGGGTGAGCTCCGCGGCGCTCGGCGTCAGCCCATCGCGCCAGAAGAATGCCAGGCCGAGATAGCCGGAATCGGTGCTCACCGGCACGGTCAGCAAGGTCTCGGCGAGAAAGCGTTGGCCCGAAGGCAGCTCCACTTCCATCAAGGGACGGTGCTGCACGATGGTCTCGCCGGCAGCGGCCGCGCCGGTGACCAACTGCTGCAGCGACGAACTGGGATCGAGGGTGCTGACGCTGCCCTTGCCGGAAGTCGCTATCACGCAGTGAGATCGATCCGCAGGCACGGCACAAACTCCTGCGGCGTTCGCCAACTCCTGTGCGGCGGTCGCCGTCGCGAGGAAGACCGCATAGATGCCACGAGCCGACGCGATCCGCCGCAGCCCGCTGTTCAAACGGCGGGAGAGATCGAGGTCTGGACTATCCGCCGACGTCATTGCACGGGACTCTGGCTGGGCTTCGGCCGAAGCACGGATACGATAGGCGCCGCCGGGCAGCTCCGCCACTAAACGGCTCAGCATCTTATTTTGGTCCGCTCGATGGGATTAACCTATGTTAATTGCCGGCATTGTTCTGGTTGAGATGGGCACCCCATGCATGCAGCGCGGCAGCAGAGAGTAGTCCGCAACTCACACCTGCCTCAATAACATAGGTCAATACACCACGCTTTCGCGCCGGTCGCTTCCAGAGCGCGGCGGAACACTGGCGATGCAGTTGCGTTCCTCGACAGCCTCTGATCGGGTTTCGGGAGCTGCAATGAATTCGAAAGTTGTTGGCATTTTCCTCTCGGCACTGCTGCTGGCAGCGTGCGCTCGCGAGCAGACCAACTCGGATGGCAATGGCACGGGCAATGCGGATGGCGTGGGCGGCCGGCAGGATCCGGCCACGGCGCCCCCAATGGAAGGGCAACCTGCACCCGCTCCAAGCGACAGCGAGCCGAGCTCGGCGCAACCGCCGCAGCAGTGAGTCAGCGCGAATCTTCACACTCGTTTGTTATTTCTGCAGCGATCCGGACGGAGCGCATTGCGGTGAATCGCTGCTGAGGAACTTTGGCGGCTCGTCGAACTTTGCGTCCTCGATCACGCACGACAGAGCGCGAGGAGCATGAAAAAAAGGGCCGGCCGGGTTTGCTTCGGAACAGTCGCGCGCGTGCTGCCGGCGCGTTTCAAGTCCCCCAACGAGCAGCGAGGAACCCAGCAGTCATGAAACAACCAGCAGCAGGGAGCCGGCCCATGCGCAAATCGAAACTATTGATTGGTCTTGCGGCGATGGGTGTCATCGCCGGTGGCGGCACACTGGCCGATCCGCTGCCGCCCGATGCCAGTTATCGTCCCTTGCCAACGTTGCCTCTGGACCTGGTTCGGCGCAACGATGAGGGCGCGAAACCCGCCGTGCAGCGGCGTCAGCAGAATCTGCTGAACGAGCGCTACGACATGGCGGATCGGCCCATGCAGGGCGTGAAGATGTCGGGCGGGCGCAAGGGGGTGCAGGAAGGTGTGCGCGTGAAGCTGCGTCCCGGCACGACCTGGGAGTCGCTCGCCAACATGACGCCGGAGGAGATCAAGGCAAAAGGATTGCTGCCCGCCGGCTTCCTGCCCTTGCCGCACGTCAAGCAATTGACCGGCGGACAGGTGTTTCCCGAAAACCAGATCAAGGCGATCGGCGATGCCGAGGACCGCAACCTCAAGCGTTTCGACGTCGATTTCGATCTGCCCGATCACATGACGCCGGAGTTTCCCGCGCCGATCTTCCTGACCAATCGCCCGGACCTCGGCGACGTGAGCGGCGGCAAGCTGCTCACCATTCGCAACTATTACGCGATGATGGTCGGCATACTCACGCCGGTGCAGATCGAAGGTCTGCGGTTGCTGCTCACGCCGTTCCCGCAGGAAGAGTTCAATCAGACCGAGGATCGCAAGGTCGCCGAGCAGAGCGACGGCGTGGCGTGCCTCGACTGTCACCAGAACTTCCATACCAACGCCGCATTCCATCAGACCCCGGACGTGCGTCCGCAGGCGGCGCGCTTCCGTCTGGATACCACCAGCCTGCGGGGCATGTTCAATCAGCAGATCCATGGCTCGAAACGGTCGCTGCGCTCGGTGGAAGACTTCACCGAGTTCGAGCAGCGCACTGCGTACTTCAACGGCGATCACGTCAGCGCCACGCGCAAAGGCGTGCATCTGCCGGATCGACCGAACCAGGTCGCGATGATGGCGCAGATGCAGAACATGATCGATTTCCCGCCGGCGCCCAAGCTCGATCCGACCGGACGCCTGGATCCGAGCAAAGCCAGCGCGCAGGAGCTGGCGGGCGAGAAGATCTTCATGGAGAAGGGCAAGTGCGCGGTCTGCCACATCCCGCAGGAGTCGTTCCTCGACCACCAGATGCACGACTTGAAGCTGGAGCGTTTCTACAAGCTCGGCCAGGTGTTCAACGATCAGGTGGCCCTGCCCGATGGGCCGATCAAGACGTTCACTCTGCGCGGCATCAAGGATTCGCCGCCGTACATGCACGACGGCCGGCTGATGACGCTCGCCGACACGGTCGAGTTCTTCAATCTGGTGCTGGGCCTGAAGCTCACCGCGGACGAGAAGGACTCGCTGGTCGCTTACATGCTGGCGCTGTGACCGCAGGGTTCTGGAGGAGACATCGATGTCACGTTCATCAGTATTCGTGTTGGCCGGCAGCTGCGTGCTGCTGGTCTCGGGCGCCCTGGCACAGGAAGGCGCCAATCCCGCCGGCATGTCACCCGATACCGCCGGCAAAGAGATGGCGAAGCCGTCGCCGGACGGAGCAAACAATCAGGACAAGCTGTTCGTGCGTCAGGCGGCGCTCGGCGGCCAGGCGGAAGTGGACTTGGGCAAGCTCGCGCAAAAGCGCGCTACGGATCCAGCGGTGCGCGAGTTCGCCGAGCGCATGGTGGAGGTGCATTCCAAGTCCAATCAGCAGTTGCTGAAGCTGGGCAAGGCGGTGAACCCGGATCTGCCCAGGAACCTGGACCCGGAGCATCAGGCGATTCGCAACGAGCTCGACAGGGCGCAGGGTCAGACCTTCGATCTTGCGTATATCGCGGCGCAGATCCAGGACCACCAGCGCACGGCGAACCTGTTGCAGTGGCATATCAGCACCGGTCAGAACGAGCCGTTGAGGAAATATTCCATACAGACCCTGCCCGAGGTGATGGATCACCTCGAGCAGGCCAAGGCAACGTACGCGGCGCTGACGCAGGGCGCGGGCTCCCGCCGTTGAGCGGGAGGAGCTAGCCCGTGATCTGATTCTCCGGCGCGGCCTGCGCCTGCCGGTCGGCCGCGTCGATTTCTTTCTCCGCCTGCAGCCAATCGCTGAGCTCCGCCCCTGGCGCGAAGCCGCGCTGTTGCGCCAACTCGTAAGCGCGCCGTGCTATGCGCGACCAGCGCGTCTGCGAAGTCTCCGGCCCGGTTTGTTGCACATCGGTGCGGACGACGTCGGGTACCAAGGCTTCCGGCACGCTCTCATCGGCGTTGGCCGGGCGCTGCAGATTGGGATCGACTTTGACGGCGGGTTCAAACGATTTTCTTGCCGGATGCATGGTGAGTCCCCCGAAAACGCGATGCCGGGCCAGGACCGACCTGGTCAGGAATGTAGCTATATTCTTCCGCTTCGGAAACGCGGGGGAAGCCAATCGGATCCCTGGGTAAACGATGTTTCAGCTGCGCGCTGTCGGGAGGAATCCCGCAACAGCGCAGCAAGCAACAGCAATGCCGCGACAGCGTGCACCAGGCCGCCTGGAATCCACATCAGCAGACCCGCGAGCTGTTGATCCTCCACGGGCGTCAGCCCGAATGGAGCCAGTCCGAGCGCCGCGTAGCGCGGGTACCACGGGCTCTCCGAAAACGCCATCAGCGCGCCGAGTGCCCCACTGATTACCGACGTTGCAAACAAACACAGCACCGCCAGCCCCCGGCCGCCGTGACCCTGGCGGTTGTGGAACATGGCGGACCAGAACAAAAGAGCCGAGATCAAGAATGACAAGTGCTGGGTGATGTGCCAGGCGTCGTGCGCGAGCGCCAGCTCGAACAGCACTGGCGCGTGCCACAACCACAGCGCGGCGGCCTGCAATACCGTTGCGCAGACGGCGCCGCTCAGCAATCTCCAGCTGCCTCGCACTACCGAGCCATGCGCCCAGCCGCCAATGAATTTGCGGGCCGCAGGCGGCCAGGCCCACAGCATCGATTCGAGTGGACGAGACAACACCAGCAGCGGTGCTGCGACCAGCATCAACAGCTCGTGCTCGATCATGTGCAGAGTGAAGGAATTTTCTCCCGCCTCGTGTAAGGGAGACACGGCTGCCGCCGCGAGCGTCAGCCATCCGGCCGCAAACAGCACCATGCGCCGCCGCAGCCGCCGGCGGCTGCGATGGGCCCGTCGGAACAATCGTGTCGCTCCAGCTGCGTAGAGCAACAGCGACACGGCAAGCGGAATCAGAATGGAGGGTGTCAGCGTCCAGCCGGGCTCCGCATGCGGCACCGGGCTGGCATGCGCCCACGCGCCGGCCGGCAACACCAGAGTGGCCGAAACGAACAGCAGTCGTGAGGTCAGCCAAAGCACGACGGAATGATGATGTCGGCGAGCAGCTGCACGAAGATCGTGAGCGCAAACAATGTGGCCGCCATGATACTCAGCAGCGGAATGAACACTTCGAGCGCGTCGGCCTCTTCGACGTCCATGCCACCTGCATTCTTCCAGGCCCGCCAGCTCATCCAGCCGGCCGCGACGATCAGCACCAGCAGAACGATGCCGGCAGCGAGTGCCACCCTGTTCGGATCCCGATCGCAGGCGGCGTAGCTCACGTCGGAACCGAGCTGATGATGAATTCCCCAGGCCATGGGGGCGACGACCAGCCCGGCCCAGGCGCGCCAGCCGGGCACGCTCACGCCGAAGGTCAGTCTTCGCTTCGAGCCACTCATTTCAGCATCCTCGGCACCCAATACAGCAAGCCGTAGATCGGCAGCCACGCGAGCGCGACGAAATGCCAGTACAGGCAGTTGTCGGCCACGTCGGAGTAATGAGTGCGCTCCAGGTCGTGGATGAACGCAAACACCGTCAATACCAGCGTATCGACCCAGTCCGTGAGCAGATGCACGGTGTGCAGGAACAGCAGGGCCCAGACGATGGAGCCATAGGCGTTCTCGTCCCATTTGATGTTCAGGTGCTGGAACTCGAACCAGCGCAGTACGATCAGCGCCAGTCCGATCAGGGTCATGACGGCCAGCCCGATGCGTGTCGGGATCAATCGTTCGGCGTGCGCGACCCGGTCGGTCCAGACGTTGGGGATTTCGCTCAGCAGCAGCAGCGCCGTGAAACAGCTGGCGATCAGCAAGTCGGGCGGCACGCGATGCGGCGGCCACGGCGTGGTGTGATTCATCAGAAAGAAATACGAGCCGCCCGCCAGCACGAAGGCGGTGCCTTCGATCAGGATGAAGCCGAGCACGCCCCACCAGATCAGGGTGCGATGACTGAATGCCGCGTCCGGCAGCGAAGCAACGTCGCCGACGATCTGATGTTTCATGCGGGGCTCCGCTCGCGGAACGGCTCGGGATGGGTCGGCCACAGCCAGCCGATCAGGCAGACGGCCAAAGGAAATGCACCCCACACCACCGCCCGCGCATCGAAGATGGAGCCGATGAACCACACCGTGGTGGCGAGCGCGGCCCACAATGGCCACAGGCTCGGAGTCGCGGAGGGCTGGCGAATGTCCGGCTCCGCTGCAAGAGCGGTCGTGCACAGGACTTCACGATGCGACGGCGACAACCCTTCCAGCACTTGCCTGGGGCCTGGTTGCCACAACGCTTCGCGTCCAGTGACGACCGGTACGTGCATGAAGTTGTATGGCGGCGGCGGCGAGCTCATCGCCCATTCGAGCGTCGGTGCGTCCCACGGATTGTCGCCCGCCGGCTCGCCGACGCGCAGCGATCGCATCACATTGATGATGAACAGTACGACGCTGACGCCGATCAGGAACGCACCGAGGCTGGAGAGCAGGTTGAGCGATTCCCAGCCGAGGCCCGAGGGGTACGTGTAGACGCGTCGTGGCATCCCGGCCAGCCCCAGGATGTGCATCGGAAAGAACGCGACGTTGAAACCGATGAAGAACAGCCAGAAGTTCCAGCGCCCGAGGCGCTCGCTCAGCATCCGGCCGGTGAACTTGGGAAACCAGTAATAGAACGCGCCGAACAACGGAAACACCGCGCCGCCGATCAGCACATAGTGAAAGTGCGCGACCACGAAGTACGTATCGTGCACTTGCAGGTCCAACGGCACCGCCGCGAGCATGACGCCGGTCAATCCACCCAGCACGAAGATCACGATGAAGCCGATGACGAACAGCAGCGGCGACTGAAACCGGGGCTTGCCGTCCCACATCGTCGCGATCCAGGAGAAGATCTGCACTCCGGATGGAATCGCGATCATCATGCTCGCCGCCGTGTAGAAGCTGCTGCCGAGCCGCGGCAGCCCGGTGGCGAACATGTGGTGCACCCATAGTCCGAAGGCGAGCAGGCCGGTCGCGAGCAACGCGAGCACCATGAGCGTGTAAGCGAAGATGGTCCGGCGCGAGAAGGTGATTACGATCGAGGACACCATGCCCAGCGCCGGCAGAAAGATGATGTACACCTCCGGATGACCGAAGAACCAGAACAAGTGCTGCCACAACAGCGCATCGCCGCCTTCGACCGGATTGTAGAAATGCGTGCCGATCAGCCGATCCGAAATCAGGAAACTGGAGGCCAGCATCACCGCGGGCATGGCGATGATGACCATCAGCGAGGTCACCAGCATGGCCCAAAGGAACAGCGGCATGCGCGCGAGCGTCATGCCGGGCGCACGCTGCTTCATGATGGTGGCCACGAGCTCGACCGCGACCGCCAGCGCCGCGACCTCCGTGAACGTGATCATCTGCGCCCAGAAGTCGGTGCGCTTGCCCGCCGAATATTCCGGCCCCGCCAGCGGCACATAGGAAAACCAGCCGGTTTCCGGGCCGACGTTCAGCAGGAACGCGATCCACACCATGACGCCGCCGGCGAGATACACCCAGTAGCTGTACGCGTTGAGGCGCGGGAAGGAGATGTTTCTGGTGCCACACATGAGCGGCACCAGATACACCGCCATGGCTTCCATGATGGGCACGGCGAACAGAAACATCATGGTCGTGCCGTGCATGCTGAAGATCTGGTTGTAGCGATCCGGGCTGATCAGCTCGTGATCGGCTTTCATCAGCTGCGTGCGCATCAGCAATGCGAGCACGCCCGCCAGTACGAAGAACGCGAAGCCGGTGATCACATAACGGCGTCCGACGATCTTGTGATCCACCGTCGCCAGTCGCTCCCAGAGGCCCCGGCCCGTTCCCCAGGTGCGCTGGAGCTGAGCGTCGAGCGCGGCAATTTCGGCACTCCCCGGTTCGCGAGGCAGGGCGGCACTCATTTCAAGCTATCCAGATAGGAGGTCAGCGCATTCAGGTCGCTGTCCGACAGCTGCACCTGCGGCATGTGATTGCCGGGCTTGATCGTCTGCGGATCGCGCAACCAGTCGCGCAGCGCTTCGAACGAATACGGGCGAGCCCCGGCGGCGATGGTGCGCCGACTCGCCAGGTGCGTCAGATCGGGGCCGGTCTGGCCGGCAGCGGGCGTGCCGACGATCTGATGGCACGCGATGCATGGGCCGCTCATGAAAATCTCATGACCGCGCACTTGCTCCGGCGTACTCGGTGCTGCGGCTGGAGCGAGCTGCTGCTGCCACGTATCGAAGTCGCTTTGCTTCATCACGCTGGCGTCGATCGCCATCTTGGCGTGCTGCAAGCCGCAGAATTCCGCGCACTGACCGCGGTAGTCGCCTTCGCGTCGCGGCGTGAGCAGCAGCGAGTTGATGCGGCCCGGAATCAAATCCTGTTTGCCGCCGAGGTTCGGAATCCAGAAGCTGTGGATCACGTCGTCGGCCTGCAGCTCGAGCAGCGCGGGACGGCCGACGGGCAGCCGCAATTCGTTGGCGGTGACGACGCGCTTGTCCGCTGTCTCGGCGTCGTACTCGACCTTCCACCACCATTGCGCGGCAGTGATCTTGATCTTGAGTGCATCGTCGACGCGCGCGTTGGCGAGGCTGCGATCGATGAGAAAGCTGCCGAGGCTCAGCACGAGCAAACCGACGAGGATCAATCCGAACCAACCGCCGAGCGCCATGCGAAGTGGTTTCTCCGCGGTGCTTTGGGAGCCGTGAATGACCGGTTCCGCCGAGAGTACGTGACGCGCCCGCCAGAGTGAGTTGCCAAGAAAGATCAGCACGAGCAGATACATGAAGCCGCACACGTACAGCATCAGCGTCCACAGGCTGCCAATGGTGGCCGCCTGATCGGCCGCGGGGTCGAGCGCCGCTTGCTTGCCGGAGCAGGCGGCGAGCAGCAGGGTCAACGCAATCGCGCCCACCGTTCGCAGCCCTGTTGCTCGCTGTGCGTTCATCGCTGCGTCTTCGGCCTCTCGGTGCGTACGGGCGTGTGTGGGATCTGCGTGAGCGGCTTGGTGTTCTTCATCTCGTCGCCACGCGCGGGCACTGCGGTCTTCGCTGCGTTGCCGGCCATTGCGCGCACGTACGCAGCGATCTGCCAGACCTGCTGGTCGGGAATGCGGCCGGCGAACGACGGCATGCCGTTGGGGCGGCCCTCGACGATGCTGGAATAGATCTGCTCGATTTCGCCGCCGTAGCGCCACCGGTCGTCCATCAACGGCGGGCCGATGTCGCCGCCGCCGGCCGCGTGGCAGCTATAACAGTTGTACCACTCGTAATAGCGCTTGCCCTCGCTGATATGAAACGCGTTGCGCTCGTACTTGTCGGCCTCCGGATCTTTCGCCACCGGCTGCGACTTACCGCCGGCCCGAAACGAAGTCGGCGAGACACTCTGGATCGCTGGCGCCTGGTCGTGAAAGGCGCGCTGCTCGCGCTCGCAACCCGCGAGCACGCTGCAGCCGATCAACAGCAGGCTAGCGAGGTAACGCGAACACATAAAGCATCCCACCGATGCCGCTTTGTTTCTTCAGTTCGCCGACCATGTTGCCGAAGCCCTTCGCGGCGGTCGGATCGCGCTCGTCGAGCTCGCTGGACACGATCGCACCGGCCCAGCCGCCGATGCCGGACAGGATCGCAACGTATTGCCTTCCGTCCGGACCGCGGAACGTGGTCGGCTGGCCGATGATTCCGGAGGCAGTCTTGAACTGCCACAGCACCTCGCCGGTGCGCGCGTGCACGGCTTTGAACCAGCCTTCGAGATTGCCGTAGAAAACCACGTCGCCGGCGGTCACCGCGGTGCCGCTCCATACCGGCCAGCGCTCGGGCACGGACCACAATTTGCGCCTCGCGACCGGATCCCACGCCATGAGCTCGCCGATGTGATCGCCGGGGCCGGGATAGAAGCGCGCGTTCACGCCCAGATAGCCGGTGCCCGCGATGTATGAAACGGGTTTGATCTCCCAGTCCATGCACATCTCGTTGTGAGGCACGTACATCAGGCCGGTGCGCTTGCTGAAGGACGACGGCGTCCAGTCCTTGGCGCCAGGCGAGTTGGGACATACCTCGCGCACCACCTTGCCCTGCGACGGAATCTTGTCCGGGTTGTGGATCAGCCGTCCGGTCTTCAGGTCCACGCCCTTCGACGCGGTGATATAGGTGAACGGGTCGGCGGCGAGCAGCTCGCCGTTGACGCGATCGATCACATACATGTAGCCATTGCGATCCGGACGCACCACCACCTTGCGCGGCTTGCCTTCCCAGTTCATGTCGAGAATCAGGTTCTCGTTGACGGCGGAGTGATCCCAGAGATCGTGCGGGCTGATCTGATAGAACCAGCGCGCGTGACCGTCGTCCGGATCGCGCGCGAACATGCCGTTGGTCCACAGGTTGTCGCCGGGCCGGACCTCGTGATTCCAGGGGCTGGGATTGGAGGTGCCGTAATAGATCAGATCCAGGTCGGGGTCGTACGAGATCCAGCCCCACACCGTGCCGCCGCCGATCTTCCAGTGATCGGGCGGGAATTGAGAGACGCCGAGGTCCGTGCCGCGATACTGGGGATAGAACGGTTTGAACTCCGATGGATCGATCAGCACGTCGCGGTCCGGTCCGGTCGAGTAAGCGCGCCAGGCAATCGAGCCGTCGGAGGCATTCAAGGCAGCGAGCCAGCCGCGGGCGCCGAATTCGGCGCCCGAGTTGCCCACCAGCACTTTGTCTTTGACCACGAGCGGCGCCATCGTGAACGTTTCGCCGTAGTTGAAATCTCCTACGCGAGTCTTCCATTGCAGCTGACCCGTGGCCGCGTCGACGGCCACCGTGTGCGCATCCGTGGTGTTGTAAAAGATGCGGCCGTTCGAATAGACCGGCCCGCGACTGACCGGCTGGCAGCACGCGACGCCCTGCGATGCCGCATCCGCTTTCGGATCGAATTTCCATTTCAATCCGCCGCCCGGTGCATTCAGGTCGACGGCGTACAGAATGTTCGGGTACGGTGTGACGAAGTACAGCGTGTCGCCGACGGCGAGCACCGCCGATTCTTGACCGAGCAACGTGCCGGTCGCGAACGTGAAAGCGAGCTGCAGCTTGCCGACGTTCGCGGTGTTGATTTCATCCAGTCCGCTGAAACGCGTATTGGCGTAGTCGCGCGAGGGCATGGTCCACTGGCCATCTTCGGGCGGCGAGGCCGAGTCGGGCACCGAAATGTTTGCTGGCCCTTCGCCCGGAGGCGGGGCGCTCCCGGGAGCGGGGCGGGTTGGATTCGCCACCGTATTGAGTTGGGTCGCGCCATTGGGCTCGGAGGGATGACAACCGACGACGGTGCAGCTCGCCAGTGCGATCATCCAGCTGATGGGGCGTGCAACGCGAGTGCAGGCGCTTGCCGGATCGTTCATGGCCAATACAACAAAGTGGCGCAAGGTAAGTTCCTGCCGGCGCTCAGGCCCGAGGAACTTTGCAGACAAGTCGGCATTGGGCTCGCTCCGGTAGCATGAAATGGCTGCTCGCGCGACGTGGGGGTCTCAATGAGCAAACGAACGTGGGCATGGGTCTTGTGTGCGAGCACGGCGCTGGCCGGTTGCGGTGGCGAGAACACCCGCTCGAAAGTCACTCCGCCGGGCAACGAGCCGGCGGCGGAAACCAAGCTGCTCGAATCGGGCGCGGACCTTCTGCAAAGCAAGGCGCCGCTCGGCGAATTGAACGCCTATCTGGACGGTTTCCATTTCTACAACGGCAACCTGCAGGCGCAAATGGAGGCGCATCATTACTGCGGCCACGTCAATGAAGACCTGATCCAGTGTGTGATCTTCGATGGCAACGGCGACGATGCGAAGCTCATGGGCATCGAATACATCATCACCGCGCAGCTGTTCGCCACGCTGCCGACGGAAGAGAAGCATCTATGGCACAGCCATGTCTACGAGGTGCGCTCGGGCACGCTGGTCGCGCCCGGTGTTCCGGAGGTGGTGGAGCGCGAGCTGATGACCAAGCTTGCCGGCACCTATGGCAAGACCTGGCACACCTGGCACACCGATCAGCAGAGCAAGCTGCCGCTGGGTACGCCGATGTTGATGATGGGGTTCACCGCGGACGGGCAGGTGAACGAGCAGATGGTCGTCGAGCGCGACCAGCGCATGAACGTGTCGAGCGGCGAGTTGCGCAAGCGGCGCGCCGACATTCCCTATCCAGCCATCGATGCCGACGCGGACGCATGGAGCAAGGGCATCGTGATGCAACTGCAGATCGAACGGCGCGCCGAGGGAACTCCGCACTGATTACGGGGTTGAATTCGAGGATGACAGGGGACTGACCACAGGAGACAGCATGGCAACCCGCAAACGTGCAAAAAAGAAACAGTCGGCTCGAGGCAAATCGACCAGGAAGGCGGCAACCAGGTCCACCAAGAAATCAACGAAGAAGAAGTCCACGCGCAAGGCGGCGAAGCGCACGCTGATCGCGCCGCGCGGCGACAAGCGTTATGTGCGCCGGTCCAGGTCGGGCCGCTTCAAGGAAAGCGATGATGTGAGCGCTTCTTTATCGGCGGATCGCCGGCGGCGGGCCAAGCGCAAGGCCAAGCCGGGGCAGGGCGACAAGGGCGATTGATTGATCGTCTTGCAGTCGGGGAACCGCAGCGGAAGCTAACCACACCGGTTAGCTTCCGCGCCGGCGTCCGTCACATCTTGGCGAGCTTGCTGTCGAGCTTCTGCGCCTCGGCGAGATGCTCCTGCAGCGTCGGTAGCGTCTTCTTGGCGAAGGCACGCAACTCCGGATCGAGGGTGGTGTCGTTGGCCGCCGTCTGAAACAGCTGCACGACCTGCTCATGGTCCTTCACCATGCGTTGCATGTAGTCCCGGTTGAAGTCGCTGTCGGCCGACTCGTGCTTGTACTTTTCCATCACGCCTTTGTGCATCAGCCCGGGCTCGGTGGGTACTTCCAGCCCCTTGGCCTTGGCGGCGGCCATCAGCTCCTTGTTGGCCTTGGTGTGGTCCGTCACCATTTGTTGTGCGTATGCTTTCACGTCGGCATCCGTCGCCTTTTGCGCTCCCAGCTTGCCCATCTCGACTTCCGCGACGCCGGCTTCGCCGGCCTTCTTCACGAATTCCTTCGCGGAAATCTTATCCGCGCCGAACGCGGCCATGCTGGTACTGAGCGCGCCAATCAGCAGCAAGGTTGAAATCTTCATGGCCTACCTCGTTTATAACTTTTTCCTAACAAGTGATGGTTCCGGTCGCGAGTTCGCTATCAAGCGAACGCGCCGTGCACGGGTCGGTTCCAGACGACATGCACGGCGCGCCTCGGACGGGCTGTCTCAAACGGGTCGGCCTTTGTCGACTTCACCGCGCCAGGCGCCGGTTTCCCGGCCGCGCGACTCGATGAACTTCTTGAAGTCCTGCACGGTGTTCTCGACGCGCGCGCTGAAGATGCCCATCGCGTCACCCATGTTTTCTATGGTGCCTTCGGGCTCATAAGCCATCACCAGGCGTACGCGAGTGCGATCGCTGTCGAGCGGCTCGAAGCGCACCGTGCCCGCATTGGCGGCGCCGGAAACGCTCTTCCAGGAGATGCGCTTGTCCGGCTCCTGCTCGGTAATTTCCGCATCCCATTCCTTGTCCTTGCCCCAGACCTCCGCATGCCAGTGCACATGCGTGTCGTCGATCTGCCGCACTTCCTTGACGCCCGCCATGAAGCGCGGGAACTCCTCGAACTGCGTCCACTGGTTGTA
>NZ_CALFXI010000091.1 GCF_937958065.1 uncultured Steroidobacter sp.
CGCCGGTCGTCACCATCATGGGTCACGTCGACCACGGCAAGACCTCGCTGCTCGACTACATCCGTCGCACCAAAGTGGCGGCGGGCGAAGCGGGCGGCATTACGCAGCACATCGGTGCGTATCACGTCGAGACGCCGAAGGGCGTCATCACGTTCCTCGATACGCCGGGTCACGCCGCGTTCACCGCGATGCGTGCTCGTGGCGCGCAGGTGACGGACGTGGTCGTGCTGGTCGTGGCGGCGGACGACAGCGTCATGCCGCAGACCATCGAAGCGATTCAGCATGCCAAGGCGGCTGAAGTGCCCATGGTCGTGGCGATCACCAAGGTCGACAAACCGACCGCGGATCCGGAGAAGGTGAAGACCGACCTGTCCCGCTACGAAGTGCTGCCGGAAGCCTGGGGTGGCGACACGATGTTCGTGAACGTGTCGGCGCATACGGGTCAGGGCATCGACGAGCTGCTCGACACCATTCTGCTGCAGGCCGAAGTGTTGGATCTGAAGGCGACGAAGTCGGGCCTCGCGGCCGGTGTCGTGGTCGAGTCCAGCATGGAGAAGGGCCGCGGCGCCGTGGCGACCGTGCTGGTCAAGCGCGGCACGCTGAAGCCGGGCGATCCGATCATTGCGGGCACCGAGTTCGGTCGCGTCCGTGCGATGTTCGACGAGACCGGCAAGCAGGTCACCGAAGCGGGTCCGTCGCTGCCGGTCGTGGTGCTCGGCCTGTCGGGCGCGCCGAATGCGGGCGATGAGCTGCTCGTGGTCGAGAGCGAACGCAAGGCTCGCGAAGTCGCGTTGTATCGGCAGGGCAAGTTCCGCGATACCAAGCTGGCGAAGCAGGGCCCGGCGAAGCTCGAGGACATGCTGTCCCAGATGGGCGATGGCAAGGTCGCGACCGTGCATGTCGTCATCAAGGCGGACGTGCAGGGTTCGGCGGAAGCGTTGCGCGATTCGCTCACCAAGCTGTCCACCGACGAAGTGGCGGTCAAGGTCATCGGCAGCGGCGTCGGTGGTATCACCGAGTCCGATGTCACGATGGCGATGGCGTCGAACGCCCGCGTCATCGGCTTCAACGTGCGCGCGGACAGCTCGGCTCGCAACTTGATCAAGGAATCGGGCGTCGACGTTCGCTACTACAGCATCATCTACGAAGCCATCGACGACATGCGTGCGTTGTTGACGGGCATGCTGGCGCCGGAAGTGAAGGAGCAGATCGTGGGCCTCGCCGAGGTGCGCGAAGTGTTCCGCTCCAGCAAGTTCGGCACGGTCGCCGGTTGTATCGTGGTGGACGGCTACGTCCGCCGGAACAATCCGATCCGTGTGCTGCGTAATAACGTGGTGATCTTCGAGGGCGGCCTGGAATCGCTGCGTCGCTTCAAGGATGACGTCAATGAAGTTCGTGCCGGCACCGAGTGCGGTATCGGCGTGAAGAACTACAACGACGTGCAGGTGGGCGACCAGATCGAGTGCTTCTCGCGCGTCGAAGTGGCGCGCACGCTCGATGTTTGATAACTGAGGTTGGATGTCGACAAAGTCTTATCCCCGTGCCAAGCGGGTCGGCCAGCAGATTCAACGCGCGCTGAGCGAGTTGATCCGACGCGAGCTGCGCGACCCGCGGCTCGGCATGATCACGTTGACCGACGTGCGCATGTCGAGTGATTTGAGCTACGCGAAGATCTATTACTCGGTGCTGGGGGCGGATCCGCACCTGGCGCAGCAGATCCTCACGCAGGCCGCGGACATCCTCCGCGGCCCGCTGGGTCGCGCGCTCGGCATTCGGCACAGCCCGGAGCTGCGCTTCGTGCCGGATGAGCTGATCGAGAGCGGGGCGCGGCTGTCGGCGCTGATCAACAAAGCTGTCAAGGACGACCAGGCCCGGCACGTCGAGGACGAGCCGGCCGCGGAGGCCGCCGAGTCGGACGACGAAGCTCACTACAGCTCCGAGGACGATGACGACGGCCACTACGACTCGGACGAGGACGACGACTCCGATCCGAACCCGGACGAACCGTCCTCCCCGAAGCGTTAGCCGGTAGAGATCCCTCGTGAAGCGCTTCCATCGTGAAGTCGACGGCATTCTGCTGCTCGACAAGGCCCTCGGCGTGTCCTCGAACGCCGCTCTCCAGCAGGTTCGCGTGCTCTATGGGGCGCTCAAGGCGGGCCACGCCGGCAGCCTCGACCCCTTGGCGTCGGGCTTGCTGCCGGTCTGCTTCGGTCAGGCCACCAAGGTCTGCGGCCGTCTGCTGAACTCCGGTAAGACCTATCGCGTCCTGGTGCAGCTCGGCGAGCTGACGCCGTCCGGCGATGGCGAGACCGAAGTGATCGAGCGGGCGCCGGTCCCCCAGCTGTCCGCCGCGCACGTGGATGCGGTGCTGGCCGGATTCCTCGGCAATCAGCAGCAGATCCCACCGATGCATTCGGCGCTGAAGTTCGAGGGCAAGCGTCTGTACGAACTGGCTCGCAAGGGCGAGTCGGTGGAGCGTCCGCCGCGCGACATCGTGATCCACAGGATCGCGCGCGTGAGCACCGAAGAAGGGCTGGGGACCAACCAGCTCGAATTCGACGTGTACTGCTCGAAGGGCACCTACATCCGCACCCTGGCGGCCGATGTGGCGGTCAAGCTCGGCACCCTCGGTTACGTGAAGGGCCTGCGCCGCCTGTCGGTGGATCCCTTCGGCGACCAGCCCATGTTCACGCTGGAGGCGCTCTCGAACGACGCCCCGGACCAGCTTCTCGGCCGCTTGCTGACTGTGGATACGGCGTTTGCCGACCTGCCGCGGGTGGACCTGGACGGCGCCGCCGAACAGGGCTTGCTGCTGGGTCGCACGGTGGTCGGGCAGGTAGCGGCGCCGGCCGGCGAGGTGAGACTTTATGGCGCCGCCGGGCGTTTCCTGGGCCTGGGTGAAGGCCAGCCGGGCGGGCGGGTGAAACCTGCACGTTTGTTCGTATCGGTGCCCTAATTCTTGGTTTTACTTGAGATTCCGAGCCGCGCGGGTACAATGCGCGCCTCTCAAAAGCTGCCACCGTGGCAGTTTGCCGGGAATTGAGCCATTTTCTTCACGCGGCGATTCGTACGCCGCACCGAGGTTAAGCAGATGTCATTGTCGACCGAGCAGAAGGGCGGAATCGTCGCCCAATATCGCCGCAACGCCAAAGATACCGGTTCGCCGGAAGTTCAGATCGCGCTGCTGTCCGCACGTATCAACGGCCTGGGCGAGCACTTCAGCGCTCACAAGGGCGACCATGCCTCGCGCCGCGGCCTGCTGAAGATGGTCAATCAGCGTCGCAAGCTGCTGGACTACCTCAAACAGACCGCGCCGGAACGCTATACCGCCGTCGTCGCCAGTCTCGGTCTGCGGCGCTAAGCCGCTTACGGGTGAGCCGAACACTTCCATCGTGCCGGCTCGCCCGCCTGATCGCGCACGAACCGTGACTCCCGTCATCGAGACTCCTGTGTTCCGTTCGCAATTCTTCGTCTTCAATTCAACGTCGTGTCTCGGCCAATTTGCGCCCTCGTGTTGCGCGATGAGCTGCTGAGCCATCCAGATATCAGTAGGAACCATCGTGAGCGCAATTAAGAAATCCTTCGCCTTCGGTCAGCATCAAGTCACGTTGGAAACCGGAGAGATGGCCCGCCAGGCCGACGGCGCGGTGGTGGTGTCGATGGGCGACACCGTGGTGCTGGTCACCGCGGTGGGCCGCAAGCAGGCCGATCCCAACAAGGACTTCTTTCCGCTGACGGTCAACTACGTCGAGAAGACCTACGCCGCGGGCCGCATCCCCGGCGGCTTCTTCAAGCGCGAAGGCCGTCCTTCGGAAAAGGAAACCCTGACCTCGCGCCTGATCGACCGTCCGATCCGCCCGCTGTTCCCCGAGCACTTCTTCAACGAGATCCAGGTCGTCGCGACCGTGATCTCGCTCAACCCCGACATCGATGCCGACATTCCGGCGATGCTCGGCGCCTCCGCGGCGCTGGCGCTGTCGGGCGTCCCGTTCATGGGCCCGATCGGCGCGGCCAAGGTCGGTTACATCGACGGCCAGTACGTGCTGAACCCGACCGCCAAGCAGCTGAAGACCTCCAAGCTCGACCTGGTGGTCGCCGGCACGGCCGAAGCGGTGCTGATGGTGGAGTCCGAAGCGGATCGTCTGCCGGAAGATGTGATGCTGGGCGCCGTGGTGTTCGGCCACGAGCAGATGCAGGTCGCCATCAAGGCCATCAACGAGCTCAAGGCCGAGGCCGGCAAGCCCGCCTGGGACTGGGCCCCGCCGGAGGCGAACACCGCGCTGGAGGCCGCTGTGGCCGCCAATGCGAAGAGCGCGCTGACCGAGGCCTATCAGGTCATCGACAAGCTGCAGCGTCGTAACCGCATCCAGGAGATCAAGACCGCCGCGCTGACCGCGCTGGCGACGGGCGAGGCGCCGCAGTTCACCGCGGCCGACGTGTCCAAGGAATTCGCCAACCTCGAATACCGCATCGTGCGCGATCGCGTGATCGCTGGCGCGCCGCGTATCGACGGCCGCGACATGAAGACGGTGCGTCCGATCACGATCAAGACCGGCGTACTGCCGCGTACCCACGGCTCCGCGTTGTTCACTCGTGGCGAGACCCAGGCGCTGGTCACCACCACCCTCGGCACCGGCCGTGACGCGCAGATCATCGATGCGCTGACGGGCGAGCGCAAAGAGCCGTTCATGTTCCACTACAACTTCCCTCCGTTCAGCGTGGGCGAGACGGGCATGATGGGTTCGCCGAAGCGCCGTGAGATCGGCCACGGCAACCTGGCTCGTCGCGGCATCAACGCCGTGATGCCGGATATGACCAACTTCCCGTACGTCATCCGCGTCGTCTCGGAAATCCTCGAGTCGAACGGCTCCAGCTCCATGGCCAGCGTGTGCGGCTCCAGCCTCGCGCTGATGGACGCGGGCGTGCCGATCAAGGCTTCGGTCGCGGGCGTCGCGATGGGCCTGGTGAAGGAGGGCGACAAGTTCCAGGTGCTCACCGACATCCTCGGCGACGAAGATCACCTGGGCGACATGGACTTCAAGGTGGCCGGTACCCGCGACGGCGTGACCGCCCTGCAGATGGACATCAAGATCAACGGCATCACCAAGGAGATCATGCAGGTGGCGCTGGACCAGGCGAAGGCCGGCCGGCTGCACATCCTGGATCAGATGGACCAGATCCTGCCGGCAGCCCGTCCGCAGATGTCGGAGTGGGCGCCTTCGATCATCACCATCAAGATCGATCCGGAGAAGATCCGCGAAGTCATCGGCAAGGGCGGCGCGGTCATCCGTGCCATCACCGAAGAGACCGGCACCACGATCGATATCGAGAACGACGGCACCGTGAAGATCGCGTCCGTGGACGGCGTGTCGGGCCGCGAAGCGCAGCGTCGTATCGAGCTCATCACCGCGGAAGTGGAAGTGGGCCGCGTGTACGAAGGCCGCGTGGCGCGCCTGATGGACTTCGGCGCGTTCGTCACCATCCTGCCGGGCAAGGACGGCCTGGTGCACATCTCGCAGATCTCCGAAGAGCGCGTCGAGCGCGTCAGCGACAAGCTGAAGGAAGGCGACGTGGTGCGCGTGAAGGTGCTGGAAGTGGATCGTCAGGGCCGCGTGCGCCTGAGCATGCGCAACGTCGACGCCGCCTGAGTCCAGTTGGATTGATTGAATCGGACCGGGGGCAGTGGCCACTGCCTCCGGTCAGAATGCTGCTTAGCTGCGCGAGTCGGTCTCCGTTTCCTCGGCGCGCTGGTCCTTGCGGGCTGCTGCTGCGGCCCCGCTCATCACTCTGAAAATATCGTCCTGCACCGAGCGCCACCGCTCGATGTTCTGTTGGGTCAGCACGGCAATGCTGTCGTAGGCGTCGCTGCCGAACACGCCGCGCATGTGCTCCCTCATCTGCTGCTGCTGGCCCGACAGCAGCTTCAGACTCTGCTCCAGGTAGCTGCCCACCAGGCATTGCATGGCCCCGCCGTAGGAGCGGATCACCTGTGACAGGAAATCCTGGCTCATCAGCGGCTCGCCGGCATGCTCCTGTTCGGCGATCACCTGCAGCAGGATGGACCGGGTGATGTCTTCCTGCGATTTCTTGTCGATCACGATGAAGTCGATCTTGTCCATCACCAGACGCCGGATGTCGGCGAGGGTGATGTAGCGGCTTTCGACCGTGTCGTAGAGCCGGCGATTGGGATATTTCTTGACGACTCTGGGTTGTCCTTCTCGAGGTTGATTTTGTGTTGTTTGATCGATCGTAGTTTCTTGTGCGCTGTCGAACTTGGGCTCGCCCATCACTGCTCCCCGATGCAGCTCAGAGCTGGAAGCCAATCTTGATTCTAGGGCATTCATGTTAGTCCATCCTCGCGTCCGACCCGGATCGTTGCCTGACGCAGTCCGTTCAAACGTTTCGGTTGCCAGTGTTGTATTGCCCACTCCCACAACGTCGCCAATCCGGCACGACGCAGTTCGGGTGGCGGCGCTTGCCGCAGAAACTCCAATGCTCGCCACACTTCGTAAGTAGGGCGGGCAATGTCGATTGCTGCGGCGCCTGCCGACTTCGACAGTTTGATCCCATTAACATCTGTTGCTACCGGCAAATGTGCGTAGTCCGGCACCAGCAGATCCAACATGCGATACAAAATCACCTGTCGAGGCGTGCTGTGTAACAGATCGGCTCCGCGCACGACCGCGGTGATTCCCTGGAAAGCATCGTCCAACACCACCGCGAGCTGGTATGCATGCAGACCATCGCGGCGGCGAATGACGAAGTCCCCAACTTCTGCTGACACATCAACAGTGAAGCGTCCTTGCAGCAGATCCGTAACTGCGGTTTCCCCTCGGGTCACAAATAAACGAACAGCGGTCTTGCGTTCTGTTGCGCGAGGGCCTAGGCGACACCATCCCGGATATCGCAGCTCATCGGTATCAAACAAACGCACATCGGAAGATTGCGCGGCCTGCAGCTCGCTGCGCGTGCAGGAACAAAGGAAGGCTTGTCCGTTCTTCAGCAGCTGTTGAGTCGCCGCTTCGTAGGCTTCGCGGCGTGAACTCTGGTGCAAGATAGACCCAGTCCACTCGAAACCGAGGGTCGCCAGGGTGCGGATGATGGAGTCGGCGCTGCCTGGCACTACGCGGGGAGTATCCAGGTCTTCGATACGCAGCAGCCATTCGCCGCCCGCCTGACGGGCATAGAGATAGCTGCCGACCGCTGTGACCAGCGAGCCGAAGTGGAGGGGGCCGGTCGGCGAGGGTGCGAACCGGCCCCGATAGGTCACATGCCCGTCAATCGTGGCACGAGCGGGAATCAGCGATAACGGTCGTCGCGGTCGCCGTACTGACGTTCGCGACGCTCGCGGCGTTCCTGGGCTTCGACGCACAGGGTGGCGACCGGGCGGGCTTCCAGCCGCTTGATGCCGATCTCCTCGCCGGTCTCGACGCAGTAGCCGTAGCTGCCGTCCTCGATGCGCTTGATCGCTTCTTCGATCTTGCGGATCAGCTTGCGCTCGCGGTCACGCGTGCGCAGCTCGAGGCTGAACTCGGACTCCTGGGTCGCGCGGTCGTTCGGATCGGGGAAGTTGGCCGCTTCGTCCTTCATGTGAAGCACGGTGCGATCCACTTCCTGCATCAGGTCGCGCTTCCAGTTGTTCAGGATCTGGCGGAAGTGCTCGAGCTGCTCCTTGTTCATGTACTGCTCGCCACGCCGCGGAATGTAAGGCTTTACATTCCGGGGACCGGCTAACAGATTGAGACTCGACAGATCCTGACCGTCGCTGTCCTCACCGTCGCTGCCTGCGTCAGTGTCCTGGGGATTGGTAATCGGATGGGAAATCACGGGTCTCGCTGAAATCGTTGGCTTCACAGGGGTTGCAGGGACCGGCTCGGCAATCGACTCCTCGGGGGCGTCGACGTGCTCGTCCGGGGCGGCTGTGTTGGTCACTTTCGGCGCCGGCTTGTGGGCCACTCCGTGGGCCGCGGCGGCGACAGTGCCTGCCCTTGGCGCTGTGGCCACTGGCTTGATCGGTTCGCTGGGCTTGTCGGCCTTGGTTGCAGCATGTGGGGCAGCGGGAGTCGGGCGGGGCGCGGCGGCCGCCGGCTTGGGCCGGGCCGCTACCGTCGGGCCTTTCCTGGCTGGCGCCGCCTTCCTGGCGGTGTCCTTGGCCGACTCTTTCACGGCCGGGGCCTTCTTGACCACGGGTTGCTTGGCCTTCGTCGCTTTCGCCGACGGTTTTTTTGCGGCCATCTAAATGCCTCCGCGAGGGCCTCGGCTCGAACCACGGCCCCAAACAACAGCTTGGACCTACAGCTTCAACAGTTTCCGGACAATCGTTCGCCAAAGAGGGGCGCGATTATACAGACCGCACCCCGCGCGTACAGGGTCTATCGGTGGGCTGAAGTCCGGCCCGCTCAGCCTGCGTCAACGCGTCCACAGGCGAGAATGTTTCACATACACTACGGCCCGTTTTCATACCCCTCTTCCGTACCGAGGCGCGATGCGACTCAATAAGATCAAGTTGGCCGGGTTCAAGTCTTTCGTGGACCCGACCGCGGTGAATTTCCCGGGTAACCTGACGGGCGTCGTCGGTCCGAATGGTTGCGGCAAGTCGAACATCATCGACGCCGTGCGCTGGGTCATGGGCGAGATCTCCGCCAAGCACCTGCGCGGCGACTCCATGGCGGACGTGGTGTTCAACGGCTCCAGCTCGCGCAAGCCCGTGGGCACCGCTTCGGTCGAGCTGGTGTTCGACAACTCCGACGGCAAGCTGGCCGGCCAGTTCGCCAACTTCAACGAGGTCTCGCTGAAGCGCGTCGTGTCGCGCGACGGCACCTCGGCCTACTTCCTCAACGGCGCCCGCTGCCGACGCAAGGACATCACGCAGCTGTTCCTGGGCACCGGCCTGGGCTCGCGCAGCTACGCCATCATCGAGCAGGGCATGATCGGCCGCGTCATCGAGGCGCGCCCCGAGGAGCTGCGTGGCTTCATCGAAGAGGCGGCCGGCATCTCCAAGTACAAGGAGCGTCGGCGCGAGACCGCGAATCGAATCTCCTCCACCAAGGAGAACCTGGAGCGCCTCAACGACGTGCGCGAGGAAGTCGAGAAGCAGCTGCGCCACTTGCAGCGCCAGGCTGCGACCGCGCGCCGCTACCAGAGCCTGAAGCAGGACGAGCGCAAGCTTACCGCCGAATTGATCGCCCTGCGCCTGAAGTCGATCGAGAGCGACGCGGAATCCAAGGAGACGGTGCTGCGCGAGCGCGACACGGCGATGCAGGCGTTGATCGCCGAGCTGCGTGCCATCGAGTCGTCCATCGAAACCTCGCGCGAGGATTTCACGGAGAAGTCGGAAGCACTCAACACGGTCCAGGGCCGCTATTACCAGATCGGCTCCGAGATCTCGCGCACCGAGCAATCGATTCAGCACACGCGCGAGCTGCGCCAGCGCCAGCGCCAGGACCTGGAACAAACCGAAGAGAGCGCGGCCGAGGCCAGCAAGCACCTGGCGCGCGATCAGGAACAGATCACGCAGTTGCAGGCCGAGCTGGAACAACTCGAACCGGGTCTCGAAGCCGCGCGCGAGCGTGAGCAAGCGTCCGCCGATGCCTTGTCGCAAGCCGAAGAGGCGATGCAGCTGTGGCAGGAGCGTTGGGAGGATTTCAATCGCGAGTCCCGGTCGGCCAGCGAGAAAACGCAGGTCGAGCGCGCGCGTATCGAGCAGTTGGAACACCAGCTCTCGGGCCTGCAGTCGCGGCGTGAGCGTCTGAGCACCGAGCTGAGCCAGCTCGACCTGGGCGATTCCGCCGAGCGCATCGCGATGCTCGAAGCCCAGCAGGAAGACGCCGCCCTGCAAGGCGAAACCGCGGCCACTCAACTGCGCGAAGCGACCGAACAGCTGCAGGGCCTGCGCGAGCGCGAACGCGAACTGGTCAGCGCCGAAGACACCAGCCGCAAGCAGTTGCAGGAAGCGCAGGGCAAGCTGATGTCGCTGCAGGCTCTGCAGCAGGCGGCGCTCGGTCTCGCTCAAGGCAAAGTCACCGAGTGGCTCTCGTCCAACGAACTCACGGAGCGGCCGCGTCTCGGTCAGCAACTGGTCGTGGAGCCGGGCTGGGAGCGCGCCGTCGAAACGGTGCTGGGCTCGTATCTCGAAGCGGTGTCGGTCGATGCGCTCGATGACATCGCTCAGCGCATCGATTCGCTGCAGGTCGGCACGGTTTCGTTCTTCTCCGCCGGTGCCAGCAGCGCACAGAGCAACGACAGTAACAGCCTGCTGTCGCGTGTGCAGGGCCCGTCCGCGATTTCCGCATTGTTGACCGGCATCGTCGCCGTCGACTCGTTGCCCGAAGCGCTGGAGCGTCGTCACTCGCTGTCCGATGGGCAGTCGGTCATCACCCGCGATGGCGTGTGGATCGGCCGTGACTGGCTGCGCGTCAGCCGCGACAAAGACGTGCACGCCGGCGTCATCGAGCGTGAGAAGGAAATGCGCGATCTGCGTGATCGCGTCAGCGCGGCCGAAGAGCAGCGCGAGGCGCTGCAAGCGCAGCTCGCCGAATGCCGGGACGGTTTCCACGCGCTCGAACAGCGTCGCGACGAATTGCAGGCCGAGGTGAATCGTCTGCATCGCTCACACAGCGAGCTCAGCTCGCAAGTGACTGCGTTGCGCGCCAAGGCCGAGCAGACGGCCGAGCGTCTGCGTCGGGTCACCGGCGAAATCGAAGAGCTGGATCGCGACTACGAAAGTCGCTCCGAAGCGATTGCCGAAGCACGCGCCCGCTTGCAGGAAGGCGTGGAGGCGATGGCGCAGTTCGAAGATCAGCGCGTCGGTCTCGAACAGGAGCGCGACGAGCGCCGTGAAGATCTGGCTCACAAGCGCTCGCAGGCGCAGCTGGATCGCTCCGGGGCGCAGGACGTGGCCATCAAGGTGGAATCGCGGCGCTCGGCGCTGGCGTCCATCTCGTCCGGTCTGGATCGTCTGCGCAATCAGTTGGAACAGTTGGAACAGCGGCGCGAACGCTTGACCCAGCAGCTCGCCGAGGGCGATTCGCCCCTGGAGGCGCTGGAGCTGGAGCTGGAAGCGAAACTGGAACAGCGCGTCGAAGTCGAGCAGGAGCTGTCGGTGGCGCGCGAGGCCTTGGAGAGCGCCGAACACCTGATGCGGACGATGGACCAGCAGCGCATGGATCGCGAGCACGCGATCGAACAAGCGCGCGCCGGCCTCGAAGACGTGCGCATGCACGCGCAGGAACTGAAGGTGAGGCGTGAGACGCTGCAGGAGCAGTTCGCGGCCACCGGGCTCGATCTGGCAACGGTGTATCAGGAGATGCCGCCGGAAGCCGATATCGCCGCCTGGGAAGAAACATTGAGCGACATCGCCGACAAGGTCGGCCGGCTCGGCGCCGTGAACCTCGCCGCCATCGAGGAGTTCCAGGAACAGTCGCAGCGCAAGGAATACCTGGACAGCCAGTTCAAGGACCTGACCGAGGCGCTGGAAACGCTGGAGACGGCCATCCAGAAGATCGACAAGGAAACGCGGCAGCGCTTCCAGGATACCTTCGATCGCGTCAACGCCGGCCTGAAGGAGCGCTTCCCGCGCCTGTTCGGCGGCGGTCATGCGTACCTGGAGCTGGCGGGCGAGGACATTCTCAACGCCGGCGTTTCCATCATGGCGCGTCCGCCGGGCAAGCGGAACAGCACCATCAATCAGCTCTCGGGCGGTGAGAAGGCGCTGACCGCCGTGGCGCTGGTGTTCTCGATCTTCGAGCTGAATCCCGCGCCGTTCTGTCTGCTGGACGAGGTGGACGCGCCGCTCGACGAAGCCAATGTCGGCCGCTTCTGCAACACCGTGAAGGAAATGTCCGAACGCGTGCAGTTCATCTTCATCACCCACAACAAGACCACGATGGAGCTGGCGTCGCACCTGGTCGGCGTGACCATGAACGAGCCTGGCGTGTCGCGTCTGGTGGCGGTGGACGTCGATGAAGCGGTGCGTCTGGCGGCGATGTAATCGATCTATTCCTGACCGAGCTTACGCATGAGTGAGTTGCGTTGGATTCTGATCGGCTTCGGCATCGTCCTGCTCGCAGGCATTTATCTGTGGGGGCGGCGCGGTAGCGCCGTCGTCGCCGAAGATGTCGCGCTTCGTTCGAGACCCGACCCGGCGTTGCAGCCGCACGGCTTCACGGAAGTGCGTCGCGAGCCGGCGTTTCAGCGGGAGGACGTTCCTGGCTACGAGGACGAGCCGTACGAGGAGCATCACGAGTCCACTCCAGCGGCGGATGGTGTAAAGCCCTCGGCCGAGGAGTACGATGTCACCGCCGTGCGGCCGGTGCGCCCCTTGAGTCCGCGAGTTGAAGCTCGCGTTCCTCGTGGCGAGTCACCGCGACCGGTGACGAGAGAAGCGGCGCCGGCGCAGAACCCGGAGTCGAAACCGCTCCCGGATTTTCGGCGCGGCCGAGTCGAGCCGACCTTGGGTACCGACACCGTCACCGAAGAGCTGCCGGTTCAGTCGCCCAACTCGACCACGGTAGTTACTCCCGCGCCGACGTTGTCTTCCAGCGATATGCCGGCGCCGCGTCGCTCGCCCGAGCGTCGCAAGATCCTGGCGCTGCGGTTGAGCTCGGCCCCGCAGAAAATCGAAGGCGCGAAGCTGCAGGAAGTGCTCGCCGAGGAGCTGCTGGTCCACGGCAAGTACGACATCTTCCATCGCGAGCACAGCGATGGTCAGGCCATCTTCAGCGTCGCCAGCATGGTCGAGCCCGGCACGTTCGACCTGGAGAAGATGAACGAAACGCTGTATCCGGGCGTGACTTTGTTCGCTCAGTTGCCGGGCCCCGTGCCGGGCATGCATGCGCTCAACGAGCTCGTGGCCTGCGCTCGTCGCCTGCACCAGTCGCTGGGCGGCGTGCTCCAGGACGATCGCGGTGTGCCGCTCACCGTGCATCGGATCGAGCGGATGAAACAGGAAGTGCGCGAGTTCGAGCGGCCGCCGGGCAGGGGTAATCACGAGTGACGAAGCCGTCGCCCGCGGCGCGCGCGGAGGATCTGCGCCGCCAGCTGGAGCATCACAATTATCGCTATTACGTGCTCGACGACCCGGAAGTCTCCGACGCCGAGTACGACCGGCTGCTGAACCAGCTGAAACAGATCGAGGCCGAGAATCCCGATCTCATCACCCCGGATTCGCCCACTCAGCGCGTCGGTGCCACGCCGGTCAGCGAGCTGCAGGAAGCCGTGCACACCACGCCCATGCTGTCGCTGGACAACGCGTTCACGGATGAAGACCTGATCAACTTCGACCGCCGCGTGCGCGAGCGTCTCGAGACCGACAAAGTCATCGAGTACGTCGCCGAGCCGAAGCTCGATGGCCTGGCCATGAGCTTTCGGTACGAGAACGGCAGGCTCGTGCGTGCCGCGACTCGCGGCGATGGCATGAAGGGCGAGGACGTTACTCACAACGTTCGTACGATCAAGGCCGTGCCGACGCAGCTGCGCGGCAAGGCGCCCGATGTGATCGACGTGCGCGGCGAAGTGTTCATGACGCTTGCTGGTTTCAAAGCGATGAATCAGCGCGCGTTGGAGAAGGGCGAGAAGGTGTTCGTGAATCCGCGCAACGCCGCGGCCGGCACCATCCGTCAGCTCGATCCGCGCCTCGCCGCGAGCCGTCCGCTCGACGTGTTCTTCTACGCCGTGGGCGAGCATGGCAATTGGAAACTGCCGGCGACGCACTTCGAGGTGCTCGAACACCTGCGTGAGTGGGGCTTGAAAGTGTCTCCGCTCACCAGGCTCGTCAAGGGCGTCGAGGGCTGCCTGGAGTACTACCGGCAGATCGGCGAGCAGCGCAGCTCGCTCAAATATGAAATCGACGGCGTGGTCTACAAGGTCAATCGCTTCGCCCAACAACGCGAGCTCGGCTTCGTCGCGCGCGCGCCGCGCTGGGCGATCGCGCACAAGTTTCCCGCGCACGAAGAGAACACCATCGTTCGTGACGTGGAGTTTCAAGTCGGCCGCACGGGCGCGCTGACGCCCGTCGCGCGACTCGAACCCATCTTCGTCGGCGGTGTGACGGTGAGTAACGCCACGCTGCACAACATGGATGAAGTGAAACGCAAGGACGTGCACATCGGCGATACGGTCGTGATTCGTCGCGCCGGCGATGTGATTCCCGAAGTCGTCAAAGTCGTGATCGAGCGGCGCCCCAAGAACGCCAGGCCGGTTGTGCTTCCCAAGAGCTGCCCTATATGCGGCTCGGCCGTCGAGCGCGAGGAGGGCGAAGCTGTCGCCCGCTGCAGCGGCAGCCTCTCATGCGCCGCGCAGCTCAAAGGCGCGCTGCTGCATTTCGCAGGCCGTCGCGCGATGGATATCGATGGGCTGGGCGAGAAGATCGTCGATCAGCTGCTCACCACCGGACTGGTGCACAGCCCGGCGGATCTGTACAAGCTCACTGTCGAGCAGTTCGCGAACCTGGAGCGGCTCGGCGAGAAGTCGGCGAAGAACCTGGTCGATGCGCTGACCAAGAGCAAGAAGACGACGCTGTCGCGCTTCCTGTACGCGCTCGGCATTCGAGACGTGGGCGAGGCGACCGCCGGCGCGCTCGCGAGCCACTTCGGTTCGATCGAGGCGCTGCAGGAGGCGAATGAAGTGGCGATCCAGGAAGTGCAGGACGTGGGCCCCGTGGTGGCCGCGCACGTCTATACGTTCTTCCAGCAGCCGCACAATCGCGAAGTGATTCAGGCGCTGCGTGATCTCGGCGTGCACTGGCCCGCTCAAAAGCCTCGCGCCGTCGCTGCCGAGGGGCCGCTGACCGGCAAGACGTTCGTGCTGACAGGCACGCTGGAGAGCATGAGCCGGGATCAAGCCGGCGATCGCATCACCGCACTCGGCGGCAAGGTGACCGGCAGCGTATCGAAGAAGACGAGCTACGTCGTCGCGGGCTCCGAGGCCGGCTCCAAGCTGACCAAAGCGCAGGAACTGGGGGTCGACATTCTCGACGAAGCCGGGTTCCTGAAGCTGCTGGAAGGCTGAGCGATCGTTCCGATGCGTGCGGGTTGGCGAGACTAGGCGTGGGCCGCGACGAGCAGTTTCTTCGTGAACGCCTGAGAATGGTGCCGATCGCGGAGTTGAAGCGCTACGAGGCTTTCGACGCAGCCAAGGTCGCCAGGCTGGTCGCGAAGATTCACACCGATGGGACCTTCTTCAATCCGATCAGCGTGGTTCGCGAAATGATCGTGATCGA
>NZ_CALFXI010000092.1 GCF_937958065.1 uncultured Steroidobacter sp.
CGCACCACATGTTCACGGTGGGCATGCCGCTGGCCGGCCAGATGTTCTTCATGCTGGCCACCATGCTGATCGCGGTGCCGACCGGCGTGAAGGTGTTCAACTGGACCGCGACCATGTTCAAGGGCTCGATCAGCTTCGAGCCGCCGATGCTGTTCGCGATCTCGTTCCTGTTCCTGTTCACGATCGGCGGTTTCTCCGGCCTGATGCTCGCGGTCGTGCCGGCGGACTTCCAGTATCACGACACCTACTTCGTGGTCGCGCACTTCCACTACGTGCTGGTGCCGGGCGCGGTGTTCTCGCTGATGGCCGCCGCGTACTACTGGCTGCCGAAGTGGACCGGCCACATGTACAACATGACGCTGGCCAAGGCGCACTTCTGGCTGTCGACCATCTTCGTGAACGTGCTGTTCTTCCCGCAGCACTTCCTGGGTCTGGCCGGCATGCCGCGCCGTATCCCGGACTACTCCACGCAGTTCGCCGACTGGAACATGATTTCCTCGATCGGCGCCTTCGGCTTCGGCCTGTCGCAGCTGCTGTTCGTCTACATCGTGTTCTCCTGCATCCGTGGCGGCGAGAAGGCGACCGACAAGGTTTGGGACACCGGCCGCCCGCATGGCCTGGAATGGACTCTGAGCTCGCCGCCGCCGTACCACAGCTTCGAAACCGCTCCTGAAGTGAAGTAATGGCTACCGAGATTCGAGATCCGGAACGTAAACGGGGCGTGCAGCGGACGGTCATCTGGCTGGTGCTGCTCGCCGCGACGTTCTACTTCGGTTTCATCGCCCTGGCCGTGCTGCGCTCGCATTGACATGACCGAGGCACCGCTCAAAAAGGCGAATCGCTCGCTGACCCGGCAGCTGTGGATCTTCGCTGCCGGCAGTTTCGCGTTCGGCTTCGCGCTGGTGCCTCTGTACGACGTCATTTGCGACGTGACCGGTTATGGCGATCGGACCAAGCTGGTCGAGGCGAGCTCGTTCACCGCGCCGGAAGACGTGAACCGGACGGTGACCATCGAGCTGCTGTCGGACTCGCCGGCGATCGGCGACTGGGAGTTCCGGCCGGAAGTCGGCAGCATCGAAGTGCATCCTGGCCGTTTGAGCGAAGCGAAGTTCTACGCGCGCAACATGCGCTCGCAGGCGGTGGTGGCGCAGGCCATCCCCAGCATCGCGCCGCTGCAGGCGACCAAGTACTTCCACAAGACCGAATGTTTCTGTTTCACGCCGCAGCCGTTCGAGGCGCAACAGGAGCGGGAGCTCACGGTGCGCTTCATCGTCGATCCGAAGCTGCCCGTGAACATCGATCGCTTGACGCTCTCGTACGTGATGTACGACGCGAAGAGCACCAGCTGATTTTTGCTTTGAACTGAATTCGTTTTGAAGTGAGTGGCAGATAACTATGGCCCACGCAACGCACGCGCCGTCCGAAAAGTATTACGTACCCCACAGTAGTCCGTGGCCGCTGGTCGGCTCGATCGCGCTGTTCACGACCGTGGGTGGAGCGGCCTTGTGGCTGAACCACTCGCAGTCCGGCCCGTGGGTGATGACGGTCGGTTTCGGCATCCTCCTGTTCATGTTCGCCGGCTGGTTCGGCGCCGTGATCAAGGAGAGCGAAGCCCGCTTCTACAATGACGCGGTGGATCGCTCGTTCCGCATGGGCATGATGTGGTTCATCTTCTCCGAAGTCATGTTCTTCGCGGCGTTCTTCGGCGCGCTGTGGTACGCACGTAACTTCTCGGTGCCGTGGCTCGGCGGTGAAGGCACGCGCGCCCTGACCAAGATCATCCGTGGCGACAACTACGAAGCGTCCTGGCCGACCGACGGTCCGGGCGACGTGGGCGGAGACTTCGACGTGATTCCCGCGTTCGGTCTGCCGGCAATCAACACCGCCATCCTGCTGACCTCGGGCGTGACCATCACGATCGCGCACCACGCGATCAAGGCGGGCAATCGCGCCATCCTGAACACCTTCCTCGGCCTCACCATCCTGCTCGGCTTCCTGTTCGTGTACCTGCAGGCGCACGAGTACATCGAGGCCTACCAGCACTACAACCTGAAGCTGACCTCGGGCATCTACGGCTCGACGTTCTTCATGCTGACCGGCTTCCACGGTTTCCACGTGACCCTGGGCGCGATCATGCTGGCGGTGGTGTGGTTCCGCTGTCTGAAAGGTCACTTCACGCCGACGCATCACTTCGCGTTCGAAGGCGTGGCCTGGTACTGGCACTTCGTCGACGTGGTGTGGCTGGGTCTGTTCGTCTTCGTGTACTGGCTGTAATCGCTACGACAGTACCGACGGGGCGCGCCGAGCAGGCGCCCCCCGCTTCACCGGGCCGCCGCTTCATCCGAACGCGGCGGCCTTTTTACATTACAGGCCGATGGGTTTGATCAGTCCCTGGGCCCAGGCCAGCAGCAGCAGTATGAACAGTGCCACGGACAGGCCGACTCGCACCGACAGGGCGTTGACCATCTTCTTCGAGCCGCCTTTGTCGGTCACCAGGTAGAACAGGCCGGAGAACAGGCTGAGCACGATGGCGGCCAGACAGGCAATGATGAGACCTTTGATCATGGGAACAGCCTCCTGATCCGAGGATGCGGATCGCAAGCAGTATATCGTGAGCCCCAACCCCACAACGCTGAAGACCCGAGTTTGGCGCCCGAGCATGTTCGGCGCCGCGTTGACCGTGTTCGGCGTGGCGTTCTTTCTCTGGCTCGGGTTCTGGCAGCTGGGCCGGGCGGATCAGAAGCAGGCGCTGCTCGATCAATATGCGGTGGGCCAGCAATCGCAGATCGAGATCACGCCCGAGAACGCCGCCAGTCTGGCGCGCTATCAGCGGGCCAGGGTCTCGGGTCGCTTCGATCCGGCGCATCAGATTCTGCTCGACAACATGCCCTCGCATGCGGGTCAGCCTGGCTACCGGGTACTCACTGCGTTTGAGACGAGCGCCGGCTGGCTGCTCGTCGACCGGGGCTGGCTTCCGCTCGGCGCCACCCGCAGTCAGTTGCCCGACATTTCCGTAGGAACCGACGAGCGTACGATTACCGGCACCATCGATGATCTGCCTCGAGCCGGCCTGGAGCTGGCCACGCCGCCTGTCGACGCGAACGCGCCTTGGCCGCGGGTTCTCAGCTTCCCGCAGCAGCCCGCGCTGGAGCAGCAGTTCGGTCACGAGCTCATTCCCGGAGTGTTGTTGCTCGACGCTTCGCAACCCGATGGCTACGAGCGCGTCTGGGAGGCCCATCTCGGCTTCAGCCCCGAACGCCATGTCGGCTACGCCGTGCAGTGGTTCGCGCTGGCGCTGGCGGCCGTCGTTCTTTTCGTCATCACCAGCTTCCGTACCAAGAAGGCAACAGATGAATCGCCCCGCTGAACACACCGCCCCGGGCTCCCGGTCCCGCAAACAGATCTGGATGCTGATCGGCGCCTTTTTCGCTCCGCTGGCGCTCGCGTTCCTTCTTTATTACGGCATGGGCGTGCGCCCGCACGGAAGCACCAACAAGGGCGATCTGATTCAACCGGCCCGTCCCTTGCCGGAAGTTGAATTGCCCGGCTCGGCGGATCAAACGCTTGCAGCGGATGCGCTGCGCGGCAAGTGGAGCATGGTATTCATCGGCGACGGCGCCTGTGACAGCCGCTGTCGGGAAGCACTTACGTTGATGCGTCAAACGAGACTCGCGCTCGGCGACAAGATGGAGCGCGTGCAGCGCGTGTTCCTGGTCAGCGGCAACTGTTGTGACGAGGCTTATCTGGCCGCCGAACAAAGCGGCCTGTTGCTCGGACGCATCGACAATCCCGCGGGCCAGACATTGTTAGAAACATTCCCCGATGCAGCCCAGGCCGCGAGTCTCGGACGCATTTATCTGGTCGATCCGCTCGGCAATCTGATGATGAAATACGAGCCTGATGCGCCGCAGAAAGGATTGCTGGAAGATCTGAAGAAATTACTGAAGCTGTCGCATATCGGATAACTGTGACAAACTCGTGCTGCTAGCGAAGGAATGCGCCACGGCATTTCCTCGCGCGCAGATCGATATTGAACAAAGAGGTATCGCGTAACGGTCGCTTAGTTCTGCAGCTCCCGGGGGATTGCCATGAAATGCATCTACTATCTGACGTCGACGCTCAAGAGCACACAGGACGTTTCCGATGATCTGCATGGAGTGGGCGTCGACGATTTCTATCTGCACGTGGTCTCCAAGGACGAATGCGGTCTGAAGCAGCAGCGGATCCATTCCTCGAACTATCTGGAAACACTGGACATCGTCCGGGACGGGTTCATCGGCGCGGCGCTCGGCTTCGTCGCCGGGTTGATCGGCATCTGGCTGCTGATGTACTTCAAACCCCTGGGTCCGGACTTCGAAATCCCGACCCTGGTCTACGCCATCCTGGTGGGTGCCGCGACGCTGTTCGGCGCGTGGGAAGGCGGGCTGACCGGCATCGCCACCGAGAACAAGAAGCTGGCTCGCTTTCACGACGACATCGACGCCGGCAAATATCTGATCCTGGTGTACGTCAACAAACAGCAGGAAGCCACGGTCCGCAAAATGATGGAAGAGCGTCATGCGGACGCCGAGATGGTCGGCATCGATTCTCATTGCATCAATCCGTTCACCGGCGTCGAACGGCTGCCGCAGAGGACTCCCTCCAGAACCTAGAGAGCACCGCCACCCAGCAATGCGCCTGAAGGGCGTCGAAGAGGGGACCCGCCAATGGTGATAGCGATCGCGTTGATCGTGCTCGTAGTGGCCA
Organism: uncultured Steroidobacter sp.; assembly: GCF_937958065.1. Lineage (GTDB taxonomy): Bacteria > Pseudomonadota > Gammaproteobacteria > Steroidobacterales > Steroidobacteraceae > Steroidobacter. The sequence continues at coordinate 4,747 of NZ_CALFXI010000092.1, forward strand.
CGGTGCTGTTTCATTTCCTGAGCCCATGGTGGTTCACGCCGATCGCATCCAACTGGAACACAGTGGATTCGACCGTCGACGTGACGTTCTGGGTGACGGGCGTCGTGTTCGTCGCGGTGAATCTGTTCCTGGCCTACTGCCTGATTCGTTACCGGCATCGCAAAGGCAACCAGGCGCACTACGAGCCGGAGAACAAGAAACTCGAATGGTGGCTGACCGGCATCACGTCGGTCGGCATCGCCGCCATGCTCGCACCGGGGCTGTCGGTCTGGGCCAAGTTCGTCACCGTGCCCGAAGATGCCTCGGCGGTCGAAGTGCTGGGTCAGCAGTGGGCCTGGGCCTATCGCTTCCCGGGCAAGGACGGCCAGCTCGGCGCGTCGCACGCCAACCTGATCAGCGTCGAGAACCCCTTCGGCATGGATCCGAACGATCCGGTCGGTCAGGACGATGTGCTCATCGCCAATCCGCAGCTGCATCTGCCGATCGACAAGCCGGTGAAAATGTTGTTGCGCGCGAAGGATGTGAATCATCAATTCGCGGTACCGCAGTTTCGCGTGAAGATGGACATGGTGCCCGGCATGGTCACTCACTTCTGGTTCACGCCGACGCGCACCGGTGAGTTCGACGTGTTGTGCGAGCAGCTTTGCGGAGTGGCGCACTTCGCCATGCGCGGCCGCGTCGTGGTGGATACCCAGGACGATTTCGACAAGTGGCTCGCTTCACAGCCGACGTTCGGACAGACGCTGGCCGCCACCAAGGGCGATCCGGTCGCCGGGCAGGCATTGTTCACGGCCTGCACGGCCTGTCATGGCGCCAAGGCCGAAGGCAATCGCGAGCTGAATGCACCGAAGCTCAGCGGCCAGGCCGACTGGTACCTGATGCGGCAGATCAAGAGCTTCAAGAGCGGCGTGCGCGGCTCGAACGAGCAGGACACGTTCGCCAAACAAATGATTCCGTTCGCATCCATGCTCGCCGACGACACCGCGATCCGCAACGTGGTCGCCTATATCAAGACGCTGCCCGAAGTGCGGCCTCCGGCCAGCGTGGTCGGCGATCCGGTGCACGGCAAGAAGTTGTATGAAACCTGCGCGGCCTGTCATGGCGACACGGCCAAGGGAATCTGGGCGACCAACGCACCTCGTCTGTCCAACATGAGCGACTGGTACCTGGCACGCCAGCTACAGCACTTCCGCGACGGCATTCGCGGCGGTCATCCACAGGACTTCAATGGCGCGCAGATGCGATCCATGGCGAAGGTGCTTCCCGACGATCAGGCCATCGCCGACGTTCTCGATTACATCCGGACGTTATGACCCGCTGCCGCAGGTGCCTCGGCTAGGCTCGATAGAGGCTCGATAGAACAGACAGAAGGAGTGTGTTTCGATGGCTTTTGTAGCAATCGCCGATCGCGATCACGAGCACGCCCTGCACGATCCGCAGAGTTTCATCCGCAAATACATCTGGAGCCAGGACCACAAGGTCATCGCGCTTCAGTACGGATTCGTGGCGACCAGCATCGGGCTGGTGGCCTTGACCATGTCGATCCTGATGCGGCTGCAGCTGGGTTTCCCGGACACCTTCCACATCATCGCGCCGCAGGACTATTACCAGTACATCACCATGCACGGCATGATCATGGTGATCTATCTGCTGACGGCGCTGTTTCTCGGCGGGTTCGGCAACTATCTCATTCCGCTGATGCTGGGCGCGCGGGACATGGTGTTCCCGTACCTGAACATGCTCAGCTTCTGGTTCTATCTGCTCGCCGTGCTGGTGCTGGTCGCGGGATTCTTCGTGCCCGGCGGTCCGACCGGGGCAGGCTGGACCTTGTATCCGCCCCAGGCGGTGCTGCCCGGCACCCCGGGCGCGAGCTGGGGCATCATCTGCATGCTCGCGTCGCTCGCGATCTTCATCGTCGCCTTCACCATGGGCGGCCTCAACTATGTGACGACGGTGCTGCAAGCCCGCTGCCGCGGCATGACGTTCATGCGCATGCCGCTGTCGGTGTGGGGCATCTTCATGGCGTCGATCCTGGGCTTGCTGGCGTTCCCGGCGCTGTTCGTTTCCGCAATCATGATGGCGCTGGACTCGCTGATCGGCACCAGCTTCTTCATGCCCGCGGTGTCTTCGATGGGCGAGCAGACCGTGCACACCGGCGGCAGCCCGCTGCTGTTCCAGCATCTGTTCTGGTTCTTCGGTCATCCCGAGGTCTATATCGTCGCGCTGCCGGCGTTCGGCATCGTCTCCGATCTGATCAGCACGCACGCCCGCCGCAACATCTTCGGCTATCGCATGATGGTGTGGGCGATTCTGGCGATCGGCTGCCTGAGCTTCGTCGTGTGGGCGCACCACATGTACGTGAGCGGCATGAATCCGTACTTCGGCTTCTTCTTCGCCACCACGACCCTGATCATCGCGGTGCCGACCGCGATCAAGGTCTACAACTGGGTGCTGACCATCTGGCGCGGCGACGTGCATCTCACCGTGCCCATGCTGTTCGCCATTGGCTTCATTTTCACGTTCATCAACGGCGGTCTGACGGGCCTGTTCCTGGGTAACGTGACCGTGGACGTGCCGCTGTCGGGCACGTACTTCGTGGTCGCGCATTTCCACATGGTGATGGGCGTGTCGCCGATCCTCGTGGTGTTCGGTGCCATCTATCACTGGTATCCGAAGATCACCGGGCGCATGTTCGATGAGCGCCTCGGCAAGTTTCATTTCTGGATGACGTTCATCGGCGCGTACGCCATCTTCCTGCCGATGCACTACATGGGCATTCTCGGCGTGCCCCGACGCTACTACGGCTACACCGACGCGATTCAGTTCATTCCGCCGTCGGTGCACGAGGCCAATGAATGGATCTCCATATCGGCCATGCTGGTCGCGGCCACGCAGCTGGTGTTCCTCTACAACCTGATCCACTCGTACTTCAAAGGTCCGGTGGCGGATCCGAATCCGTGGCGCGCGACGACGCTGGAATGGCAGACGCCGCAGACCCCGCCGAAGCACGGCAACTGGGGCAAGGATCTGCCCGAAGTGCATCGCTGGGCCTACGACTACAGCGTGCCCGGCGCGCCGCAGGACTTCATACCGCAGAACGTGCCGCACTCCGAGCAGACACCGGCCGGTCGTGAGCATGGAGTGCCGACATGAGCCGTTTCAGCTTCAGCGTGAATGAACGGCGGGCATCGAGCGAACGCCTGCCGGCGCGACAGCACGTAGGGAGAGTGCAGCCGTGAGCCTGACCGTCGCATATGGAGCACTGGCTACGGGCATCATCGTCTGGGCCGTGCTCGTCATGAAGCTGCGCTCGAAGCCGTGGGAGGCGACAGCGGGCGCGGCACCGGCGGGAACGGGCTTTTCCGTTTCGGCGAAGCGCATCGGTCTGTGGATCTTCCTCGCGGTCGTCACTTCGCTGTTCGGTCTGTTCCTGTCTGCCTATTACATGCGCATGGGCCAGCACGCGGGTCACGGACCGATGGCTGCGGGCGATTGGCACTCGATCCGCGATCCTTCGATCCTCTGGTTGAACACCGTGCTGCTGATCCTGGGCAGCGTCACCATGCAGTCGGCGCGCGCCGCGGTCGCTGGAAGTCAGCTCGAGCAGACGCGCTTCAGATTGTTTGCGGCGGGCTTGCTCACCCTCGCGTTCCTCATCGGCCAGTGGCTCGCCTGGCGTGAGATTCGCTATTCGGAGTTCTTCACGCCGCTCAATCCCGCGGTCGCATTTTTCTATGTGCTCACAGCCGTGCATGCGCTGCACCTGTTGGGCGGACTGGTCGTGTGGGCGCGCACGCTGGCGCGCACCTTGCGCAAAGGCGTGGAGCTGATCGACGTGCGTTTGAGCGTCGAGCTCACCTCGGTCTACTGGCATTACCTGTTGCTGGTCTGGCTGGGGCTGTTCGCCGTGTTGTTATCGACGTGAGCGAGAGACAAGCATGAGCCACGAACCCGCCACATTGGAGCCTGGTTTCAGAGGCGTGACCGCGGACTGGTCGGCGGACAAGCAGGCCTTCCCGGTGCCCTGGGGCAAGGCGATGATGTGGATCTTCCTGCTCTCGGACACCTTCATCTTCACGTGTTTCCTCACGTCGTACATGAACGTGCGCATGTCGACGACCGAGCCGTGGCCCAATACCGCCGAAGTGTTCGCACTCACGGTCGGCGGTCATCACATTCCATTGCTGCTGATCGCGATCATGACCATGGTGCTGATCACGAGCAGCGGCACGATGGCCATGGCGGTCAACTTCGGTTATCGGCGCGACCGCAAGCGAACCGCGGCCCTGATGTTTGCTACCGCGGCGCTGGGCCTGTGTTTCGTCGGCATGCAGGCGTTCGAGTGGACCAAGCTGATCGTCGATGAAGGCGTGCGGCCCTGGGGCAATCCGCTGGGCGCGGCGCAGTTCGGCTCGTCGTTCTTCATGATCACCGGCTTCCACGGCCTGCACGTGACCGGCGGCGTGATCTACCTCACGGTGGTCGCCGCCCGCGTGTTGAGCGGCTTCTACGATCGCAAGGGCACTTACGAGACCGTCGAGGTCGCAGGCCTGTACTGGCACTTCGTCGATCTGGTGTGGGTATTCATTTTCGCGTTCTTCTATTTGTGGTGACGGGCCGGGCCCGTCCCAAAACATTTGCGGAGAGCGGCATGGCGGTAAGACAGCACGACATCCAGGCGGACGCCCCCGAGAATCATTCGCCCGCGCACGCAGCCGCGCATGGCGCCCACGCGGAAGGGCAGCAGCACCCGATCAAGCTGTATCTATGGGTCTGGGTGCTGCTGTTCGTCTTCAGCGCGTTTTCCTACATGGTCGATTACTTCCAGCTGCAGGGCGCGCTGCGCTGGACGCTGATCCTCGTGTTCATGGTGATCAAGGCGAGCTTCATCGTGGCGATCTTCATGCACATGGCCTGGGAGCGACTGGCGCTGAAGCTGGCCATCCTGGTGCCGCCCCTGTCGCTGCTGATCCTGATCGGGCTGATGGCGATCGAAGGCGACTACACCTTCCTCACCCGCCTGGCGTGGTTCGCGAAATAGGGTGTTGGCCGGGGCAAATCGCCCCACGGCCCACAAAACAGCCGGCGGGGCGCTTATCATTGCGCCCCGCTCAAAATCGCCTCCAATCTCGCACCGTTCATGACTCCACGTTTGCTTCTGTTTCGCCGCCTGGCGCTGGCCGGCGTGCTGCTCGCGCTGGTCGTGGTGGTGCTCGGCGCCTGGGTGCGCCTGAGTGCCGCGGGCCTGGGCTGTCCGGACTGGCCGGGATGTTATGGTCATTTCAGCGCCGGCAGCGCGGCCCAGAACATCGACGCGGTCAACGAGGCGTTCCCGCACCGGCCGTTCGAGTATCACAAGGCCGTCAAGGAGATGGTGCATCGATACTTCGCCTCGAGCCTGGGCGTTCTGACCCTGGTGCTCGCCGGCCTGGCGATCCGCAATCGCGACGATCCGCAGCAGCCGGTCGCTTTGCCGCTGGCACTGGTCGGCCTGGTGATTTTCCAAGGGCTGCTGGGCATGTGGACCGTCACGCTGCTGCTCAAGCCGCTGATCGTGGTGCTGCACCTGGTCGGCGGCTTGTCGACGCTCGCGCTGCTGGCGTGGCTGGCCATGCGTCGGCCCGAGCCCGCGCAGCGCACGGACAACGCCGGATTGCGCAAGCTCGCGGGCGTCGGACTGGCGGTGCTGGCTCTGCAGATCATGCTCGGCGGCTGGACCAGCAGTAACTACGCCGCCCTCGCCTGCCCCGACTTCCCGACCTGCCAGAACAGCTACTGGCCCCACATGGACATGAAGGATGCGTTCGTGCTGTGGCGAGGACTGGGCATCGATTACGAAGGCGGTGTGCTGGATCACCCGGCGCGGGTTGCCATCCACTTCGTCCATCGCGTGGGGGCGATCGCCGCGGCCCTCATCCTCGGCGCATTGAGCTTTCTGGCCTGGCGACGAGGTACGACGCCAGCGGTGCGGACCGCAGGCGTCTTGCTGGGGCTGGTGCTGATCGCTCAGCTCATCCTGGGTCCGATCATGGTCATGCGCGCACTCCCCCTCGGGCTGGCCACAGCACATAACGGCGTGGCCGCGCTGCTGCTCCTGGCGACTCTGCGCATGAACAGATTGATACGGTAGCGGCGCTCGGGCGTGAGTCGTTGGGGGTTGGCCGGATACTGAGCTCCGAGGGCCAACGGCTAACGCCTTTCCCTGTAGAATCCTCCATCGGTCACTGCCGTCTCCCCTATGTCCGCCGTGCAAACTTCTTCATTTCAGCCTGCCGCCTCCTGGCGCGATTACTACGAGCTGGGCAAGCCCCGCGTGGTAATGCTGATCATGTTCACGGCCATTGCCGGCATGTTCCTGGCCGCACCGGGCCTGCCGCCGGTCAATGCGCTGATTTTCGGCACGCTGGGCATCGCACTGGCGGCATCCTCGGCGGCCGCGATCAATCACGTCCTGGACCGCCGCTTCGACGAGCAGATGGCGCGCACCCGGAATCGCCCGCTGCCCACCGGTCATGTCACCGAGCGCCAGGCATTGAGCTATGCGCTGGTGCTGGCGGTGCTATCGATGGTGTTGCTGTGGGGCTGTGTGAATGCGCTGACGGCTGTACTCACATTCTGCTCACTGATCGGCTATGCCGTGATCTACACGGTATGGCTCAAGCACGCGACTCCGCAGAACATCGTGATCGGCGGTGCCGCCGGCGCGGCGCCTCCGGTGCTGGGCTGGACCGCCGTCACTGGCTCGGTCGATCCGCATGCGCTGCTGCTGTTCCTGATCATCTTCACCTGGACCCCGCCGCATTTCTGGGCGCTGGCGATAGCACGCCGTGACGAGTACGCGAAAGCGGGCATTCCGATGCTGCCGGTCGCGTACAGCAGCGACTTCACGCGGCTGCATATTCTGCTGTACACGATCCTGCTCGTGATCGTGACCCTGCTGCCCTATCTCACCGGCATGAGCGGCCTGATCTATCTCGCGGCGGCGCTGATCCTCGGCGCATTCTTCCTGTTCCGGGCTCTGCAGCTGAAAGTGCGGCAGGACGCGCGCCTGCCCATGCAGACCTTCGGCTATTCGATCACCTACCTGGCACTGCTGTTCGCTGCGTTGCTGATCGATCACTATGTGACGATCCGGCTGACCTAGCCCAGCGCTCGCATCGTGGCTCCGGCGCGCACACCACGAAGCTCGATTCCCTGGCTCACGGCGACCGTCATCGCGCTGATCCTGTACGGGTCGCTGTATCCGTTCAATCTGAAGCCCGACGTGCAGGATGATCTGCTCGGGGCGCTCCGCCAGTTGTCATGGGCGCGGGCGGGTCGCGGCGATCGCATTTCCAACGTCCTGTTGTATCTGCCGCTCGGCTTCTGCCTGTATTTGTGGCTGAGCGAACGGCTCCGTCGCGGCACCTCGGTGACGATCGCCACCGTGCTGGGCACGATCCTGTCGCTCACGATCGAAGTCGCGCAGGTGTACGTATCGAAGCGCGTGCCGAGTCTCACCGATCTGGTGCTGAACTCGGGCGGAACCTTGCTCGGCGCGATCGGCGGCATGGGCTGGACTGCGCTGAGCCACCTGATGCACCTGCCCTCGCGCGCGGAGAAACAGACGCGCGATCCAGGCGCAGCGTTGTTGATCGGCTTGTGGCTGGCGTGGCGATTCGCGCCGTTCGTGCCGCAACTCGACCTCGGCAAGCTCAAAGCGGCGCTGCGGCCGCTGTTCCATCCCACCTTCGACTTCGTCACCGTGCTGGTTTTTCTCACCTGCTGGCTGGTCGTGAATCAGGCGGTCGCCGCGCTGGTGAGCCGTCCGCGACGTTTGGAAACGTTGCTACTCTTGATGGCGGCCGTGCTGATCGGTCGCCTGATCGTCGCGAATCAAACGTTCGTGCCCGCCGAATTGCTGGCGTTGCTGTTGTTGCTGCCGATGGTCGTGCTGATGCATCGGCTGCGGCCACGGCCGCGTCGAGCTGCGCTGGTGCTCGCAGTCGTCGCATTGCTGCTCATAGAAGAGCTGGCGCCCTTCGACTTCTCACCGCAGGCGGTGCAGTTCGATTTCTGGCCGTTCCTCGCACTGGTCGATTCGGGCTGGAATCTGGCTGTAGTCGACTGGGTGCAGGTGTTCGGGAAATTGTTTCTTTATGGCGCGCTGCTGTGGGTGGTGCGCGAGTGGGGCGCGTCCACGGACTTCGCGTTCGGCGTGATGCTGACCATCGCAGCCGTGGTCGAGGCGCTGCAGATCTGGCTGCCCGGGGAACATGCGTCGATCACCGATCCGCTGCTGGCGCTGATCATCGGGCTGGTGTTCCGCTCGGTATACCGACGTCACCGCCCGCGACGCTTCGCGGGCGCACCCAGCGATCTATCGCTGCGGGAACGGTGATCAGAACGATCTGCCGCCGATCCGCGCGCAACCGTTGTATTTCTTGCCATCCAGCGTGGCTCGAGCCGCGTATGCGAAATACTCGCCCGACATGTCATCCCGGCAGCCCTGAGCATCGATGAACAACTCGATCTTGTGATCATCGTTGGCGGCGACGTAACTGACCGCGCCCTCGGCATCCTGCGTCTGAGGCGCAGCGATGGAGATTTCCTTGGGCTCGTCCGGCTGACGCCACAGCAACGCGGCTTCGGTGACCTCCGCGCTCCAGAAAGGCTCGTTGCCGCGAGTGGCAACGATGTAATCCTGCGGCGGTGAATCGCAGCCGCGGGTCTGTCCGTCCGGCGCAGCGTACAGTGCTTCTTCCAGCATGAAGGTACCCGCGAAGCCCTCGGGGGCCGGTTTGTCGACGGCACGCTCGCCGTACGCCTCGATGTACAGCTTCATTGGCACATCATCGCCGTCCGCGTCTTTCTCACCGCCGAACTCACGCGTGAGCACGCCATCGGTCTGATCCACCATGAGCAGATCGCGCTGTTCGCCGCATGGGCGGAAGGCACTGCGATCGGCGGAGACCGTGACGATGCCGCGCTTGATGGCGAGCCCCGACTCCGCGGACGGCTCGGATGTGGCAGACGCTGGGGACGGCAGACTCAACCCACCCGTTTCCGCCGTGGTCGCCGGCCCCGGCACGGTGGGCTCGGGTGTCTTCGAGCACCCCGCCATGGTCAGCAAAACCGCGCAATGGGAAAGTAACATCCCGCGCCAAACACGCATGCACGCCTCCGGGCGACCGACTCCAGCCCCACAGCATATAGAATCGGCCACCCTGCTAGAATCCGCGACCTCGGTTCACAGCCCCCGCCCCGGGACGCACCCTGGGAGGGCGCACATTTTGGTGCGAACATCGTTGATCGCCCTAGCATTTCTGTCATTGCCTGCGTGCCCTGTTGCGGGAAGTCGTTGCAGCAACGCTTGCCTGGGGCATCGGCCAGTCTCGAGGACTCGCCCTGGACGTTTCTGATCTACTTGAAGGCCTTAACGACGCTCAGCGCGCCGCCGTCGCGGCCCCGCTGGCGCCGACCCTGGTCCTGGCCGGTGCCGGCAGCGGCAAAACGCGCGTGCTCACCCATCGTGTCGCCTGGCTGGTACAGGTCGAAGGCTCCTCCCCGCACAGCATCCTGGCGGTGACCTTCACCAACAAGGCTGCGGGCGAGATGCGCGCGCGCATCGAAACCATGCTCGGCGTGCCCAGCGCACCGCTGTGGATAGGCACCTTCCACGGCATCGCGCATCGTCTGCTGCGCATCCATTGGCGCGACACGAACCTGCCGCAAAGCTTCCAGATCATGGATTCGGACGATCAGCTGCGCGCCATCCGGCGCTTGCTGAAGGCGCAGAACCTCGATGAGGAGCGCTGGGTCCCGAAGGAGATCATGTGGTTCATCAACGCCCGCAAGGACGACGGGCTGCGCGCCAGACAGATCAAGGATGACGGCGATCCGACTCGGCGCATGTTCATCAAGTTGTACAAGCTGTATCAGGAGCAGTGCGACCGCGCCGGCGTGGTGGATTTCGCGGAGCTGCTGTTGCGCGCTTACGAGCTGTTCCGCGATCGCCCGGATCTGCTGGCGCACTATCGCCAGCGCTTCCGCCACGTGCTGATCGACGAGTTCCAGGACACCAACACCATCCAGTACTCGTGGTTGAAGCTGCTCGCCGGGCCCGAGGGACTGCCGTTCGCGGTCGGCGACGACGATCAGTCGATTTATCGCTGGCGCGGCGCGCGGGTGGAGAATCTGCATCAGTACCGGCGCGATTATCCCAACGTGCAGATGTTTCGACTGGAGCAGAACTATCGCTCCACCGGCAACATCCTCGCCGCCGCCAACGCGTTGATCTCCAACAACGGCGGCCGCCTCGGCAAGAATCTCTGGACCAGCGGCGAGCAAGGCGACCCGGTCAAGCTGTACGCCGCGTTCAACGAGCGCGACGAAGCGGACTTCGTCGTCAATCGGATTCGCGAGTACGTGATGAAGGGCGGCCTGCGCCGCGAATGCGCGATTCTGTACCGCTCCAACGCGCAATCGCGAACCTTCGAAGAAGCGTTGCTCACGCATCGCATTCCGTATCGGGTCTACGGCGGCCTGCGATTCTTCGAGCGGGCCGAAATCAAGGACGCGCTCGGTTATCTGCGGTTGATGCACAACCGTACCGACGACGCCTCGTTCGAGCGCATCGTGAATCTGCCGACTCGCGGCATCGGCAACAAAACGCTGGACGTGGTCCGCAACTACGCACGCGCCAATGCCACGTCGATGTGGGAAGCGGCCGGTGCGAGCATCAAAGAGATCGGTGCTCGCGGTGGCCAGGCGCTGCATGCATTCATGCTGCTGATCGAGCAGCTGGATGAGCAAACGCGCACCTTGCCCCTGCACGAACAAGTGGATCACGTGATTCATGCGAGCGGCCTGGTGGCGCACTACCAGCAGGAGAAAGGCGATCGCGGCGAAGCCCGCGTCGACAACTTGAACGAACTGGTATCGGCGGCGCGCGGCTATGAGCCGGAAGGCGAAATCGAAGTGTCCCCGCTCGCCAACTTCCTGGCGCACGCGGTATTGGAATCCGGCGAGGAACAAGCTGGCGCCGGCGAGGATGCGGTGCAGATGATGACGCTGCATTCCGCCAAGGGATTGGAATTCCCGGTGGTGTTCCTGTGCGGCATGGAAGACGGCTTGTTCCCGCATCAGCGCTCGATCAGCGATGTGGACGGGCTCGAGGAAGAGCGCCGCCTGTGTTACGTCGGCACGACGCGAGCGATGAAACAGCTGTACCTGACTTACGCCGAGCAGCGACGCCTGCATGGCGTGGACAGCTACGGCACGCCGTCGCGGTTCATCAAGGAAATCCCCTCCGAGCTGCTCGAGGAGATCCGCCCGCGCATTCAAATCTCGCGTCCGATCTACACGCCCCATCGCAGCGGCATGGGCAGAGTGCACGAGGAGCCGGCCAACACCGGCGGCGTGCGGCTCGGCCAGCGCGTGCGTCACGGCAAGTTCGGTGAAGGCACCGTGCTCGATCTGGAAGGCCAGGGCAGCCATGCACGCGTGCAGGTGAACTTCGAGCGCCAGGGCACCAAGTGGCTGATGCTGGCGTACGCGAATCTGGAACCGGTATGAAAATCATCATCCTCGGCGCCGGACAGGTGGGTCGCACCGCCGCCTATCATCTGGCGCGCGAAGCGGCCAACGAAGTCACGGTCGTCGACGTGAATGACGAGCTGCTGCGCGATCTGCAGGACCGGCTCGACATTCGCACCCTGGTCGGCAGCGGCACGCAGCCGAGCGTCCTGGAAGCGGCCGGAGCACGCGACGCCGACATCTTCATCGCATTGACCAACAGCGACGAAGTGAACATGGTCGCCTGCCAGATCGCGTGGAGCCTGTTCAACAAGGACGCGACGCGCATCGCTCGCATCCGCTCCGCCGATTTCACCAGGCACACCAAGCTGTTCTCGCAGGAGGACCGCGCATTCGCCGTCGACGTGCCGATCAGCCCCGAACAGCTGGTGACCGAGCACGTCGTGCATCTGATCAAGTATCCGGGCGCCCTGCAGGTGCTGGACTTCGCCGATGGCCGCATTCGCCTGGTGGGCGTCAAGGCACTGCAAGGCGGCGCGCTGGTCGGTCAGCAATTGAAACAACTGCCCACGCACATCGAAGGGCGCGATGCCCGCGTCGCGGCGATCTATCGTGGCGGACATAGCATCAAGCCCGAAGGCACTACGGTCATCGAGCATGGCGACGAAGTGTTCTTCATCGCCGCTCGCGAGGACATCCGCCTGGTGATGAACGAGATGCAGCGCCTCGAAGATCCGGTGCGCCGCGTGGTCATCGCCGGCGGCGGCAACATCGGCTTCCGGCTCGCGCAGACCCTGGAAGTGAACCATCAAGTCAAACTGATCGAGCGCGATCCGCGTCGTGCCCGGCGTGTCTCCGAGCAGCTCAGCAATACCATCGTGCTCAGCGGCGATGCCGCTGACGAGGAACTGCTGCTGGAAGAGAACATCGACAGCGCCGACGTATTCGTCGCCGTCACCAACGCCGAGGAAGCAAACATTCTCTCGGCCATGCTGGCGAAGCGGCTGGGCTGTCACAAAGTGATGGCGCTGATCAATCGACCGGCATATGCCGAGCTCATGCAGAGCGGCTCGATCGACATCGCGTTGTCGCCTCAGCAAGTAACGATCGGCTCGCTGCTCGCTCACGTGCGGCGTGGCGACGTGGTTCGCGTGCACTCGCTGAGACGCGGCGCGGCCGAGGCACTGGAAGTCATCGTGCACGGCGTGCAGGGCGAAGGCCGGGTCATCGGCAAACGAATCGAGAACATTCCGCTGCCCGAAGGCACCACCATTGCCGCGATCGCACGCGGCGATCAGGTCCTGATCGCGCACCACGACACGGTGATCCAGCGCGACGACCACGTGATTCTGTTCCTCACCGACCGTCGTCACGTCGAAGCGGTCGAGCGCCTGTTCGATGTGCCGCGCCGGCACGCCAGATAGCGCCCTAAATGAACTTCCTCACCGTTCAGCGCATCATCGGCCAACTGCTGATGCTGTTCAGCCTGACCATGCTGCCGCCCGTCGGGGTGTCGCTGTATTTCGGCGACGGTCACTGGCAACCGTTCTTCGACTCCTTCGCGGGCATGCTGGCTGTCGGTGTGGCCATCTGGTGGCCGGCGCGCAAGGCGCATCGTGAGCTGCGGGTGCGCGACGGCTTCCTGATCGTCTCGATGTTCTGGATCGTGCTGGGTCTGGCTGGCGCGGTGCCGTTGCTGATTTCGGATCGACCCGATCTCGATCTGACCGATGCAGTGTTCGAAGCGGTGTCGGGTTTCACGACCACGGGTGCGACGGTGCTGGTCGGTCTCGAAGAGCTGCCGATTTCGATTTTGTATTTCCGTCAGCAGATCCAATGGCTCGGCGGCATCGGTATCGTCGTGTTGGCGGTGGCACTGCTGCCCATGCTGGGCGTCGGTGGCATGCAATTGTTGAAAGCGGAGAGTCCGCGGCCCGCCAAAGACGTGCGACTCACACCGCGCATCACCGAGACGGCCAAGGCGCTGTGGGTGATCTATGTGACGCTCACGGTGCTTTGCGCAGCCTGTTATTGGATGGCGGGCATGTCACCGTTCGACGCCATCGCGCACGCCTTCTCGACGGTGTCGACCGGCGGTCACTCGACCCACGACGCGAGCCTCGGCTACTTCGATAACGTTGCCGTCGAAATCGTCGCGTCGCTGTTCATGTTCCTGGGCGCGGTGAACTTCGCGCTGCACTTCTTCGTGCTGCGCTATCGCCGGCTGCAGGACTACTTCCGCGATCCCGAGTTTCGCGCGTTCTTCTTCCTGGTCACGTGCCTGTTCCTGCTGACGGTGGGCATGCTGCTGTTCAATCGGGTCTACACCACCGACACCGCGATCCGACAGTCGGTCTTTACCGCCATTTCGGCGCAAACCGGCACGGGCTTCTTCACCACCGATTACTCGGTCTGGCCCGGCGCCATTCCGGTGATTCTGCTGCTCGCGACCTTCATCAGCGGCTCGGCCGGCTCCACCTCGGGCGGCATGAAAGTGATCCGCTGGTTGCTGATCTGGAAACAGGGTCAGCGCGAAGTGCAGCACCTGATCCATCCCAGCGCCGAGATTCCGGTGCGCATCGGCAGCAAGCCGGTCGACTGGCGCATCATCGATTCCGTGTGGGGCTTCTTCGCCGCGTACATGATTCTGTTCGCGGTGCTGATGGTGCTGATGATGATCGCGGGCGCGGATCACGTCACAGCGTTCTCCGCGATCGCTTCGTGCATCAATAACTACGGCGTGGGCCTGGGCGAAGTCTCGTCGAACTTCCGTTCGCTCAACGACGCTGGCAAATGGCTGTGCGTTATCGCCATGCTGCTCGGACGTCTGGAGATCTTCCCGCTGCTCGTGATCGCGACGCCATCGTTCTGGCGTCGCTGAGACTCGCTGCTAGCGAACACCCTGCGCGCGCAACATCGCTTCCTGCGCTTCGGTGTTCTTGCCTCGCGCGCGCAGCGACTCGGAAATCAGCGTCCATGCGGCCGAATATGCCTTCGGAGCATTGACCGACATGGACGCCGCCTTGCGGCCCATGTTCTCCGCCTGCACGTAGTTACCTTCCGCTTGCCGCACCTTGCCCAGCTCGATCCACAGCAGCGGATTGTCAGGCTCGATCCGCAGTGCGCGCTCGATGGAAGAGGCAGCCACCGGGTAATTCTTCGACTTCAGTTGCAGCTGTGCCTGGCCCACCAGCGCTCGTGAAGCGGCGCTCAATACCGGCTCGCGAATGACTGGCGCAGGCGGCGGCGGTTGCTCGCTGGGCTGCTCCGGCGGCGGCGCCGGCTGGGTTTCCACCGGTGGCTGCTGCGGGGGAGGCACGGGAGCCGGTGGCGCCGGCGGCTGATAAGGAGGAGGAACCGCGCACGCCGAAACAACGAGCAAAGCTACGAGCGCGGGAAGGTTTCGCTGCCAGGTACTCACGAGATTTCTAGACCGTCATCACTCAACAAATGTTCGCCCCAAGCTGAACGGCTGGGTTCAGCTCGTCATTACTGCCGGGTTCCGCCGCGCCACCATTCCTTGACGCGCTCGCCGAACTCACCGAATACGTTGGTCGTACACGCCGGCTGCATGGGCAGCTCGGTCCCCTTGGGTACGGCGATGGCAATCGGCTCGTCGCCGCAATCCGGCCGGGCGCCCAGGCCGGTGGGGAATTCTATCCAGGTTTCCTGCAGGCTGTCGGGCAACGGCGCGCTCCAGGAAGTTGTTCCAAGACTCGCCATCAGCCGCGACCAGACCGGCAGCGATCCGGACGAACCGGTCAGCCCGGTGGGTGAATTGTCGTCATGACCGATCCACACCACCGCGAGATGATTGCCCGAGAAGCCCGCGAACCAGCTGTCGCGATAATCCGAAGACGTGCCCGACTTGCCGGCCACCACGATGTTCGGAGGGATGTTGGCACGCGCTCCGCGGCCGCTGCCATGCTCGATGACTTCGACCATCATGCGGTTCACCTGATATACCGCGTCGGGGCTCGCCACTGGCGTCACTTCCAACGCGAAGGACTTCAGCGGCTTGCCTTCCGTATCGAGCACCGCACGCACCGCTCGCAATGGCGTGCTGAATCCGCCATTCGCAAACGCGTTGTACAACTGCGCTACTTCCAACGGAGAAACATCGAGGGCACCGAGCAGCACCGACGGTAATTGCGGGGGCTCCTTCTCCAGACCCAGCGCCACGAACTCGCGGGTCACTTTCGGCAGGCCCACCGACAGGCCGAGGTTCACCGTCGCCAGGTTCATGGATTGCGCCAGCGCCCGCACCAGCGGCACCGGACCGTAGTACTCCTGGGAAATGTTCTTCGGCTGCCACATCTGGCCGTTCGCGAGCTTCACCGCCACCGGGCCGTCCTCGACCACGGACGCGGCGTTGTACTGCCCGCTTTCGATCGCGGCCAGGTAGATCACGGGTTTGACCAGCGAGCCGATCGAACGCTTCGCATCCAGCGCGCGGTTGAAGCCGGCGAAACTGGCCTGCCGGCCGCCGACCATCGCGATCACTTCGCCATTCTGCGGGGCCGTAACCACGACCACGCCTTCGAGCGGCACCTTGGATTTCTTCTTGCTGGTCTTCTCCAGCCGATCCAGCTCCTGCGTCAGCACCTTTTCGGCTTGCGTCTGCACGCTGGGGTCCAGGGTCGAGAAAATCCGCAGTCCGGCCTCGGTCAGATCTTCTTCCCGATAGTCACGTCGCAGCGTGCGCCGGACCAGATCGAGAAATGCCGGGTAGTAACCACCACCGGCTTGCGAGCCGGAGCCGACGACGCTGAGTGGACGTTTCGCTGCCTTCTGCGCCATGTCCGGCGCGATGACGCCATGCTCGGCCATCAGCTTGAGCACCAGATCGCGGCGCTCGCGGACCCGCTTGGGATGACGCCGCGGATCGTAATAAGACGGGCCGCGCACGATCGCCACCAGCGTGGCGACTTCGTGCAGCTGCAATTCGGCCAGCGGCTTGCCAAAGTAGAACTGACTGGCGAGGCCGAAGCCGTGAATCGCGCGCCGCCCGTCCTGGCCCAGATAGATTTCGTTGATGTACGCGTTCATCAGGTCGGGCTTGCTGAAATGCACTTCCAGCAGCATGGCCATGATGGCTTCTTCGATCTTGCGGCCCAGGGTGCGCCGGTTGTCGAGGAAATAACTCTTCACCAGCTGTTGGGTCAGCGTCGAGCCGCCCTGCTCGATCTGACCGGCACGCAGGTTCACGAACGCGGCGCGCAGAATGGCGGAAGGGTTGATGCCCCAGTGCGAGTCGAACTTGCGGTCCTCGACCACTTTCAGCGCCGAGGGCAACAGCTGCGAGACTTCCTCGGGCGTCACGACGACACGATCTTCACCGTGAATCGGGAAGATGCTGCCGATCAGCAGCGGGTCGAGCCGAAAGATGGGCACTTCCTCGTTGCGGCCATTGCGCATGTCCTCGATGCCGTTGCGACTGGTTTTGATGGACAGCAGCTGCGGCTCCTGCAGCGCATCCCAGAACTGGAAGCGACGATTGATCAAATCGACGCGCGTGCCCTGGCGGCTGTAGCTGCCCGGATGCTGAGGCTTGTCGACGCGCTGGTAGCCGAGCCGCTGTAATTCCTGCTCGAGCGTGTCGGCGCTGAAAGTCTGACCGACGTACAACTCGGTGGGTTGGGCGTACACCTGCGCCGGCAGGGTCCAGCGGCGCCCCTCGAACTGGCTGGTGATCTTGCGGTCGAGCATGAACACCCAGACCGTGAAGGCGATCGCCGCGACGCCAAAGACGAGGGCGATGCCGGCGAAAATCTGTTTCCGAAACTTCTTCAGTGCGCTCATCTCGATACGTGTCACCCACTGCGGGATTACTGCAACCAGCTTGCGGCAGGATTCGGGCAAAGTGATGGCAAAGCCGGGCCTGCCCGGCCCCGCCCGTCGGCCGCGCGGCGCATGCTACATTGCCCTCGCCGTTTGCGCCGAAACCTCGCCGCCCTCAGGCCCCGTCGAATCGTGCATGAGCCATGAAATCCCCCTGGTCCTGAACGTCGCGGTCGCGCTCGCCATCGCAGTGGCTGGCGGATTTCTCGCCAGCTGGCTGCGCCAGTCGCCGATCTTCGGGTACTTGCTGGCCGGCGTAGCCATTGGACCGTTCACACCGGGATTCGTTGGCAATCGGGAGCAGATTGCGCTGCTGGCCGATGTAGGCGTGATCTTTCTGATGTTCGGCCTCGGCGTGGCGTTCTCGCTCAAGGACCTGGCCCGGGTGCGAGCCATCGCGACGGTCGGCACCTCGGTGCAGGTGGTATTGACCATTCTGGGCGGCGCGCTGGCCGGCGTAGTGATGAGCTGGGGCATGCTGTCGGGCACCGTGTTCGGCATCGCGCTGGCGGCCAGCAGCTCGATGGTAATCCTGAAAACATTGCTCGATCGCGGCGAGATCGCCTCCAGTCATGGCCGGCTGCTGCTGTCGATGGCCATCGTGCAGGACCTGATCATCGTGGTGTTGATCGTGGTGCTGCCGCAGCTGGTCTCGGCCCAGACCGGCGCGACGCCCATGGAAGTGGCCCGCGACGTCGGTATCACGCTCCTGAAGGCGAGCGTGTTCATCGGGGTGTCGTTGGCCATCGGCCTGCGAGCGGTGCCGTTTCTGATGGGCCACGTCTCCCGGCTGCGCTCGTCCGAGCTGTTCATCGTCACTGCCGCCGTGCTGGCGCTCGGCGCCGCCAGTGTCAGCACCCTGCTCGGCCTGTCCCCTGCGCTCGGGGCGTTCGTGGCCGGGCTGCTGCTGTCGGAAAGCGAGTTCGATCACCGCGTGATCTCCGAGGTCGTGCCGGTGCGAGACCTGTTCGCGACCTTGTTTTTCGTCTCGGTGGGCATGCTCATCGATCTCTCTTTCATCGTCGCGAACTGGCCGGCGGTGCTGGCGGTCGCGGCGTTCACGGTGCTGCTGAAACTCGTGGCCACCGCGATCGGCATCGTGCCGTTTCGCCTGACGGCCCGCACCGCGGCGTTCACCGCGCTGGGCATGATCCCGGTGGGCGAGCTCAACTTCGTGCTGGCCCAGATCGGCTTGCAGACCCAGGCTCTTTCGCCGCAGCTCTACAATCTGATTCTCACCTCGGCGCTGGTCACCATCGTGCTGACGCCCTCGGCCTTCGCCTTCGCGCCCAGGCTCGGGGAATTCATGCTGCGCAATCACTGGCTGCGCCGCTGGTTCGATACCCGCACGGGGGCGAGCGGGGAAGGCGCGCAACTGGAGGCTCATGCGATCGTCATCGGCTACGGCCGGGTGGGCCAGAGCGTCGCTCGCGGCTTGCGAGACGCGGGAATCAGCGTTGCCGTCATCGATTCGAGATTGTCACGGGTGCGCGATGGCGTCGCCGATGGCTTGCCTGCGATCTACGGGAACGCATTCTCTCCCACCGTGCTGGAAGCCGCTCATGTCGCCAATGCCCGACTGGCGGTGGTCGCCCTGCCCGATTTCGCCCCGGCGCGGGCGGCGATCAATCAGCTGCGTCAGCTGAATCCCGCAGTGGTCATCGCAGCCCGAGCTGAGCAGTCGGTGAATGAGCCGGCGTTACGGGCGGCGGGCGCGCATCTGGTGATCGTGCCTGAGCTGGCCGGAGCTACGGCGCTGCTGCACGGGGCGTTGGACATGCTTGGCGCTGCGCGCTGAGCTGTTTCGGAGGCGGAGTTTCGGAGG
>NZ_CALFXI010000093.1 GCF_937958065.1 uncultured Steroidobacter sp.
TGCCGGGCAGGGATGCCCCAATGCAGCGGGCACAAGGACGTGCAGGAGCTGCGGCCGGCGGGAAGTCGGCCATCCGGGATTCCACCGGAGTCACCCGGGGAACCCCGCGTTCAGCACCCGCGCGCCGCGGTCGCTAAAACCAGTGACACAACCAAAAGGATCGGCCCATGACTCTGTTTGCCTGGGATGCGAAGAAATACGATGTTCTGGTCGAGGAGATGAACGATCAGCACCACCACATCGTCGACGCCATGAACGCGCTGTATGACCGATCGCACGCGGGCGCCGGCAAGGCCGAGCTGAGCCAGCTGCTGCAGCACCTGGAGACCATCACGGTGCGCCATTTCCGCGAAGAGGAAGCCTTGCTCACCCGCCAGCGCTACCCGCAGCTGGAGATTCACAAAGGCATCCATGCGCGGCTGCTCAAGGAGCTGACCGCCCACAAGCAGGCGTTCCTCGCCGGCCCGGGCACCTTCACCAAGGAGTTCTTCGATTATCTGGAGCTGTGGCTGCGCTCACACATAATGCACATCGACCGCAAATACGGAGAGCATTTCGCCCAGGAAGCGCGCAAGGAGCACCGTAAGGCAGGCTGACTGCCGGCCCTAACGGCCTATGCGACGGGGTGCGGGCGAGACCTGGATCCGCCCTCCCACTGCTACTGCCACAGTGAAGCTTCAGGCTGCTGCGCGAGACGGGCGAAGACCTTCTTCATCCGGTCCACGCGTGCAATGTAACCCTGCACGGAATGATCACCGCAGTGCTGGCCAGGGCGCGGGCGGAACCCGCGTTTGGCAAAGGCAGATCCCGCGCCAGCACCGCAGACGTGGATCACCGCGGCGAGATCCTGCTTTTGCTTGAGCGTGGCGGAACGGATGCCGTGCCTGGCAAGAATCATCGCGATCCGACGATCCAGATACGCCGACGTCATCTCCACCGCATGCGATGGAATGACGCGCAGATACAGACTGTTGAACCAGCAGGACTTGAAGTCGTTCCACGGCCCGTCCTCCACCACCCGGTGATCGTGGATGCAAAGCCGGCGCGTCTCCTGGAACGTGCCATCGGTGATTTGATACATGCCCACCGCGCTCGACGCCGGCCGATAGATATCGAACGGCTTGTGCGTGAACGTCCAGCGCCAGTACGTGCGCACGATGGGATTGCCTGAGCCCTCCACTTGCGCGAGCGCGGCCAGCAATTCAGGACTGATGGTCGGTGTGGAATGTTTCCGGAAGATAGGTTCGTAGGACGTCCAGGTTTCGCTCGGCGTCTTGTAGAGCGTGCCGCTGACCGGAAAGAACAGCTCGGTGGGCTTGCGCACCACCTGATAGATGATGTTGATCGCGAACCACGTGGACACGGTCAACAGCAACACCACGACCAGCTGCAAGGTGAGCGGTGCCGAACGCAAAATGCGCAGCCACCGCTTGCGGGTGGCTGCGCTCGGTAGAAAGCTGGAGAAGCGCCAGCTGCGGCGTTTGCCGGAGCCGCGCGACTTACTGCGACGTCGACTGCTGATCAGCAGACTCCTTGCTCTCGGCCCGATCCTTGCGCTTGCTCTGCTTCGCCTCCTTCTCCGCCGCCTTGTCGCTCTTGCCGGTGGGGCCGCCCACCGCCGCTGCGTAGTTGGCCTTCAGGTAGTCGCTGATGAGATCGGTGGTCCGCACTAGCATCGCTTTATCGGTGGCACCGTACGACCAGGCCGCGCCCATGGCGTTGGCGTGCTGATAGAACTCCGGCTCTGCGATCACTTCGCCGGTGGCGGCATCGCTCAACTTGACCGTCATCAGCACCGCCGTGCCGCCCGCAAATGCCCCCGCCCAGAAGCGCGCCTTGCCGCTGATGAACTTCACGTGACGAATGGTCGGCTCGATCTTGAGCGTCTTGGGCGGCGAGCTCTGCGGCTCCCTGGCATTCCACTCGGCCAGCAGCGGCGGCACACGCTCGTCGAGATTGATCTGGAGGCGTTCTTTCGCCTGCTCGTTCGCATCCTGGCCGGCATACGGCGCGTCCATGGCGATGGCCGCGATCTCGAAGCGGTCGAACGTGTTCAGCGCCGCCTTGGGCGGCGGATTGGTGACTTCCCGGGCCTCGATGTAATCGACCACTTCGCCTTCGGCCCAGGACTGCGCCGGCTGCACCGCCAGCGCCACCATCAACAACGCAATCCGACTGATCCGCATGAAAACTCCGCAACAGCTCAGCCGGGCGTGCCCGCCGCTGAGAGATAGGTATGGAACCACGCAGCGATCGAGCTGCGCAATGCTGCAACGTTCCCTGTGCTGGTCCAGGCATGTGCCATTGCTGGCACGACCGTGAGCTGCAGGCGCTGCGCGGCATTCGCCTCCCGATATAGAGGCAGCAACGTCCGATGCAACGAGCTGGCAGTCTCGGGCGTCAGCATTGCATCGTCGTTCCCATGCATGATCAGCAATGCCGGCGGCGGGTTGCCCGTGACGATGTCCTTTGCACGACCCGCAGCATCCGAGCGCTGCGCGAGTCTACGCGCCGCGTCGGTCCAGTTATATGACCCTTTAGTGGCACGCTCATAAGCACTGACGGAGGCGCTCAAGCCCGTCGACGCATTCAATGTCACAGCGACGTCGATGGGAACCTCCCGTTCGGCCAGCGCAAACAACACCGCGGCGCCGCCTGCCGAAAACCCAAACAGTCCGATGCTCCCGTCACGCTGCAAACAACCATGTGCTGCGAGCGTGCGGACCACTGCAGGCAACTCCTTGGCGGCGCCCATCACCGCAGGCTCGAACACCAACGTAGCCAGATCCTGTTGCTGACGGCGCGCCAGCTCGCTCATGCCTCCGGGAAAAGCACGCGCGCCGAACATCGGTAAGCCCAGATACACCTTCACCGCCGGCACGGCGTCGAGCGGCAAGGCTTCCATCAACGCCTGCTCATTCGCGGGCGGACCAAAGCCATGCCACAGCACAATGGGAGCCCGACTGATCGTCGGCGGAATGCGAACGACGGCCGGCGTCTCGCCCAGCGTCGTGGTGATGACGACTGGAGTGGTTCGACCAGTCCCTCTCGATGCGCAATCCAAAGGCGCGTCATGTTGCGCACTCGCCGGACGCGCGATCGCAAAGCAAATGGTTGCCAGCACGGCGTAACCTGCACGCATCGACTCACTCCGCAGCGACTGATACGAATCAGTATAGCGACGCCACGCCTGCGCCCGTGGAGGCGGGATAGCTAATCCGCAACTTCGACCGGCTTGCGTGGCGGCGCATCGGCGAAGACCAGGCGGAAGACCACGCCGCCTCCCGGCCGGGGATCGTTGTTGGCCCCGGAGCGAACGCCGGGCGACAGCTCTCGCGACACGAACATCGAAATGCCCGTGCCCGCCTTGCCGGCCGACAGGAAAGGCTCGAACACGCGCTTGGAATCGGCAGGACCGATGGCCGAACCGCGATCGATCACATCGAGATAACGACGCTGCGTGGTCGCGCTGCGGCCGACGCGAATCTCCACCGGATCGTTGGCGTTGCTGGCGCGCCCGTATTTCAGGAGATCGTTGCACAGCGTCCACAGCAGCTGGTGCAGATGAGCTGGATCGGCGCGCACCGGCACGCTTTCGCGCGGCGCGCTGAGCCGCAATGTGTCCGCGTCGATGTCTTCGGTCTGCCAGAACTCCGTCACGAACTCCTTGGACCACGACGCCAGCTCGACGCGCTCGAGCCGAGCCGACTCGCGCTTGCCGATCTGCAGCGCGTTGCCGATGATGATGCGCAGACGCGGATCGTTGTTCGTGAGCATGCTGCCCGGCGGTCGCGTCGGTTGCAGTTGCCGCCGGGGTTGAGCCACGGTGTTGGTGGGAGAAACGACAGGTGGCGGTGACGGTCTGGGCGGATTCTCCCAAGGAGATATTTCCTGCAGCGCGGCCCGGAAATTGTTCTGGCGCGCCAGATTCTCTCGCAAGTCCCGGTTGGTATTGTCGCGCTCTGGACGAATCGAATCGGCGCGCGGCGCGCTCTGGCCGCGCGTGCCTTCTCGATACGACTCTTCAAACGGATTCATCCGTGGGTTGCTTGCGCGCAAAGCAGCTGCCGGGGATACAGCTCCGGCGTACTGGCCTGTTTCATATGACGGCTCACGCAATGCGCCGGCCGCGTACGGACTTTCGAACGCACGCTCTCCAATGACGTCGCCGCGAGCGCTTTGATTTCGAGCGACCGCTGCAGGAGCCGGTCGCGGCACCGGCTCGCGCGGCGCTGGCATCTGATTCACTTCCACCTTCGCCGGCACCATCGAGGCCGGCAGCCACGCCGCCATGCGTGACTTGTCTTCGACGAAGATCAAAGCCGGGCCTTGAGTGCTGTTGTCGAGCGAGACGAATTTCAGCTGCAGCCGACGTTCGCCGTCGAAACCCATCATGGTGGGGGTGCTGCGGCTCTCGTCGCAGAAGTACCGACGCCAGGTATCCAGCAGGTTGGCGAGTCGCGACGAGATGTCGCTCAACATCGAGCCCTCGGCCACACTGCCGCCCTGGAGCAGAAGCGCGGCGGTGTCGCTGATCATCGAGACTTTGTTCTCGGCATCGACGATGAGCACGCCCTCGCGCAAGTGCTGGGAAAGAGAGCGCTGCAATTCCGTGAGCTCGATGTTCGCAGCCTCGCGCTGGCGGTTGATGTCCTCGTTCTGCCGCATGATCCTGGCAAGCTGCGAAATGCCGAGCGCGATCACGATGGTCAAGGCACCGGAGATCGCCGCGGTCGTGATGTCGCTGGTCGCATCGACGTCGGCCAGCATCGAGATCACTGGCTGAACGAGCATGGCCAGCGAGGCCGCGACCGCGATCGCCATGGCCAGCCGCCGGCGCAAGATGAAACTGGCCGCGCCGATGGACAGCACCACGAGGGCCGAAATGCCCCCGTTCACACCGCCGCTGGCGTACGTGAGCAGCGACAGCACCAGCACATCGGCGAATACACCCGTCCAAGTCTGCAGCACGATATCCGGGGAGCGCCGCCGGATGCTGCTGATGGAGATCACTGCATACAGCAGATAGGCGGTCGCCGCGCCGGCGAACAGCGCCGGATCGAGTTGCCCGAAGGTCTCCGGCATGATGGAGACGAACAGAGTCGCGAGCGATGACGAGGCGAGCAGCCGCAGCCCATTGACGAAGCCGAGCACGCGCCACGACAGCTCGGCCGTCGAGACAGGCACAAAAATCTCCGGGCTCGATGCCACCGCCGCGCCCTTCCTCCCATTCCAAGGCGGGAGTTCGTTCGGCGCCGGGCTTTCGGTTTCACCGTTCGAAACCGGTTGCCACAGTCGCAATAATGCCGGGATCTGCCATTCGCACTGGACGCTCACCGCGGGGAACGCTAGCGTACCGGCCCGTTTTTCCCGCACCAGCAGAGGGATGTATGCAATTGAGGCTTCTCGTTGCGCTCCTGGCGACCGCCACCCCATTGACGATGACGCTCGCCGATCCACCGGATGCGCCCAACAAGATCTTCCAGGGCCGCGACCTGTTCGGTCTGCAATACGCCACCGATCCGCAGATCCGCCCGGACGGCCGCGCCGTCGCCTATGCCCGCCGCTCCTTCGACATCATGACCGACCGCGGCCGCAGCTCGATCTGGCTGGTCGATACCGAGACCGGCACGCAGACGCCCCTGGTCACCGGTGCCGGCTCTCACAACTCGCCGCGCTGGTCGCCCAAGGGCGATCGCCTCGCGTATGTATCCACCGCCGAGGACGGCCGGCCGCAGCTGTTCGTGCGCTGGATGCAGACCGGTCAGACGGCCAAGCTCGCCGAGCTGCTCGATGCGCCGGATGCGTTGACCTGGTCGCCGGACGGCAAATGGATTGCGTTCACCATGTTCGCGCCCGACGAAAAGAAGTCGCTGGGTGAAGCGCCGCCGAAACCGGAGAACGCGCAATGGGCGCCGCCGCTGGAGGTGATCACGGATATCACTTATCGCGCCGATGGCGCCGGCTATCTCAAGCCCGGCTACACCCATGTTTACGTCGTCGCCGCCGACGGCGGTACGCCTCGTCAGCTGACGTTCGGTGCGTTCAACGAGCAGGGCCCGCTCTCCTGGGCGCCGGACGGCAGCTACATCGTCGCCACCGGCAATCGCAACGAGAACTGGCGTCGCGAGCCGGTGAACACCGAGCTGTACCGCATCTCTCTGGCCGATGGCCAGATCACGGCGCTGACCGATCGCAACGGCCCGGACAGCTCCGCGCGCGTCTCGCCGGACGGCAAGACCATCGCGTATCTCAGCTACGAAGACAAGTTCATGGGTTACCAGAACGTCGAGCTGCACGTGATGAATGCCGACGGCAGCAACCCGCGCTCGCTGACCGCGTCTTTGGATCGTTCCATCGACAACGTCGAGTGGGCGGCCAACGGTCGCGATCTCTATATTCAATATGACGATCACGCCGTGACCAAAGTGGCCCGTGCCGCACTCAATGGCAAGATCACACCGGTGGCGCAGGGACTGAGCGGCGCGTCGCTCGACCGTCCCTACACGGGCGGTCAGTTTACGGTCGCGAGCGATGGCACGATCGCCTTCACCAGCGGCTCCGGCACGCGGCCCTCGGACGTTTCCATCTCACGCGGCGGCCGCAGCAAACAACTCACCGACCTCAACGGCGGCGCGCTCGGCGGCAAGACGCTGGGCCAGGTGCAGCACCTCGAGGTGAAATCGTCCTTCGATCAGCGCCCGGTGGATGCCTGGCTGGTGCTGCCGCCGAACTTCGATCGCAACAAGAAATATCCCTTGATCCTGGAGATCCACGGCGGTCCGTTCTCCGCTTATGGCCCGGTGTTCTCCACCGACAACCAGCTGTACGCCGCCGCCGGCTACGTCGTGCTGTACACCAATCCGCGCGGCTCCACCTCGTATGGCGATGAGTTCGCGAATCTGATCCATCACAAATATCCGGGCAACGACTACGACGACCTGATCAGCTGCGTGGACGCTGCGATCGCGCAGGGCTTCGTCGATCCGAACAATCTGTTCGTCACCGGCGGCTCTGGCGGCGGGGTGCTGACCGCCTGGATCGTCGGCAAAACCAATCGTTTCAAGGCGGCGGCTTCGCAGAAGCCGGTGATCAACTGGGCGAGCCTGGTGCTGACCACGGACGGCACCGCGTTCATGACCAAGTACTGGTTCGGCAAGACGCCTTGGGAAGATCCGCAGACGTACTGGGCGCGCTCGCCTCTGTCGCTGGTGGGCTCGGTGAAGACGCCGACGCTGGTGGTGGTGGGCGATCAGGATTTCCGTACGCCGCTGAGCGATTCGGAGCAGTACTACCAGGCGTTGCAGCTGGCGGGCGTGCCGACCGGCCTGGTGAAAGTGCCCGGCGCCTCTCACGGCGGCTTCACGGCCCGGCCGTCGCAGTCGGCGGCGAAAGCCAGCGCCATCCTGGCGTGGTTCGAGCGCTATCGCGCCAGGTAACTCCACTGGCGAGCGCCGTTGCCATGTAGATAAAAAAAGGGCCGGACGAGTCCGGCCCTTTTCATTCCAACTGCAGCGGCGCTCAGCGAACGCTGCCCCGGCGGAACAGATTGACGATAGCGAGCAGAATCACCGCGCCCAACAGGGAGACCAGGAAGGTCGCGAGCGAGATGCCCTCGTTGATCGTGCCTACCCCGACCATCGGCGAAATGATGAAACCCGCCAGCAACGCGCCGACGATGCCGACGATCACGTTCAACAAGATGCCCTGCTGCGCATCGGTGCGCATGATGATGCTGGCCAGCCAGCCAACCACGCCGCCGACGATCAACCAAACGATAATACCCATAAACCCTCCTCCGGGGCGTCGTTACCACTATCGACGACGAAATGAGGGGGCGCGCGGGTTGGTTCCGTAGCGATCCGCGTTTCAGTCGGTAAAACGGGACACGAGGCGGGCAATCACCGCCTGTTTCGGCTGATCCGGTAAGTAGCGCACGGAGACGGTCGTACCCACGGCCGGCAGCGACGCTCTGAGCTCGTCGGCCGGGCGTCTGTCGATGTGACAACCGCGCACCGGGCCGTCCATGCCGACCGGCTCGAATTCGAAGTAGATGCGAGCGAAAGCGCCGCGCAGCCTGGGGCGCCAGATATGCAGGATGCGGCCGTGAGCGACCTGGCCTCGTTTCAATATTTCCTGCTGGAGCTTGACGGCGCGCGAGACCGTCAGCGACGAGAAGATCGCCGCGACCATCGCGCCTGAAATGAAGGCGAAAATGGGCATCAGTTCTGCGGACATGTTCGATCCAAAGCGGAGGTGGCGCGCGCAGGATGCGGGAGCCGCACTGCGCGCGTTCAGTGCAATAGATCACGAATTGGCGGCGATTACCTTTAGGCGGAGCCTGAATCGCCGCGCACGCGAGATTTTTCCTACAGGAACCGGCGCCTCAATGTTTGTTCAGCCACGCGCCCAGCCCTTGAGCGTTCAACTCGACGTCGAGGGTGAGGATTTCGCGTAGGAAAGATTCCGGCTTGGTGGATCCGGAACGGCGCAGCTCCGCAATATAGATGTCGGCAAAGGCGCGCTTCAGCTGCTCGTGACGGTCCGGCGCCCGCGCCAGCCTCCGGGCCACGTCGACCATCGCGTCCACCTGCGATAGGAATTGCACGGACAGCTGTTCAGGGTTGGCGACGGCGCCATAGTGCGTGAGATACATCAGTGCCGGACGGTACGCGAGCAGGCGCTGGATCGATTCATGCAAGGCTTCGTGATCGAACTGCACTGGCGCGGTGGCCGGTACGACGTACGGTCCCGTCGGCGTGTACAGCTCGGGATAGGCGATGCCGAAAGTATCGCCGGTAAACCAGCCGCGGCTCACTTCGTCCCAGATGCAGTTGTGGTGTTTGGCATGGCCCGGCGTGTCCATGATCTGCAGCTGCCGCCGGCCCAACGTCACCACCATCCCGTCGCTGGTGGTCGTGACTCTCTCTTCCGGCACCGGGACCAGCTCGCCATAGTCGCGATTCGCGACTTCGGTGCCATACACGGCGCGCACGCCTTCCATCAGCACCGTTGGATCGATCATGTGACGCGCGCCGCGCGGATGAATCAGCATTCGCGCGTTCGGCAACTCGCTCATCAGCAAGCCTGCACCGCCCGCGTGATCCAGATGCACGTGCGTGGGAATGACGTAATCGACGGCGCTGCGATCCAGCCCCGCCACTTCCAGCGCGGCCAGCAATCTCGGCACGGCACTGTTGGGTCCGGTCTCGATATACGCGGCGCGGCCATTGTCGACCATCAGATAAGCGGCATCGAACCCCGGGCGGACGAAACCGGTGTCGATGACGAAGATGCCGTGATCCAGGGCCTGGCAGAACTCAGCGGTCGGCGTGCTCATGCGCCCATGATAACTGGGCTGGCTCGCAATTCCTCCCCAATGTCATTCGGGCTCGGGCAAGAACACGACGGTCCGCGATGTTTGCAGGATCAGTGCGAGGCGGGCGAGCGCTCGCCTTGCGGTTCGCTCGGGCGCGTGTGCTGGCCGAGCATCTTGTCGAGGATGCGGCTGACATGCTCCGGCGATTTGGTCCGACGCGCGAACACGGAATACACCGCCGGCACGGCAAACAACGTCAGGAACACTGAAACGATGGTGCCGTAGAACACCACGATGCCGATGGGAATGCGCTGCTCGGAACCCGCACCCGTCGCGAACAACAACGGCAACGCGCCGAACGCCGTACACAAGCTGGTCATCAACACCGGACGCAGCCGCGTCTCGGCAGCCTTCACGACGGCTTCCATGAATTCCACGCCCTGATCACGCAGCTGATTGGCGAACTCGACGATCAGCACGCCGTTCTTGGCGGCAATACCGATGAGCATGATGACGGCGATCTGACTGAAGATGTTGATGGTGGCGCCATACAATTTCAGACCGAACACCGCGCCCAGCAACGCCAGCGGCACGGTGACCATGATGATGGCCGGATGCACGAAGCTTTCGAACTGCGCCGCCAGCACCAGGAACACGATGGCCAGCGCGAAGAAGAACGTGAGATACATCTGCTGACCGGCTCGCATGTATTCACCGGAATCGCCGTCCCACATCACTACCGCTTCGGGCAGCTCGCGAGCCGCGGTCTCCGTGAACCACTCGATCGCTTCGCCCATGGTGTAGCCCGGCGCCAGATCGGCGCGTACCTCGACCGAGCGCAACCGATTGAAACGAGGCAACTGCACCGCGCCCGCGGTTTCTTCGACATGCACGACGTTGGCAAGCGGGATCAGCGTGTCGCCGCGAGCCGAGCGAACCCGAATGTTGGTGAGATCGGTGATGGTCTCGCGTGCCTCGTCGGCGGCCTGCAGGATGACGTTGTATTCGCGACCGCGATCGACATAGGTCGTGACGATGCGCGAACCCAGCACCGTCTCGAGCGTGCGCCCCACCGTTTCCAACGACACGCCCAGTTCCGCCGCACGGCTGCGATCCACCGAAACGCGCAGCTGCGGCTTGCGCTCTTTGTAACTGTTGTCGATGTTGCGGAAGCCCGGATTCTGGCGCGCCAGGTCCATCATCTTGTTCGACCACTGCGCCAGCGTTTCATAGTCCGGACCGCCGATCACGGCTTCGAACGGGCGACCCGAACCGCGGCGGCCCAGGCTGCCAAATTGGTTGGCCATGGCGCGCACGCCCGGCATGGCCTGCTGCGCCTCGGCGACGATCGCATCGGCGATCTGCTGAGCCGAGCGACTGCGTTCGTGCCAATCCGTCAACATCATGAAGACGCGCGCCGAATTCACGTCGCCGGTGCGCGCCGGACCGCCACCGCCCATGCCCGGCACACGCAACATGACGTGTTCGATATCGCCGTGCTCCTGCTTTTGTTTCATCGCGATGGCTTCGAGCTGCAGAGCGTATTGATACATGTGAGCGAAGCTGGTGCCTTCCGGCGCTTCGATGCTCACGCTGACGCGACCCGAATCGGCAGCGGGGGTGAACTCCGAAGGCACCGAACGGAACGTCAACGCGCCGAGCACGACCAGCCCAACGACGATGCCCATCACCAGCCAGGGCCGGCGGATCAAGGAACGCAGACGCGCGTCGTAGACTTCGGCGAGCCGGCGGAAGAAACGATCCACCATCTGCGCGAACCGATTGCGATGCATTTCAGACTCGGGCAGCTTCGAGGCCAGCATCGGGGTCAACGTCAATGCCACCAGCGCCGAGAACAGCACCGATGCGGCGAGCGTGAAGCCGAACTCGCTGAACAGCCGACCGATGTCGCCCGGCAGGAAGGAAATGGGCACGAACACCGCCGCGAGCGTCAGTGTGGTGGCGATGACTGCGAAGCCGATTTCATGACTGCCCGTCACCGCGGCGACCAGCGGCGGCTCGCCCAGCTCGGCGCGTCGATGCACGTTCTCGAGCACGACGATCGCGTCGTCCACCACCAGACCGATCGCCAGCACCAGTCCGAGCAATGTCAGCACGTTCACCGAGTAGCCCATCGCATACATCACGGTGAATGAGGCAATGATGGACACCGGGATGGTCACTGCCGGAATCAGCGTCGCCCGCAAGCTGCCGAGGAACGCGTAGATCACGGCGAGCACCGAGATGAGCGCGAACACGACGGCGATGATCACCTCGCGCAGCGCCGCTTCGATCGCGACGCCATTGTCGACGCTGACTTCCAGCGTCGCGCCGCGCGGCAACGTGTCCTGCAACTTCTCGATCTCGGCTCGAACGCCGCGCACGATGTCCAGCGTGTTCGCTTTGGACTGCGCCTCCACACCCATCGACACACCGGCGCGGCCGTCGAAGCGCGCCGTCGAGCGATCGTTTTCCGCGGCGAGCTCGACCTTCGCCACTTCACCCAAGCGAATCAGATGTCCATCGGAGCTGCGCGCCACGACGAGCTCGCGAAAATCCTGTTCGCTCTCCAGACCGACCAGAGTGCGCAGCGTGAACTCGCGGGTTTTCGATTGGATGCGGCCGGCCGGCAACTCCACGTTCTCGCGCCGTAGCGCGTCTTCGACATCGGCCACCGTCAGCTGACGCGCGGCCAGCGCCTGACGGTCCAGCCAGATGCGCATGGAAAAGCGCCGGGCGCCATTGATGGCCGCGCGCGCCACGCCTGGTACGGTCGACAGCCGATCGATCAGGTTGCGCTCGGCATAATCGTTCAGCTCCAGGATCGACATGGTGTCGGAGCTGAACATGATGTACATGATGGGGTCGGCGCTGGCGTCCGCCTTCAGCACTTCCGGCGGATCGGCCTCTTCAGGCAGGTTGCCAAGCACTCGTGCCACGCGATCGCGGACGTCGTTGGCCGCGCCGTCGATGTCGCGATCCACGTCGAACTCGATGCGCACCGAGGAGCGCTCGTCCTCGCTGTCCGATTCGATCTTGAGAATACCCTCGATGCCGGCGATCGAGTCTTCGATGACTTGGGTGATCTTGGTTTCGATGACCGCGGCCGAGGCGCCCGTGTAGGTGGTGGTGATGGACACCACCGGTCGGTCGATGTCCGGATACTCACGCACCGACAGGCGCTGCAGCGACACCAGACCGAAGATGATCAGCAACAGGCTGATGACGGTCGCGAAGACCGGACGGCGAACTGACAGCTCGGACAGCTTCATGGGTTAGGAGCTCGTCTTCTGCTCGGCTTGCTGCGCGCGGTCGCGCACCGGACCGCCATCGCGCAGGTTCTGTGTTCCCTCGACCACGACGCGCTCGTGTTCCTTCAGACCTTCGACGATCTCGACCACGCCGGGACGACGCTTGCCGAGCTTCACTTCGCGACGTGACGCCTCGCCGTTCTCGACCACGAACACAAAGGTGCGGCCCTGCTCGGGCACGATCGAGTTCTCCGGGACCAGCAACGCGGGCGACATCTCGCCCTGCAACTTCACGGTCATGAACATGCCGGGACGCAGCTCGCCCTTCGGATTGGGCAGCTCGGCGCGCACGGCGATGGAACGGCTCACCGGATCGACTCGCGAATCGATCTGGCTGACCTTGCCGTTGAACTGGCGCCCCGGCAGACCGGCCGTGGACGCGGTCACCGGCAGGTTTTTCTCCAGGGCATACAGATAGGTTTCAGGCACCGTGAAGTCGAGCTTGATGACCGACGTGTCGTCGAGCGTGGTGATCACCGTGCCCGGGCTCACCAGACTGCCGACGCTGACCCGACGAAAGCCGGTCTTGCCGTCGAAGCTGGCGCGAATGATGGTGTCGGCGAGGCGCGCCTTGGCCACATCGACGCGCGCCTGATTGGCCTTCAAGGTCGCTTCGATCAGGTCGAGCTGCGACACCGACAAGGCCTGCTGCGTGTACAGATCCCGGCTGCGCTTGAAGTTGTTCTGACTTTCCGCGAGCGCCGCTTCGGCTTCCGAAAGCGAGGCGCGCGCTTCGGCGCCATCGAGCTCGACCAGGATGTCGCCTTTGCGGACCCGATCGCCTTCCTGGAAACGAATGGCGGTGATGGTGTTGGACGCCTTGGAGGTGACCTCGACCGACTCGTTGGCGCGCGCCGTACCGACCGCTTCGATCTCCACACCGAGCGGCTCGATCTTCGCCTCCGCGGTCACGACGTCGATGGTCTGCGGCTCGACGATTCTGCCCGGGCCCATCTGCTGACGAGAGCACCCCGCGGCCGCGATCAGCAGGATCGCGCACAAGGCCCACTGCGACGGGGCGAGCTGCCGGGGGCATCGATCTGGCATGAAGCTGTGTCCGTTGGTCTTGGAATTCGCCAGGCATGGTAACCCGGGCCCCAAAGGGCTCGAGCTAACTGATAAACCTTTAATGGTCCCGCCTGGGCCAACGGGAATCTTACGTGGCGAATCGTGACGCGAAGCTGACGACTTGCTGAGCGAGCATCTCGAACTGGGTCTGGATGCGCGGATCGGTGCAGACGCCCGCGGCATCGAACAAGGGCATCGCGGTATTGAGGGTCACCCCGAGCGGCGTTGGCCAGCCGCGCAGTGCATGCACGATGGTGCGCACCGAAGTCAGTGTCGTTCCGGCCCCTTGCCAGCCATATGCCGTCACGATGCAGCCCACCGCGCGACCATCGAGGTAGGGCCGGGGCTCGTCGCGCAGGTCCTCGAGCAGATCGATGGCGTTCTTCAGCAGCCCGGACATGCCGGCGTGATAGGCGGGAGTCGCGAGAATCAGGCCGTCGGCTTGACGGACCGTGTCCACGAAACGCAGCTGTTCCGGGGTCCGCAGCGTTTCTTCGGGGGCGTACAGCGGCAGACAGGCCAGCGCCGTCCCGGGAATGACCTGCACCTCCGCGCCCAAGCGCTCGGCCGCGGCGAGGCAGGCGACCAGCGCCTTCTCGGTCGACGAGCCAGCCTTGGTGGTACCGCCCAGACCGACGATGCGAGGACGCGGAGCGGAAGGATTCGACATCGAGCAGCGGGCTCCGTGCAGGGGAGCCTCACGATACCACCCGACTCTCAGTCTTTGTTGGTCGCGGACGCGGCCGGCAGGGTGAAACGGAAAATGGAGCCGCGCCCGGGCTCGCTCTCCACTGTGATCTTGCCGCCATAGCGGCGCACGATGCGGGCCACGATGGCGAGACCGATGCCGACGCCGGGGAATTCGGCGGAGCTGTGCAATCGCTGGAACGGCTCGAACAAGCGTTGCGAGCGTGACATATCGAAGCCGGCGCCGTTGTCACGCACCGCGAACACGATGCCGCCAGTGGCCTGCGTGCAGCTCAATTCGACTCGCGCATTCGGTACGCGACTGGTGTACTTCCACGCATTGCCGAGCAGGTTGCCGAACAGGCTCTTCATCAAGCGCGGATCGGCGTTGACCACCAGGTTCGGCTCGATCACGGCTTCGACCTGGTGCCGGGGATATTGCTGGCGCAGGTCCTCGACGATGTTTCTGGCCAGCGCGGAAATGTCGACCCGTTCGTTCAACAGCTCCTGGCGGGACACACGCGCCAGCGACAACAGGCCATCGATGATTTCCGAAGAGCGCGTGACGTTGGATTGAATACGATCGATCCGTTGCGTGATCACCTCGGTCATCGACCCGCTCAGATCGTCACGCAGCAGCCCTGCCTGGCCGGCGATCGTGCCGAGCGGGGAGCGCAGATCGTGAGACGCCGATGCCGTGAACGCTTCCAGTTCCTCGTTGGTGAGCGCCAGTTGTTGATTCGCTTCCTGCAGCTCGGTGGTACGCGCGGCAACGCGGCTTTCCAGCTCGGCATTGAGCTGACCGAGATTGGTGTTGGCCTTTTCCAGCCGGTGGATGAAATGACGCAGCAACGCGGTCAACGCCAGGAACAGGACCGAGATGCCGGCCAGCACGATGGTCAGGCTGCGAGTGCGATCGTGCCACTGCTGCAGGATGGCTTCTTTCTCCCGGCTCGCCGCGACCGCGAGCCGATAGCCGCCGAGACGACGGATCGCATAGACCCAGGTGCCCGCCGCGAACGGACTGGGCGCTTCGATGAAACCGCCGTGCTCGGACAGTTCGGCGCTGCCGCGATAGACGTCGGTATCGCGGACGTTGATCTGGCCCTTGTAGGCCACGGTCGGCGTCGGCACCCGCAACAACAGATCGCCGGCGGTGGAAGTCACGCTCAAGGCGCCGCCGCGGATCGCCATCGTTTCATACAATTGATCGAGCGCGTCGACGCCCAGCAATGCACCCGCCCACACCGTTGCACCGGTGCTGTCGACGGTACGAACCGCGATCGGGAATGCGCGTTGCGCCGATGCGATGGGATCTTCGATCGTGTGGCCGATGAAGACACTGCGCGTTTCATCCACGGCAGGCTGAATCCATTCGGGCGGCGCATCCAGCAGCTGCATATCCCGATTGCGGATGGCGGCGACAAATCGGTTCGGCGTCATCACGAACAGCGCACGCACGTACTCGCCGCTGCTCAGCTCGCGAGCCAGCAATTCTGCAGCGGTCGAGGGCCGGATTTCCGCAACGCCACCGTGAGCATCGATGGCCTGCGCAGCCGTTCGCGCCGCGCCGAGGCTGTCGTTCAGGACCGCCTGCAAATGCACATACATTCCCGAGGCGATCGCGCGCAGCTCGTGCCGGGCGGCCTCCAGGGTTTCGGCCTTGTCGCTATAGACCTGCCACGTGGCATAGCTCCACAGCGCTGCAAGAATGAGAACAGCTTGCGCGACCACCGCACGCTTCACGAGCATCGGTAGTGCGCCGTCGATGAATCCTCGCTGATGCGTGCGTCCTGCTACGCGCTGCCAGTTGCCATCCGTCATGAGTTGCCCGTGCGGGATTTTCTTCGCCGCGGCAGTCTCTCACGCTTAGGACCGGACCCGCCACACGGATCAAGCGCTTACCGGTCCCCTGAAGCCCTGGCCTCAGTAAGCATTTATCAGGCTTGAGAGAGCGGTCACATATTGGTCCGCGCGCTGCCTGCCGAAATCTCCTGATCACGCACGCTACGGACGATGTGTCCTTTCAGACCGTAGAACACGATGTAGGCATAGCAGAGCGCCGGCACGAAGAACGATGAGAGCAGGCCGATGGTGTCGGCGAAGTAGCCCTGGATCATCGGCACGATGGCGCCGCCCACGATGGCCATGCACAGCACGCCCGAGCCTTCGCCGGTGTGCCGGCCGAGCCTGGCCACGCCGAGCGTGAAGATGGTCGGGAACATGATGGAGTTGAACAGGCCGATGGCCAGGACCGCCCACATCGCGACCTTGCCGGCCAGGCTCATCGCGATCAGCAGCAGCACGATGGCGCAGGCCGCGTTGAACGCGAGCACGTGCCCGGGCTTGATCTTGCGCAGCACGGCCGAGCCGATGAAACGACCGACCATGGCGCCACCCCAGTACAGCGACAGATAAGTGCCGGCGGTCTTCTCGCTCAATCCGCCCACTTCGGGCTGCGCCATGAAATTCACCAGCAGGCTGCCGATGGCAACTTCCGCACCCACATACATGAAGATGCCGACCGCGCCGAGCACCAGGTGCGAATGCTTCCAGACGCTGGGCACATCGTGATCGTCGGCGGCCGCGGTGGTCGCATCCGTGCCCTTCACCACGGGCAGCTTGAACTGCGAGAACACGATGGCGATCAGGAATAACAGGCCCGCCAGCACCAGATACGGCCCCTGCACCGTCTCGATCTCTTTCGCCGTATCCACCGCTGCGCCGGTGCTCACTGCCGCCGTGAGAATGAACATCGACCCGAGGAATGGCCCGACCGTCGTGCCCAACGAATTGAAGGCCTGCGTCAGATTGAGTCGACTGGCGGCCGTATCGCTCGGCCCGAGAATGGTGACGTAGGGATTGGCCGCGACCTGCAGCAGCGTGATGCCGGAGGCCAGCACGAACAGCGCGGCCAGGAACAACGGATACGACTGCATCGACGCCGCGGGATAGAAGCCCAGGCAGGCGACGCCCGCCGTCGACAGCCCGATGATGATGCCGCGCCGGTAACCCAGCTTCTCCACCAGATACCCCGAGGGCACCGACATCACGAAATACGCGCCGAAGAAACTGAACTGGATCAGCATGGCCTGCACGTAACTCAAGGTGAAAATGGCCTTGAGGTGCGGAATCAGGATGTCGTTCAGCGAGGTGATGAAGCCCCACATGAAGAACAACGAGGTCAGCACCACCAGTGCGGGCAGATAGCTCGGCTGTTGGCCGCCATTGGCATTCATTTCTATGGATCCCCCGGGTTGCTCGCCACGGTCGCGCACGTGACAACGTTGTCAGCATGCCAGAGAGATCGACCGGGGAGCAAGCCGGCGGCACTGTTGATATCGCTAACGAGGCGAATTCGTGGCTGGAGCTCCGGGTGGGCTCATCCATCGGTCACGACCGGCCAGTTGCGCCTCGACGTCCGCGATGAAATCGAGCACCAGCGCATTGAAGGCCTCCGGATCCTCCAGCATGAGCAGATGATCCGTGCCCGGCAGGGTGTGCTCGCGGACATTGGGCCAGAGACGAACGGCTTGCCTCGCGCCGTCTTTGAAGAATACGTCGGTCAGCTCGCCGACCATGACGAACAACGGCTGATGCATCCTGGTCATGTCCGGAAAGTCGCGACTGTTCCAGGGGCCGATATGCATCGCCGAGCCCGAATCGGAGCGCTGCGGATTCATCGCAACTCGCGGGCTGAACTGATCGGCCATGCGTTGCTGAATCGCGTGCAGCTCCGGCCGCGCCTGGGCCACTTTGGTGAATGACGACGTCTTCGCCGCCTCGCGACCGGCCAGCGCCTGGGCCAACGTCGGCGGCGGACCATTCATGGCCTTGGGCGCGTTCTTGAACGCGCTCGCTTCGGTGATCGGCGCCAGCGGAATGGTCGCATCCGCGAAGGTGATGCTCCGAACCTTCTCCGGATACAGCTTCAAGAACTGAATGATGATCGCGCCACCGCGAGAATTCGCCACGAAGTGCGCATCGCGAATGCCGAAGTGCAGCAGCAGCGCATTCAAATCTTCCGCA
Organism: uncultured Steroidobacter sp.; assembly: GCF_937958065.1. Classification (GTDB taxonomy): domain Bacteria; phylum Pseudomonadota; class Gammaproteobacteria; order Steroidobacterales; family Steroidobacteraceae; genus Steroidobacter. The sequence continues at coordinate 18,415 of NZ_CALFXI010000093.1, forward strand.
TGCGCCGTCTCCGAATAGCCGGTAATCGGATCATCCGACATGCCGTGGCCGCGCCGGTCGTAGGTCACGACCAGATGATGTTTGCTGAACGGCTCCAGCTGTCGGGTCCACAGCTCGTGCGAATACCCCTCGCCGTGAACGAAGAACACCGGTACGCCCGCACCCGCCAATCGATAAGCGAGCTTGACGCCGTTGACCTGCACGAACTGCAGTTGCTCCACGTCGCCCGCGACCGCTCGCGTATACCCCGGCGGCTTTGCTTTCGACGGCGCCGCGGACACCGGCACGCTTGCCAGCATCGCAGCGACCAACGCGGCCAGTGCCTGCATGCACACGCGATAACCGCTGAAGAGGCACGACGAGTTCACGGCCCGCTCGCGATCGTATCCGCGGAAGCGTTCCGATACACCGTGCCGCCCTTCATGATCATCACGATGTTACGAAGCGCCGAAATGTTCTTCAGCGGATCTGCGTTGACCGCCAGGATGTCGGCATACTTGCCTGCTTCGAGCGAACCGATGTCCCGCTGCGCACGAAGCATGGTCGCCGATTCGATGGTCGCGGACCGCAGCGCTTGCAGCGGCGTCATACCCGCTTCGACATACGCTTCCGCCTCGCGCACGGTCGAAGTCGTGCCGTCGTTGGGCTCAAACGGCATCTGATCGGTGCCGAGCGCGATCTTCACGCCTTCCTGAATGGCCGCCTTGAGCGATTCCCAATGCTGCTTGCCCACCGATTCGCGGCGTTTGAGATACCACTCCGGCGAGCCGATGCGCTCGAAATATTCCCTGCCGCCCGGATGCGTGACCATGATGGTCGGCACCAGCCAGGTGTTGTTCTTCACCATTTTCTTGAGCACGGCGCGATCCAGCACGTAGCCATGCTCGATGCTGTCGACGCCGGCATCGACGGCAGCGCTGGTCGCCGCCGAAGATCCCGAATGCGCCGCGACTGGAATCCCGAAGCGATGCGACGCGTCGATGACGGCGCGCATTTCTTCCGGCGTCATCAATGCCTCGGCGATGCCGCCGCCATCGGTGGCGACGCCGCCGGAGATCGCGATCTTGATCCAATCCTGGCCATCGGAGATCTTGGCGCGCGCCGTCTTCACCATTTCGTACGGACCATCGTTGTACGTCATGCCAGGTTTGCTGCCGTGGCCGGCGGTCATGGTCACGCCACCGGCCGTGAACACTCTGGGACCGGCGTAGTCGCCCCGATCGATCGCTTCACGGATGGCGACACCAGTGTTGCCTTCCGAACCTGTCATGCGGATCGTCGTGACACCGGCCGCGAGTGATTTGCGTGCATTGACCATCATGCGCAGCGTGAGCTCGGCCGTCGTCTCATCGGCGAGCGCGGCCCGATCCTTGCCGGGCAGTTTCAAACCGAAATGCACGTGCATGTTCATCAGGCCGGGAATCAGGAATGTGCCCGGCAGCTGAATCACTTCGGCGCCCGCGGGCACTTGCGTGCGCGCAGCGGGGCCGATGGCGGTGATTCGGTCGCCGTCGATGAGAACCACCGCATTCTCGATGGGGGCGCCGCCGTCGATGTTCACTACCGTCGCGCCGACAATTGCTTTCGTGCTGGCAGCATCCGCCGCGGGTGCGAACGATACAGCCGCAGCGAGCGTCATTGCGATGGCCGGCCAGGATGTTTTCATTGCCATCTCCTCGTCAGTTTCGGGATGCGAAATCTGCTGGCCGCGGCTCCCGAGCTACTCCGTGCCTTGCGCCTCGGCGGCCTTCTGCGCGAACAATGATTCGCGCACCAGCGCCGGCGGAATCGAGCCGACGCTCAACAATCGGTCATAGAGCTCGCTCGGGGGATTCGGCTCGCCGTACTGCTTGATGTAATCGGCGCGGATCTGCTCGATCTCCTGCATGCCGATCAGATAACCCAGCACATACGTCGGCCGCTCGATGTACATGTTCACGTCGAGTCCGGCTGCGTAGCGATCGAAGCGCACCTTGTCGGAGAGGAAGGTCACTGCGTCATCGAAGCTCATGCGGCCGGTGTGCAGGCTCACGTCGAGGATCACGCGCGCTGCCCGCCACAGCCGATTGCGCAGCTGGGTGAGCCGCACGTCATCGCCTTGCAGGAAGCCCTGTTCGAACATCATCTCTTCGGTGAAGAGCCCCCACCCTTCGGACATGATGGATTCACGCACCACCTTGCGCAGCAACCGTGGGTTTTGCTGACGCTTCAAACCATCGACATGGTGGCCGGGGTACGCCTCGTGCACGGCAATGATGGGAATCCAGGCCGTGTGATGCGAGCGCAGCCGATCCTCCCGCTGTTTTGCCGTCATCCAATCTTCGATGGGCGTGAGCACCAGCTTGCCTTCGAGCTCCTTGCCGAACGCATCGACCGACTGGAAGGTGCCGAACGGCGAGGAGCGCCGCATGGCCGGCGGCGTGTCGATCGTGATCACACGCTCGCCCGGCGGCAACGTGACGATGTGTTTCTCGATCACGAATGCCTTGGCGGCATCGATCCTGGCTTGATACGCCTGTTTGATGCCGTCGGCCGTCGGATGATCGTTCTTGATCTTCTCGTAGACCTCGGTCCAATGGCTGGCCTTCGGGTCGATACGCTTCGCAACTTGCTGGGCCAGCGCCTCGGTCTCCTCGAACGCCTGCTGGCCCCGCGCCAGAATGGCATCGGCATCGGCATCCATCATCCAGCGGTGCTGCAGCACGTAGTCGTAGTTTTCCTTGCCGAACACCCACGAGCCGGTGGACCGCGGCAGCAGATCGTTCTTCAGGAATTTCAGATAATCGTCGAGCGCGGCCAGCGCCGTTTTGGTGGCCGCGTTCAACGGCTCCTTTGCATCGCCCGCTTGTTCGGCCAACGTCGGCGCACTGTCACGCAGCAGCTTGATCGTGCCTTCGGTCTTGAAGATCGCCGACTCCGTGAACGTGCGCGGCGGCGTTTTCAGATTGGTCCGAGCGTGGCCCAGTCGCGTCGGCACGTCCTTCAGCACTGCAGTCAGTGCCGCCGCTCGCTCCTGCGGTGTGCCGGGCGCTGTCGGTTCGAGCCCGCGGCCGATCTCCGGCGCGGGCACATACAAAGCCGGATCGTTCTCCCACACGCGACGCGCTGCGGCAGTGTTGACCGACGACTCCAGCAACCCGATCATCAGGCGCCGATCGATATCCTCATCCAGCGACAGGCCGTCGCTGCTCACTTGCCGAACTTTCTCCAGCAGCTGGCGGCGCACCTCGATCTCTTTTTCGAACGCAGCAGCCGAGACGTCGCGCAGTCCACCCAGCTCGTCTTCTTCGGGCCTTTCGATCTGCGCGTACTGCTGAATGAGTGGTTCGAGCGCGGCCGCGGATGCTGATGGGCCAGACGTCGCTGCCGGGGGCGCCGCTTCTTTGCGCGAGCAACCGGTCACTGCACTCAGCGCGAGAGAGAGGCCGACCAACCATGCCAAACGAGTGGAGTAGCTGCGTATCATACGAATATCCGTGGCCGAGCGATGGAAGCGCGCAAGTTTACTTCCTCGCCACCACCTGGAAAGCGCGGCCATCGGCAAGCGCGAAGGTCTTGCCGTCGAACGTTGCTTTGAGGCTCGCATCGCGACGATTGACGGCCCGCGCCGGCGTCGCTTCCGCCCACCGAATGACGTTCAACTCATAAGCGGTGCCGTTGCGCTGGAACTTCCCGAAGCCCGTCACCACGGCCTGTTCGTCTCCCGCCACGAGCACGAAATGATCGTCGACCAGCGCGAGCACCCCATTCTGCAACTTGTAGATATCGCCCCGAGCCGGACCGATGCGCTTGAACTTCTGCACCGTGCCGGAGCCGAACACGATGGTCATGGTCTCGCCGGCGCGATCGACCGAAATGTCATGTTGAGTATTCCGGCGAAATTTCAGCGCGGGATCTTTGCCCGGCGCGGTGCTGATCGTCTGCTCGGCGGTCATGTGGATGCCTTTCGGGCCCGCGCCGAACGGTCCGGCGTGCGCCATGGCTCCCTGGGTGTCGAACGGCTCGCCGTCGAAGATGGATTGCTGCGCGAACAGGCCATCCTTGTAGAGAATGACGCCGGTGAGTGGCATCACCTGACCAGTGCCGCCGGCCTGCAAACTGGTGTACGCCCACAAACCTTCGGCAGCTTCCAGCGCATCCGCGTTGTCGGCCTGCGCATTGGCCATCGCCAATGCCGTCAGCAGCCAGCCCCAAGCAAACAAACGTCGCCAGCGTCGGTGCATAGGCCCCTCGTCTCATTCGTTGCAGCCTCGATTCGTCGCGAGGCCATCAGACAGTGCTGCAAGGATGAGCCGAATACAATTACACCGGCTGCGCGCGTTCGTTGCCTCAGCCGCAACGTCCGCGCACGAGCGTGGCGAGGGGCACAGGCTTCACTGGTGCTTGCGCCTGAAATGGGCCAACTTCGCTCGGCTGCACGCTCCGCATCTCGGCGATCATCCGTGCGACGTTGTCGCCGCACATTCGGCCTTGGCACAAGCCCATGCCTGCTCTGGTCAGCAGCTTCGCGGCATCCGCCGACAGGACGTGTTTGTTCTCTGCGAGAGCCTGCCGCAGCTCGCCACAGTTGATGGACTCGCAGCGACACAGCAGGGTGTCGTCGCTCATCGTTTGCAGCGCGAGCGTCGCGGGCGGCCGGGCGAGCTGCTGAAGCACGGCCGCGAAGCTCTGCAGATGCGACAAACGACTCCTCGCAGCCGCGGCCAGGCGATGGGCCACGGCGTCATCCACACGGCCCAGCGAGCGCAGGATGCCAATCGCCGCGATGCGACCTTTTTCCAAGGCGGCGTCGGCGCCTTCGACGCCGGTGATCTCGCCGGCGAGGAAAAGATTCTTGATGCTCGATTCGAGCCACTCGTTGTGACGGGCCAGCCAACCGCCGGCGTGATCTTTCCAATGCATCTCGGCACCGACCTGTCGCGCGAGCTCGGATGAGGCGAGAAAGCCGTGGCACACGCCGATGCGGTCGCAGTCGAAGATTTGGGTTTTACGATGATCGATCCTGCCACTGGGGTCGAGTGCAGCGATCATGGCCCGCTCCACGGCGGTAGCGCCCTCCGCGCGCACGATGGTGTGGCCGAAGATGACAGGCACTTGCGCCCGCCGAAGTCGACGCAGGATGTGCGCGGTTTCCAGCAACTGGCGATGCTGTCTGAGTGCGATCATGGGATGACGCAGCATGAGCCAGGCTTGTTGTATTCGCTGAGTGAACACGACCGCGGCGACGTGCGCGCCGGCGCTCAGCAGCTGATCGGCCACGACGAGCTGCAATGGATGACTGCCCGCGAGCACGAAACGATCGCCGGGAACGAACTGCTGGCTTTTTACGAAACCTTGAATGGCGCCCGCGCCCAGCACGCCCGGCAACGTCCAACCAGGAAACGCCAACGGACGCTCGTAGCAGCCCGGCGCAAGCAATACAGCCTTTGCGCGCAGCAAATAACAACCGGACGGCCCCTGAACCCACAGCTCGTGCATTCCGCCGTCGTAACGGCTCTGCTCCGGGCCCGCCAAGCCTGTGCGCTTTTCAACACCCCCCAGCTCGTGCGTCCCGCCGTCGCGATGCTTCTGCTCCGGGCCGGCGAAGCCAGTGTGCTTTTCAACAACGCCCAGCTCGCCCATCCCACCGTCGCGACGCCTCTGCTCCGGGCCGGCCCTGCCACTGCATCTTGTTGTCTGGCTGGAGTCGGCAACGGGAGGCGGAGTCACTCGCTGCGTTCGATACGGCGACGGCCGCATGATCCCGAGCACGGTCGATTGGAACCTCCAGTCGATCTCCTGCCGCTCGATTACCTCCTGCAGCGCAGCCTTGACGCGATCGTACAACCTTGCCGGCAGCCATCGTTCGACAGAGAAACTCTTCGGCGGCTGACGAAGGATCTGACCTCCGGCGCGCGACTGTTCATCGATGATGGTCACCGCAACGCCGTGCTCCCGAAGCAAGGCCGCGGCAGCGAGACCGGACGGGCCGGCACCGACGATGGCGACTTCGCACGTCTCGTGGCCAGCTTCCTGTTCGTGACCCGCCATCATTTCACTTCCGGCACAACCACACGCATGTCAGCGCGCACTGGGGTCAAGCATGCCCGCACGCGAGATGAAACATTCGCGCCCTCCTCCACCTCGATGAGGCAATCGAAGCAAACGCCCATATTGCAGAAGGGCGTGCGCAGCCGACCGAAGCTATCGCGCGACATCGTCAGCACGCCGGCCGCGATGAGCGCGGTCAAGATCGATTCGCCCTCGTAAGCCTCGATTGCCCTGTCATTGACCAAGATGCTCACCGGCGCCGGCCGAGCGACGCCCTGCGTAATCCGCCTGCTCATACATCTCCCGCCCGCGATACGGACAGCGAACGGCGCACGAAGGCGGATGCCGCTCCCTGACGCATCATTCGCGGCATACGGCGCCAATTCGAAACATGCTTGCAACAGTGCGTCTGGCCCACATCACACCGACGCCATGAAATTGTTGATGTGACTGAACCGCGCCGGACTATACAAATAGATGCTCACCGATGACCGCCCGTCCAATATGAGCTCACTCACCAGCCGCGCATAGGTCGGTCCATGCGTAAACGCCGCACCGCCAGCCGCGACGAAGAACCCAGGCGCTTCCGGCACCGCTCCCAGGAGCGGCATTTGATCGGTCGTGATGCCGGTGATCCCCGTCCACGAACGTAACAGGTGCAAACCGCGGATTGCGGGCACCAGCCGCGCAGCAAGCGACAGATTCGCCACCGCATTCTCGACCACTGGCTCCGCACGCCGCTGCGTATTCATCGTGGAACCTTCGCGCGAAAAGCGACTGGGCCAGCCGCCTCCCACCAGCACGTTTCCTGCCGCCACCTGTTTCAGGGTCAGCCGCTGACTCGCGTGCTGCACGAGATGCGGAATCAAAGGCGCCGCGCGTTCGATGACATTCATCGACAAAGGCACGGCAAAGATCGGTAGATGCAGATGCGCCAGCGCGCCAATCTCGCCGGCCCATGCACCGGCGGCGTTCAGCACCGCTCCCGCCAGCACTTCCCGGGTGCGCCCCTCACGATCGACCAAGCCAACCAGCCACTCCGCACCATCGCGCATGAGCGCGGTCACGCGACTCTGGGCTTGAATGATCGCCCCCAGTTGTTCCGCGCGCCGAGCAAAGGCAGGTGCGACCAGGCGTGGGTTTGCATGTCCTTCATGCGGAAAATAGCCGGCTGCGATGACGCTATCCGCCAGATACGGCGCGATCCGCCGCACCTCGGACGCCGACAGCAACCGGGAGGCCAGCCCCCATTTCTCCTGCAGCGCCTGCCTGCTTTCCAGCAAGCTCACATCGTAGTCCGACTCGGCTACGATCAAGCCGCCATGCATGCCGACTTCCAGGCCGGTCTGCAGCTCGGCCTCCAGTCCGCGCCAATCCTCGAGCGCAATCAAACTCAGCGGAATGATCTGTGCGAACTGCGAGGCCAGCTCGTCGCCATAACGAATCAGGCGGTATTCCAGTTGGAAATGCAGCGATCCGGCATTCCGGCCGGATGCCTCGCGATTCAGATCGCCCTGTTCGACCAGCAGCACGCCGGCCCCACGGCGGGCCAGGTAATACGCGGCCGCGCAGCCCACCAGGCCGCCGCCGAGTACCACTACATTGACGCGCATCATCGTTCTTCAGGGCTCCGCGCCGATCGTCCGGCCGATGGCTGGGAATATCTTGGACCCGACGGAGCGGTCAATTCGTCGTTTGGAATAATTTGTTGCGTCCATTGCAACATCCCCCGGGAAACCGGCCTGTGGCGGCCCTGAAACACGCCCGCCCCCCGGTTCGAGCCGATTGAATCCTGGCGTGCCCTCAACATAGACTCGACTTCGTTGCGTTTACTGCAAGTATCGGGGAGAACGCATGCACGGGGAAATTCGACTGCGCTATTTGTACGAGGCAGCGCGGCTCGGGACGATGCGGGCGGCCAGCGACGAGCTGAACGTCGCCACCTCATCCATCAGCCGGCAGATCGCCGCGCTCGAGAAGGAACTGGGCATGCGGTTGATCGAAGGCGGACGCCGCAAGATCAAGCTGACCGAAGCGGGCAACGCGGCCTTTGCTTATTACCGCGAGATGCAGGCTCACGAAGAAGTGTTCCTGTCGCGGGTCGCCGAATTGCGAAGCATTCGCAGCGGCACCATCAACCTCGCGGTCGGCGAGGCTTTCATCAGCGATGCCTTCAGTGAGGTCCTGCAGGATTTCATGCGTCGTTATCCGGGGCTGACGGTGCGCGTGAAAATGAGCGGCACCAACGATGCTGTCAACCTGGTGCGCGAGGACGAGGCTCACTTCGGTCTCATCTTCGACGTGCCCAAAGATCCGAAGGTCCGCGCGCGCCTGACACTCTCGCAGCCATTGAAGGCCATCGTGCATCCCAAGCACGAGCTGGCCGGCCGCAAGAGCGTGAAGCTCGGCGAGCTGAAACAGTACAGTATCGGCTTGCCGGAAGATTCGTTCCGCATCCGTCAGATCGTGCGCGAGGCCGAGCATGCCGAAGCCGTGTTCCTCGAGCCGGGCCTGATCGCCAATTCGATGATGCTGCTGAAGGACTTCGCCAAGTGCGGCCGCGGCCTCACGTTCCTGCCGGAGTTCCTGGCGCAGCCGCAGTTGAGCGAGGGCAAGCTGATTGCGATTCCGATCGAAAACCCGGTGATGAACTCGACGCGCATCAGCCTGATCACGCGCACCGGCCGGCAAGTGCCGAACGGCGTGTATCGTCTGATGCTGCGGATCGAAGCGCACCTGAAGAGCTTGATCGCGCCCACTGGCTGATACAACGACGCGAGCTTCATGACGCCGCTCGCCCTCGGCGAGCGGCGCTGACACCGTGAAAAAGATTCCCAACCTGCGCTGGGTGATCGTGCTGTTGCTGTTCGCGGCCACGGCCATCAGCTATGTGGATCGCCAGGTGCTGACGGTGCTCGCACCGACGCTGCGCGACCAGCTGCAGATCAGCAACACCGGTTACGCATCGATTCTCACGGCCTTTCTGCTCGCCTACACGTTCATGCAGCCGATCACGGGCTGGTTGATCGATCGCGTCGGCACGCGAGTGGGCTTTGCGCTGATCATGGCATGGTGGTCGATTGCCGCTGGCTTGCACGCCATCGCCAGCAGCGTTGCGTCGTTTGCGGTCTTCCGGTTTTTGCTGGGCGCTGGTGAAGCCGGCAGCTGGGCCGCCTGCGTGAAGGCCGTTTCCGAGTGGTTCCCGCAAAAGGAACGAGGTTTCGCAACCGGGCTGTGGAGCGCCGGTGTGAGCGCCGGGCTCGTGATCTCGGTACCCATCGTCGCGTGGATCAATCTCACATTGGGCTGGCGCTGGGCTTTCATTCTCACCGGGCTCGTCGGTCTGGTGTGGCTCGCTGCATGGTGGTGGCTGTATCGCTTGCCTCGCGCGCATCCCGCAGTTACTGACGAAGAGCTACGGCATATCAGTGACGAGGCAGCTCCGCTCGATCCGGTCAAGCGCACACCCTATGCCGCCCTGCTTCGATCACGCAATGTCTGGGCCGTGATCGGCGCGCGTGTGCTCGCCGATCCGTGGGTCTGGTTCTATTACTTCTGGATTCCCGAATATCTGACCCGCAGCGCCGGCTTCACTGCGGCCGATATCGGAAAATACGCGTGGATTCCATTCGCCGCGCAGGGCCTGGGCATCGTGCTCGGAGGCGCATTGTCAGATGTGCTGTGCCGTCGAGGACTAAGGGTCATTCCGTCGCGGCTCACGGTGATGCTGATCGGAATGTTGCTGATGACGGCCGGCATCGCCGCGGCCTTCGACCTGGGCATCGCCATCATCTTCGCGGGAATCAGCACTGCGATGTTCGGCTTCGGATTGTGGGCGCCAAACATGATGTCGTTGTGCGCCGATGCGTTCCCGCGAGATTCGGTAGGTTCGATCGTGGGATTGGGGGGAATGGGCGCCGGAGCCGGTGGCATGGTGTTTACCATGGCCACCGGCTGGACACTCGATCATTATGGTTACGCACCGGTGTTCATTGCAGCCGGTGCTATTCCCCTGTTGGCCTTCGGGGTGCTTTTTACTCTCTTAGAGAGACCGAAAGCAAGTGCGACGAGCCTGGTCCACCCGAACGCTCCCGCATGAGGCCCGCCGGGCTCGGCGACAACGCAGGACTTTGAGAATGAATCGCACTGAGCCGGGCAGCAAAGGCCGCGGGGCCATCATTCCGGGACAGCAGCCACCGCTTCGATTTCGACCAGGAAATCGGGCAGCGCGAGCGCGGCCACACCGATGAAGGTATTCGGCGGCGGCGTAGCGCCACCGAAGAAAGCGCCGACTTCGCCGAGCACGGGGCCGAGCTTGTCGGGCGTGTGATTCACGACGTACGTGCGGATCCGAACGATGTCCGCCGGCGTGCAGCCCGCCGCCTTCAACACCGCTCGCAGATTCGCCAACGCCTGGCGCGTCTGCGCGGCGAGGTCGGAGCCACCGACCACATTGCCCTGTGCATCCCACGCCACTTGCCCGGCCAGATGCAACGTTTTGCCACCCTTCTGCAACGTGGCATGCGAGAACCCGTAGCGCACGCTGTCGTAGAGCTCGGGCGGATTGATACGTTCGACGCTCATGCTGTCTCCTTGCTGGTGACGCCTCAATCCACCAGCTCGAATTGATGTCCCCACGGATCCGAGACGTAGATGTTCTTCTTGCCCGCCAGCGGCCCCGCGTCCATCGCGATGGTCTCGAGCACCGTGCAGCCTTTTTCTGCAAGCCAGGCCGCGGCAGCTTCGACGTCCTCGACCAACAATGCAATATGGTGTCCGCCGAGATCACAATTGCGCGGCATCTTCTGGTTGCGATCGCTCGGCTTGTCGTATTGAACCAGTTGCACCTTCAAGTTCGGCGCGAGCTGCAACATGGCGAGCGTGAGCTTCGCACCTTTCACACCGACATGCGCCTCCATCCAGTCCCTGCCATCCGGACCGGCCGGAATATCCGCGGCATCGATGGGCCCGATCTGAAACAGCACACTGGCGCCAAACGCCTCCGTGTAGAACGCAATGGCGGCTTGAATGTCGGGCACAGTGCGAGAAACATGATCGACGGCGAGAAAACGAGGTCGGGCGGCCATGTCGGACTCCAACGCTGATGTTTGTTTTCATCCCGGGTCAGTGCGATTCACGCACTGACTTTGCCGAGCTGCACCAATGTGTCTCTCACGACGCGCACGCCTTCCGGCTCCAACGGCAACAACGGCCGCCGCGGAAACCCGCCGGGCAATCCCAGCTCATTCAACGCCGCCTTGAAAATGGCCTGCGCCGAACCGAAACGGCCCGTGTAGTCGGTGTTGAACCAGGCGCGCATCAACAGCTCGTTTCTATCCCCGAGCTTGCGCGCACGAGGAATGTCGTTGTCCCAGATCGCGTTGAAATAATCGGGCAGCTCGCGGCCGAGCACCGCGCCTGCGCCCATCGTGCCATCGGCGCCCTGCTGCACGAGCAGGATGCCCAGGTCGTTCATGGGCACGCCGAACACACGCACCTTGTCCTTCAATGCGAAGAATACATCGACGAAGTGCCGCAGATCGGCGGTCGAGTTCTTGATCGCGACCACGTTCGACAGCTCGGCAATCTGTTGCAACAGTTCGAGCGACATGTCGACATTGGTGCCGGGCGGCCAGTTGTACACGCAGATCGGCAACGACACCAGATCGTTGACCTCGCGATAGAACGCGAGAATCTCACGATCGGTCGGCACCATATACGGCGGCGGCGTGACCAGGATGCCGTCGAAGCCGTGCTCGGCGGCGAGCCTGGCATGCGCCGCCACTTCCTGCGACGTGTAGCCGCTGCAACCGGCGATGAGCGGGATCTTGCCGCTGAGCTTGCGACCGACCGCGTGCATCAGCTGCTTGCGCTCGCTTTGGCTGATCGTGAACCACTCGCCCTGCGTGCCGCCGATGATGATGCCGTGCATGCGCTCGCGATGCAGCCACCCCAACAAGCGGTCGAGCGCGTCGAGATCGAGCGCTCCGTCGCCGGTAAACGGGGTGGTGATCGCCGGAATGTATCCCCGCCACTGGACCGAATGCCTGTCCATACTCTGACCTTTTAGACTTCGACGAGACACGCTAAAAAGAATGCAGGGCCGGTTCAATATCCTCGCGCGCGCGTTTACGTTGCGTTCACGGCAACAGCTGGTCGTGGCGCACCACCTGACCGCCTTTCATCACGAAGCTGATGGTGCGCAGCGCGGCGATGTTCTGCGCGGGATTTTCGCTCACCGCGATGATATCGGCGTAATGGCCCGGCTTGAGCGAGCCCACCTCGTTCTGCATCTCGAGCATGGTCGCCGGCTTGAGCGTCGCCGCTTGCAATGCCTGCAGCGGCGTCATGCCGGCGGTGACATAAAGCTCGGCCTCGCGCACCGTCGCGGTCGTGCCCGCGTTGGGTTCGAACGGAAACTGATCGGTGCCGAGCGCAATGTTCACACCGAGTTTCACGGCCGTCTGCAGCATCTTCAGATGATCGACGCGCGTGCTCTTCACTCGTTCGAGATACCACGGCGGGGAGCCGATCTTACGGAAGAACTCCATCGCGCCTTCGTCGGTGACGACCGCGGTAGGCACCAGCCACGCGCCCTTGGCCTTCATCGTGCGCAGCTGTTTCTCGGTCAAGTGATACGCGTGCTCGAAACAATCGATGCCCAGCTCCAACGCTTCGTCGGCCGCGACCGGCGAGCCATTGTGAGCTGTGACCTTCGCACCATTGCGATGCGCGACTTCGATGACCGTTTTCATCTCGTCGTGGGTCATGGTCGACGCGGCGATGCTGCCATGAGAGTCGGAGATGCCGCCGGAGATCGCAACCTTGATCCAGGTCGCTCCGTTCTTGATCTGCTGGCGCACCGCTTTGGACAGCTCGGCGGCCCCGTCAGCTTCGAGAAAGCCATGACCGCCCGTGGTCGCGATGATCTCACCGGCCGTTTGAATCCGAGGCCCGAGCGCGGTGCCCCCGTCGATAGCGGCTTTCAGCGCGAAATCACTGCCGTGCTCCTCGCCGACCAGACGCACAGTCGTGACGCCTGCATACAATGATTGCCGCGCGTTATCCGCCATGCGCAGCACCAGCTGCATGTCCGTCTCGTTCTCGAGCGCCGCGCCCGCCGGGCCCGGCAACTTCAAGCCGAAGTGGGTATGCATATTCAACAAGCCCGGCACGAGCCATTTGCCATCCATGCGGATCTTCTGCACGTCCGCCGGCACGCTCACCGAGGACGCCGGACCGATCGCCTTGATCCGATCGCCGTCGATGAGCACGACCGCATCCGGAATCACCGAGCCGTCTTCGACATTCACGACCGACGCGCCTACGATCGCTTTCGCTCCCGTGGCCGGCGCGGCCTGCGTAAAGACCGCCGTGGGCACGGCCAGCGCCAAGGTGGGAACGAGCGATGCCTTCAGCAACAGCACAGCCAACAGCATCGAACGTTTACACCCTCGCCCCATGATCGTCTTCTCCCGAGCCTACGTGGTTGTGACCGTATCATCGAAGCCGACGCTACCGCAGGTCAATCTGCATGACGCCCGAAGTTTGTTGCATTGAGCGCAACGACACCGAGTCACTGCATGCATTGAACCCACCCTGCGCTGCCTGCAAGCTCGAACGCGCCGAACAAACCCGCGGGTGAACATGGGCGCGCGACACTGGTCCTCGAATCTGCTGTTCCTGATCATCGCCATCGGCACCGAGGCGGGCATCGCCAACGTCTGGAAGTTCAGCTATCTGGCCGGCGCCAACGGCGGCGGACTGTTCGTCGCTCTGTACTTCCTCGCCCTGTTCCTGATCGCCATTCCGGCGCTGATGGCGGAGATGCTGATCGGCCGGCACGGCGGGAAGAGCGTCGTCGGCACCATGAATGTGCTGGTGACTCGCGACGGCATCGCCCCGTTCTGGAAATCCTTCGGCGCACTGGCAACCGCGAGCGTCATCCTGATCCTCAGCTACTACTTCGTGATCTGCGGCTGGATGCTCGACTACTTCGTTTTCGGCGTGCGCGGCGGCTTCAAGAACATCGACGCGGCGGGTGCGGCTTCGGCCTTCGAACAGATGCTGTCCAGCCCGGGGCGCATGCTGCTGTTCTCGGGGATCATCATCGCAACGACGGCCGTCGTAATCGCGCGTGGGATCAACAAAGGCATCGAGCGTGTGTCGGGCGTGCTGACGCCCCTGCGCTTCGTGATCTTGTTCGTGCTGCTGATCTACTCGGCGATCTTCGCGGACATCGGCCAGGCGGCGAGCTTCCTGTTCAGCCTCGACTGGAGCAAACTCACCGCCGGCGTCGTGGTCACGGCATTCGGCCAGGCCTTCTTCTCGCTGGGCATCGGCGTGGGTGTCATGATGATGATGGGCGCCTACATGAAGCGCGAATATTCCATCACTCGCGCGGTGTTCACGGTCGCGTTCGCGCAGGGGTTGGTGGCGCTGATCGCCGGCCTGTCGATTTTCCCGCTGGTCTTTACGTATGGGTTGGAGCCGACGCAGGGACCGGGGCTGATCTTCGTCACGCTGCCAGTGGCGTTCGGGCAGATGCCGTACGGGGAGATCTTCGGCACGCTGCTGTTCCTGCTGCTGTCATTCGCAGCGCTGACCGCGACGATCGTGATCCAGGAACCGATCGTGGCGGCATTGGAGGAATACACGAACTGGTCCCGACCGGCACTGGCTTACTCCACCGGACTCATTATCTGGCTGATGGGATTCGTAACGGTACTGTCGTTCAATCATTGGAGCGACGTGCATCCGTTGCAGTGGCTGGGTATTGAATCCACACGTACGCCGTTCGAGCTGCTCGACTATCTCACGTCGAATCTGATGATGCCGCTGGGAGGGTTGATGGTGGCGTTGATCGCGGGATGGGCACTGTCGAAGGACGCGGTAAGAACTGAGCTTGGGTTGGGGAATGGGACCGGATTCGAGCTGTGGTACGCAGCGACGCGCTATCTGGTGCCGGTGGCGATACTCGTGATCTTTTATTCGGTGCTGTAGGTCGCCGTCGCCGAAGGGAAGATGTGTCGGTGACGCTCAGTGTCTGGGTCAAGGTTGCTGTAAGAGGGTTCGGTGGTCTGCGGCGCCGGAAGTGTCCTAGCTCCTTCCGGCACCGGGCACGGCCGGAGCGCCTTGCGCTCCTCAC
>NZ_CALFXI010000094.1 GCF_937958065.1 uncultured Steroidobacter sp.
GTCGCAGATCCTGCAGATCACCGGCGGCAACGTGAGCCAGGCGGCACGCCTCGCCAAACGCAATCGCACGGATTTCTACAAGTTGCTCGCGCGTCATCAGCTGACGCCGGAAGACTTCAAGCAGCGTTGACCGGTTATGGCCCCCTCATACCCATGAGGGGGTCTTCACTGCGCCGGCGCCACGGAAAGCAGCTCTCCTTTCGGGCTGTCCGTGAGCACATATAACAACCCATCCGGCCCGCTTCTCACGTCACGGATTCTCTGCTTCAGCTGGGTGAGGATGCGCTCCTCCCTGACCACCTTGTCGCCCTCCAGCTGCAATCTCACGACCATTCCGTACAAGCCACCCGCGAACAGCTGCCCGCGCCATTTCGGAAAGCGATCGCCTGTATAGAACGTGAGGCCCGTGGTCGCGATCGACGGCACCCAGTGATGCACCGGCGGCTCGATGCCGACCCGCTGCTGACCGACGCCGACCTTGTCGCCGTTGTAAGCGATTCCATACGTCACCAGCGGCCAGCCGTAATTCGCGCCCGGCTTCACATGATTCAACTCATCGCCGCCCTTCGGCCCGTGCTCCGTGATCCACAGTTCGCCCGTCTCCGGATGCAACGCCGCGCCCTGCACGTTTCGATGGCCATACGACCAGATCTCCGGCTGCGCCCCGGGCACCAGAACAAACGGATTGTCCGGCGCCGCGCCGCCCTCCGGTTGCAAGCGGACGATCTTGCCGAAATGCGTTTCCAGATCCTGCGCTCGAACCGCGAAGTGCTTCTGCTGCCGCTCGCCCAATGTCACGAACAACGAGCCATCGCGTGCAAACACCAGGCGCGAGCCGAAGTGCCCCGGGCTGTCGACCGCCGGCCGCTGACGAAAAATCACTTCGAGATCGCTCAGCCCATCCGGGCCCAACCTGGCGCGTGCCACCGACGTGCCATTGCCGCCGTCCCGGGGCTCGGCATACGAGAAATAGATCCGGCGGGACTGGGCGAAATCCGGTGCGAGCGCCACGTCGAGCAGACCGCCCTGCCCGACCGCGGCCACCTTCGGCAGCCCCTGTAACGGCGCTGAAACATTGCCTTTCGCATCCACGATCCGCAGGCGACCCGGCCGCTCCGTGATCAGGAACTTGCCGTCCGGAAGGAATGCCACGCTCCATGGATGCTCGAGGCCGGCGGCGACCGTGGTTACTCGCACCTGGTGCAGTTCGGTGTCGAACACCCGTTCGTTGTCGGCACAAACGACGCTCGACGCCAATACGAACATCAGGACGATTCCCGCCCGGATACCCGAGCCTTTAGGCTGTGCGCCGATCGCTGGCATAGAATCTCCTCGCCCACCCACAAAAACACGATTATGGCGTCAATCATCGGCGCAATGCTGGTTCCTTCGGGACTCGCGTATCTGTTGTTCGCGCTCGGCCTGCTCGCTGCCCTCAAGGCGCGCTGGCGCAAGCTCTCCTGGGGGCTGCTGGCGGTCTCCGGCGCCATCACCATCGTGTTCTCGACCGGTAGCGTCGCAACGGCGCTGCTCAGCCCGCTCGAATACGAGTACCCGGCAGTGCACGACACGCGCACCCATCAGGGCATCAGGCACATCGTCGTGCTGACCGGCTACGCCGCCGCCGATCCCGACATGCCGCTCACCGGGCGCTTGCACTGGGCCTCGGCGTATCGGGTGATGATGGCCTTGCAGCTGCAACATGGCGGCTGCCACGGCTGCGACGTGATCGTCTCCGGCGAGCCCACCACGGCCCGGATCATGGGCGAATCGCTGCTCGCGCTCGGCTTGCCGAAAGAACGGCTGACCCTCGAAACCAACTCGCTCACGACCGCCGAGAGCGCGGCCAACCTGGCGCCCATGCTGAAGGAGCCGTTCTTTCTGGTGACCTCGGCCGGCCACCTCCGGCGCTCGCTCGCCGTGCTGCATAAGCAAGGCTTGCGACCGGTGCCCGTGCCGACCGACTACCAGGGCCCGAAAGACTGGCGCGATGCCGACGAACATCCGTCGCCGCAGTCGCTCATGACCTCGGACCTGGCCGTGCACGAGTACATCGGCCTGTTCTGGTATCGGTTGAAAGGCGTGATCTAGCTTCGGGATAATTCCCCATCCCGCCGCTTCCCTGGGAATCCCATGCAGCCAGTGCCATCCCGTATGTTTCGACGCCGCGCCCCCGTATCGACGATTCTCGGGACGCTCACCCTGCTGCTGCTTTCATTCGCCTGCACCGCCGAAGATTCTATGAATGCGACTGCCTCCGCCAGCAAACAGATGGTCATCATTGGCGCCTCGTACGCCGAGGAATGGCAGACCCCGAAGCTGCCCGGCTATGTCGTGACCAACAAGGGCATCGGCGGTCAGGAAAGCTCGGATGTGCGCGCCCGCTTCGAGCGTGATGTGATCGCGCTGCGGCCCGACACGGTGATGATCTGGGGCCACTACAACGACGTGGTGCGCGCCAAGCCGGAGAACATGGCGGCCGCCAGGAAGAAGGCACAGGAGAATTATCGGGCGATGGTCGAACAGGCTCGCGCCGCCAATATCACTCCCATCCTGGTGACCGAGCTGACCATTCCGATTCCGGACACGATCAAAGAAAAACTGATGGGCTTCATCGGCAGCGTACGCGGCAAGACCGATTACCGCGTGCAGAAAAATACCGAGATCAAAGCGCTGAACCAGTGGCTGCGCGACTATGCCAAGGAGCAAAAGATCAAGCTGCTGGATCTGGAAGCGGCGCTCGACTCGGGCAACGGCACGCGCAAGGTCGAGTACACGCGCTCCGACAACAGTCACGTCAGTCCCGCGGGTTACGACGCAATCACCAGGTACGTGGCTGCTCAGCTCACCTGACGACCACCGAAGACGACCCGCTCTCGCATGCTCGGCCGACGGCATGCGGTGCGGCGCGATGCCGGCAAGCATGCGTTGCGCAAGTGCTCATGACCTCGGCAGGGGCGGTGCATTAAGTACATGAGGCGGCTCCGATAGCGGCTGGACAGTGCAAGCTAGCGGGCGATTTCGCCCGTTGCCGCTTCAAGGGAGATCCCATGTACCACGTGCCGACTCGATCTGTTCGACTCCGCACTCTGTGCGGGGCGCTGATCTGCCTGCTGTACTCACTCGGTTGCCCCGCCCAAGCCTCGGTAAATTCAGCGACCTCCACCAACAAGAATCTGATCATCACCGGCGCCTCGTATGCCCAGGAATGGCGGACCCCGGCGCTACCAGGCTATACCGTGACCAACATGGCCTCCTGTGGCCTGGTCACCTCGGAAGTGCGCGCGCGCTTCGAGCGCGATGTGATCGAACTGAAGCCCGACGCCGTGTTGATCTGGGGACATAGCAACGACGTGATCCGCTCGACGCCGGAGCACATGGCCGCGACCAAGCAGCAGGCCCAGGAGAACTATCAGGCGATGATCGAACAGGCTCGCGCCGCCGGTATCACTCCCATCCTGGCGACCGATCTGACCATTCCGATTCCTGACACGATGACGGAAAAGCTGCTGAGCTTCATCGGCAACGTGCGCGGCAAGGCCGATTATCGCGTGCAGAAAAACACTGAAATCAAAGCGCTGAACGAATGGCTGCGCGCCTATGCCAGGGCGCAGAACATCAAGCTGCTGGATCTGGAAAAAGCCCTCGCCTCGGGCAACGGCACGCGCAGAGTCGAATACACGCGTGCGGACAATAGTCACATCACGCCAGCCGGCTACGAGGCGATCACCAGGTACGTGATCTCTCAACTGACCTGATGGCTGGCACGGATGCGAGCCGCCAGCTCGCGGCTCGCATGCTCCAGCTGATCGAGTACGCGCTGCGCATGCGCATCGTCCAGTTCGTACGGATCGGCGATCTCGATCCCGCCCGGCCCGAACGCACCCAGCCACACCAGCTTGGAATGATCCGCCCCCAGCTCATCCAGCGCGCCCCAGTTGTGCCGATCCATGAGCACGACGATATCGGCCCACTGCAGGTCCTCGGCATTGATCCGCGAGGAGCGATGCGCCGACAGATCGATGTTTCTTGCGCGGCTCATGGTCACATGGCGCTCCGGAGAAGCCCGGCCGGCGACCCGATGAAATCCGGAGCTGCGCACTTCGATCTCGGCCGGCAGCAATTGGCGCAAGCTGGTGCCGGCGAACGGCGATCGATAGATGTTTCCATAGCACACCACCAGGACGCGCTTGATGCCGCCCTGCTGGACGCGAGCGAGCGAAACTTCACGCGCAGCGGCCAACGCACGCCTGGCGCGCAGGCGACGTCGCAGAGCTTGATAGAGTCGAGCAATCATTTCTGGGCGAGCGCTGCAGCCAGCGCACCTCGATCGCACTTGCCGTTCGGATTGCGCGGCAGCTGCGACATCACATGCACTTCCGCAGGCACCATGTACGCCGGCAGTTGCATGCGACAGTGCTGGCGGATCCGCTCCGACATCTCGGCCGGCGCATTCGGCCCCAGCACGACGGCCACGACGACGCGTTGACCCAGACCATCATCGGGCAGCCCCACCACCGCGGACTCCACGATGCCCGGCAGCTCGGCAATCACTTCTTCGATCTCGCCCGGACTGATGCGATAGCCCGAGCTCTTGATCAGATTGTCGCGGCGGCCGATGAAATAAATGAACCCTTCCGCATCGGTCTTCACCAGATCGCCCGACCACACCGCGATCTCCTCGCGCGTGAGTTGTGACAAACGCTTCGGCAAGGGCCTGAAGCGCTGCTGGGTGAGTTGCGGATCGTTCCAGTAGCCCAGCGTCACCAGCGAGCCACGGTGCACCAGCTCGCCCACTTCGCCCGGCTGGCACTCCTTGCCTTCGGCGTCGAGCACCAGGATCTCCTGCCCCGGAATGGCTTTGCCGATCGAGCCCAGACGCTGCTCGAGCTGGGAGGGCTCGAGATACGTCGAGCGAAACGCCTCGGTGAGTCCATACATGCAGAAGATCTGTGTGTTCGGCAGCCGCGACTGCAGATTCTTGATCACGCTCACCGGCAGCGCGCCGCCGGAGTTGGTGATGTACCGCAATGATTTCACGACCGGCGCTGGCCATTCCGCCGTCGCCAGATGCATCCACATGGTCGGCACGCCGGCGAGCGCGGTGATGCGTTCAGAGACCATCTCCTGCAGCAACGCCGCAGGCAGCGAGAAGTTGGTGAGCACGGCACACGCGCCTACCGCGAATGCGGTCGTGACCTGGCTCAATCCATAGTCGAAGCTCAGCGGCAGCGCGACCAGAACGCGATCCGAGGACGTGTTCTTCAGGTAACCGGAGACAGTGAGCGCGCCGGCCACGAGATTGCGATGCGAGACGACTACGCCCTTCGGTCGCCCGGTGCTGCCCGAGGTGTACAGCAAAGCGGCGGGATCGTTGTCGACGGCGGGGCTGGCGACGCGACACTCGGCGGTGATCGATTCGTCATATGTCAGCACATCGGTGCGCCCCGGAGCGACGTCGCACCACACCACCGTCGAGATGGTCGGACAGCGTGGAATCGAGTCCTCCACCAGCACGGCTGCTGTCTGGGAAGCAATCAGCGCGCTGGCGCCAGCATCGTTCAATACGTATTCGAGCTGGCGCGCTTTGAGCAGCGGATTGATAGGAACGAAAATGGCGCCCAGACGGCTGCAGGCCAGCGCCGTCTCGACCACGACTGCGCGATTCTGCAGATAGACCGCAACCCGATCGCCCCGCTGCACGCCGTGCGAGCGCAACGCGCCCGCCAGCGAATGCGAGCGGCGCTGCAAGTCCGCATAGGTGATGGTGTTGCCACGGCTGCGCAGGGCTTCATGACTCGGGAAGCGCTCGGCAGAGGCATCGAACAGATCGTGCAGCAGGTTCATCGGATCGGCGACAGTGTCCTTGCTCGGCGGCCAGTCCCGGCTGGCCGGTCAATTCTACTTCGCGACCGGTCCCCGCCGCTCGGCAGGATTCGCTTCGAGCCTCGCAGCCCGGGCTCAGAACTGGAAGTAGATGAACACCTGCTGCGTCAACGGCGGGAACACGACGACCATGGCGATGAAGTAACCATACAGAGCCACTCGTTGCCAGGCGGGCTGCGACAGCGCCAGCAGCATCTCGTTGCGCCGGTACGCGAGCCATTCGTACACGAACAGCGGCGCCGTAAAGAACAGCAGCAGGGACCCGGCGTAGAGTGCAAAATCCGTCACCGCAAATCCGTGACCCAGCGCTCCAATCAGCGCGAACGCCTGCGAGATCGATTCGGCCCGGAAGAAGATCCAGCCGACGCAGACGAAGTGGAACATCAGCAGCGCCTGCAAGACCGCGATCGCCTTGCTGCTGGCGGGCCGTTCGAAGCGCTCGGTGCCCACGATCCGATACGCGATCAGCAGCAATCCATGCCACGCGCCCCAGGCGATGAAGGTCCAATTCGCGCCGTGCCACAGACCGCCGAGCAGCATGGTCAACAGCAGGTTGATATGGGTGCGCGTCGGGCCGCGACGATTGCCCCCCAGGGGGATGTAGAGATAGTCCCGCAGCCATTGCGACAAGCTGATGTGCCAGCGCTGCCAGAACTCGCTCGGGCTGCGCGAGAAATACGGCATGCGGAAGTTATAGGACAGATCGATGCCCAGCCACTTCGACACGCCCTGCGCGATCGAGGAGTAACCGGAGAAGTCGCCATAGATCTGGAACGCGAACGCGTACGTGCCGATCAGCATTTCGGTCGCGGTGAGGTCGGCCGCGGGCGTGTCGAAGATGTGATTGGCGATCGGTGCCAGGTTGTCGGCGATGAAGACCTTTTTGAACAGCCCGATCAGGATGTGATACAGGCCCTCGGCGAAATCGCCCTGCTTCAGGCGCCGTTCGCCCTGCAACTGCCGCAACAGATGTCCGGCGCGCTCGATCGGTCCAGCGACCAGCGGCGGAAAGTACGCCACGTAGGTGGCGAACTCGGGCAGGCTGCGCGCCGGCTGGGCCTTGCCGCGATAGATATCGATCGTGTAGGCCATGCTCTGGAAGGTGTAGAACGAGATGCCCACCGGCAGCACGATGTGCAGCACCGGCAGATGCGGCTGGAATCCCAGGGTGGTCAGCAGCGCGGCCATTTCGTTGACGAAAAAGCCGAAATACTTGAAGAAGCCGAGGAAGGTGAGATTCACCACCACCGAGGCGGTGATCAGCAGCTTGCGTTTGCGGGCATCGTCGACCCGCACCAGGTAATAGCCGACGTAATAGTCGACGATGGTCGAGAACGCGAGCAGCCCCAGGTAGCGCCAGTCCCAGAAGCCGTAGAAGATATAGCCGGCGACCAGCAGCAGATGATTCTGGCCACGCCAGGGCAGACGCCAATACAGCGCCAGCACGATGGCGAAGAAGCCCCAGAAAACGAAACTGTTGAAAATCATGTGGCGCTCGCCAGCTCGACGTGCAGGGCCGCTGCGAGCATTTTGCTCAGGATCTGCTGACCCACCGGGTTGAGGTGCATCTGGTCGCGATAGTGCGAGCTGTTCAAGCCCGGCACCTCGCGCAGGTCGATGACGGTCAGCTCCGCACTGCGTTCGAGCTCGCGCAGCTCCGGATCGATCTCATACGTCGATTGCACCGGCATCGCGACCACGATGACGCGCGTGCCCTTGCTCTTCAGCCGGTCGACCACGCCCGCGAACGTTCGATAGGTATATTCGGTCTCATCGACGGCCCGCGCCTGATGGGCGCCCGCCGGCTGTCCAGCCGCCTGCGCCCCGGCGGCATTGTCGGCTTGCGTGTACTTCACGTAGCTGGGGATGACGATCTGGAAAAAGCGGTTGCGCAGGGTGTCGCGCAACGCATAGGTGCGCAGCACGGCGGCGGCCATGAACTCTC
This sequence comes from uncultured Steroidobacter sp., assembly GCF_937958065.1. Lineage (GTDB taxonomy): Bacteria > Pseudomonadota > Gammaproteobacteria > Steroidobacterales > Steroidobacteraceae > Steroidobacter. Next base: position 7,832 of record NZ_CALFXI010000094.1, read on the forward strand.
CGATGTCGCCGCTGCCCTCCAGGCCGATGGCGCTCGGGTTCGCCAGATCGCTCATCCGGCAGTACAACGCGCCGAGCCGGGACGGGTCATTGCGCGTCTGGTCGCTGAGCAGATGCCAGGCAAAACCGATCACCACGGTGTCGTATTGCACCTCCCGCCGCTCGATCAGCTGGTGGTCCAGCAGGCATTGCCAGTCCCACAGCCCGGTGCCATCCGGCGTGATCTTGGCGATCGCCATCTCCGGCAGCACGGCGTTGATGACCGGCACCGCGACACCGTTGTTGGTCAACGAATTGCCGAGCAGCAGCAGGGAGTGCCGCTGCGGCTTGCCAGCCGCGGCAATGAGCTCGGGGATCTCGGCGACATGCGCCAGGTTGCCGGACAGCCGGGGTTCCGCCAACCTTAGACTGATGTCCACTAGCGCGATCAGCCCGAGCAGGGCTAGAACCACCCGCGTTTCAGTGGCGCGCAGGAGCGCACCCAATCTGCTGGTCATGAAAAAACTCTGCGACCCTCTGTGCTGGCAAAAGAGTCCCGAATGCGGTCGGGCGGCGATCATGACGCCGTCCGGCGCCGGATGCTGCGACTTGGGACACGCCCGGCGCACGAGCCGCTGCTGGTCGGCCCGCCACCGTGCTACCCAGGACTGGAGATTGCATCACACGGCCGCCCGCCCAACCCGTTATGATTGCCGGCCATTCCGCACTAGCCGTTATGCCGTGGCGCTCACAGACTCTTTGTCATGAATTCTGCGCGACCGAGCCTTTCCGCCACAAGTGATCCTAAGTCGCAAAGCGCCGACGCGCCGGAGCGCCTGCGTGTGCTGATGGTCAATTCCACCCTGCATATCGGCGGCGCCGAGCAGGTCGCGGCGAACCTGACCAAGCACATGGACCGGCGCCAGTTCGAAGTCACCGCCTGCTACCTCAAGGAAAACGGCATCGTCGGCAAACAGATGCTGGACGCGGGTGTGGACCTGATCCCCATTCCCGGATACCGCGGCACGAAGGACTACCTGACGGCGCTGAAGCTGCGCCGGTTGATCAAACAGCGGCGCATCCAGCTGCTCCACAGCCACGACATCCACGGCTTGATGGACGCGGCCGTGTGCCGACTGACCGTGCCCGGCCTGCGTCACGTCCATACCTTCCATTTCGGCAACTATCCGCACATTTCGCCGCGCTACGCGCGCATCGAGCGGATGCTGTGGCGAGTGCCGGATGCATTGATCGCCGTCGGCCACGAACAGGCCGCAACCATTCGCCGGCTGCACGACATTCCCGCCGGGCGCATGCAGGTCATCTGGAACGGCACCGACGCGCCGACTCCGGACCTGGCACCGGAGGTCATCGCGCAACTGCCGCGTGACGGCACTCCCGTCATCGGCAGCATCAGCACGCTGATTCCGCAGAAAGGATTGCCCGACCTGCTGCACGCCGCGGCCCTGCTACGAGAACGAAACAAGCGCTTCCTGATGATCCTCGCCGGTGAGGGCAAGCTGCGCCGCGAGTTGGAAGCTCAGGCTCACAGCCTCGGGTTGCAGGACCACGTGCGCTTCCTCGGCTGGGTGAGCGCGGCCTCCCGGAGGGCCCTGCCCGCCTGTGACATTTTCGTGCAGTCCTCGCATTGGGAAGCGATGTCCGTCGTCGTCCTCGAAGCGATGGCGGGCGCGAAGCCCATGGTCATCACCTCGGTCGGCGAGAACGCGCGCGTCGTCATCAACGAGCAAAGCGGCCTGGTCGTCCCTGCCCGCTCGCCGCAAGCGCTGGCCGACGCGCTGACTCGCCTGCTGGACGACGTGGATCTGCGGCATCGGCTCGGCGCGGCCGCCCAGCAACGATTCGGTGAGCTGTTCACCGTGCAGCAGATGGTTCACAACTACGAGCGCTTGTATTCGCAGCTGATTCAAGGCGCAGGCTCGGTGAGCGCGGCGGAGAAGCCGGCGTGACCGAAGTGATGTGCGAACCAAGGAGCGCGGCGGCGGAAATCCCGCCGGAGACGACTGAGCCTCGCCGCGTCCTGCCTCATACCCTGGCAATCAGCTGGGAACAGCATCGCCGCACGCGTGAGCTGTGCGCCTGGCTGGGCTTGCCTCTGCACGAAGTCACATTCAGCGCTCCCCGGCTGAAACGGTACGCCAGGCTCGCAAAACGAACCTTGAGCCTGGTGTCGCAGCACCGCCCCAAAGTGCTGTACGTGCAGAATCCATCGTTGATCCTGTCGTTGCTGGTGTTGATGGCCCGCCCGTTCCTGGGCCGCTACAAGGTCATCATGGACGCGCACAACGAAGCCGTCGCCCCGTTCACTCATGCCTATTGGCCCGTCACGTCGCTGACTCGCCATGCGCTGCGCTCGGCGGATGTAACCATCGTCACGAACGCCGCGCTGGCGGATCAGGTGCGTGCTGTCGGCGGCACGCCGCATGTGCTGCCCGATCGTTTGCCGACCCCGCCGTTTGCGCCCACTGAACCGCCACAGCTCGATGGTCCGTTGCGGGTCATGGTGGTTGCGACCTACGCCGCCGACGAGCCCATCGCGGAGATCATCGAGGCCGCGCGCATGCTGGGCGAGCAATATCAGCTCAGCATCACCGGTCGCGAGACCAAGCTGCCGGCCGAGCAGCGCGCACGCCTGCCGGCCAACGTGCGGCAGACAGGCTTTCTTTCCGAAGAGGCCTACTGGGAGCTGATGCGCGACAGCCACATCGTGCTGGATCTCACGCTCAAGCCCAATTGCCTGGTTTGTGGCGCCTACGAATCGCTGGCGCTGCGCCGACCCATGGTGCTGACGGGCAATCCCGCGACCGTGGATCTGTTCGGCAAGGTCGCGCTCTTTCCGAACGAGCACGACGCCGCCAGCATCGCCGAATGCTTGCAGCGCTCGCGCGCCCAGCTCGCCGAGCTCAACGCCAGCGTGCTCACCGAGCAGCCCCGCTTCGAACAGCGCTGGCTGGAACACGGCCGCCGGCTGCGCGACAGGATCTCGAGCTGGCTCTA
>NZ_CALFXI010000095.1 GCF_937958065.1 uncultured Steroidobacter sp.
GTCTTCGAGAAGCTGCCGATCCGCTATCGCGAACCGTATAACGAGCGATACACGTTCATGACGATGAATCTGATGGTCGGCAGGAACATCGTGTGGGTCGCCGATCAGCACGGAGACTCGCCCGAAGCGATGCTGACGACGTACGCGCACTGGCAGCGAGTGCAGTGGCAGAGAGGCGCGACCGAAGAAGATATCGAGGCGATTAAACGAGCGATGGCGAGCGAGGAAACAGCGGCGGCGCGCATCAGCGCGACCCTCGCGTGCCCGCAGTTCCCCAGCGAACTGCCACCAGGAGAGCGGTGGGGACGCCTAAGGCGTCCAAGTTCGTTCTTCGAAGAAATGGCTCACAAAGGAATGGCGGAGCGGACGGGACTCGAACCCGCGACCCCCGGCGTGACAGGCCGGTATTCTAACCAGCTGAACTACCGCTCCGCGCTGGAACCTTTGTGATGCCTTCTACCCTTGCGGGCGCAACTTGCATGTCACCGCAAGTTGGTGGGTGCTGAGGGGATCGAACCCACGACATTCGCCTTGTAAGGGCGACGCTCTACCGCTGAGCTAAGCACCCGTTGGTACTAAAACAGTACTCACGTAACCCGCTCAATCAGAACCCTGGCGAGCGAGAGGTTGGTTAGACCCCCCGTTTCGAAGGCGCGCTAATTTACAGCATCCTTTAGCGCCTTACCAGCTTTGAAACCAGGAACTTTCGTTGCGGGGATTTCGATGGGCTCGTTGGTACGCGGATTACGGCCGGTGCGGGCCGCACGGGCCTTCACCACGAACGTGCCGAAGCCCAGCAGCGACACGGAGTCGCCGGCCTTCAGCGCGCCGGTGACGGCATCGAAAACCGCATCGACGGCACGCGTGGCCTCGGCCTTCTGCAGGCCCGTCTTGCTGCTCACGGCGTCGATCAGTTCCGCTTTGTTCATATCCGGTTTCCTTTTTGTAGAAGCCCGCTCCCAACGACTACAGGAGCGGGGGCGCGTTATAGCAGCGGCCGGCGTAGAAAGGAAGCGCGGCACCGCGAACGCTGTCGGGTAATTTTAGACGTATGCGTGGCCGATGCGGGCCGGAATCATGCAATTTGCATGATTCCGGCCGCGATGTCGGACCTTGTCAATGCGCTCTGGGCTGCTTGTTGGCGCGCTTGGCGACGCGCCGCGCACGCGGCTTGTCATTGCCACGCGACGGCTCTGGAGCCGCCGAGATCGGCGCGGGCATGTGTTTGAGTGCTACCTGCAACACCTCGTCGATCCACTTCACCGGCTTGATCTCCAGGCTGTCCTTGATGTTCTGCGGGATCTCCGCCAGGTCCTTGGTGTTGTCGTCCGGGATCAGGACGGTGCGAATGCCGCCGCGATGCGCGGCCAGCAGTTTTTCCTTCAGCCCGCCGATCGGCAGCACCTGTCCGCGCAGGGTGATTTCGCCGGTCATGGCGACGTCCGAGCGCACCGGCACCTTGGTCAGTGCCGAGACCAGCGCCGTGCACATGCCGATACCCGCGCTCGGGCCATCCTTCGGCGTCGCGCCTTCCGGCACGTGAATGTGCACGTCGACCTTCTGGTAGAAGTCCGGGTCGAGGCCGAGCACGGCGGCGCGGCTGCGCACGACGGTCATCGCGGCCTGAATGGACTCCTGCATCACCTCGCCCAGCTGACCGGTGTGCGTGAGCTTGCCTTTACCAGCGACGATCGCGGACTCGATGGTCAGCAGCTCGCCACCCACTTCGGTCCAGGCAAGACCCGTGACCTGACCGATGTGATCCTGCTCCTCGGCACGACCATAGCGGAAGCGACGCACGCCCAGGTACTTCGACAGGTTCTTCGGCGTGATCGTGATGTGATCGGGCTCGCCCTTGGTGAGCAGCTGCTTCACAGCCTTGCGGCACAGCTTCGACACTTCGCGCTCGAGGTTACGAACGCCCGCTTCGCGCGTGTAGTAACGAATGATGTCGATGATGGTGCTCTCGCCCACCTTCAGCTCGTTTTCCTTCAAGCCGTTCTGCTTCATCTGCTTCGGCAGCAGGTAGCGCTGCGCGATGGCGGCCTTCTCGTCTTCGGTGTAGCCCGGCAGACGGATGACTTCCATACGATCCAGCAGCGGCGCCGGAATGTTCAGGCTGTTCGCGGTACACACGAACATCACCTCCGAGAGGTCGAAGTCGACTTCCAGATAGTGATCGTTGAAGGTCGAGTTCTGCTCCGGATCCAGCACTTCGAGCAGCGCGGATGACGGATCGCCACGGAAGTCCATGGCCATCTTGTCGATCTCGTCCAGCAGGAACAG
>NZ_CALFXI010000096.1 GCF_937958065.1 uncultured Steroidobacter sp.
CCGAGTCGTCGAAGCGGGCTGAAGCAGGAACGATCGCAGCCTCGGCCGCCGAGTCGTCGAAGCGGGCTGAAGCAGGAACGATCGCGGCCTCGGTCGCCGAGTCTTCGAAGTCGGCTGAAGTGGCGACCATCGCAGCCTCGGTCACCGAGTCCTCGAAGTCGGCTGACGCTGGAACGATCGCGAACTCAGCCGTCGACTCATCGTCGCAGGCTGACTCCGCGCCGCTCGCGGCGGTGTCGCCGAAAACGAGCTCGCTCGACGCTGCTGCAGAGAAGGCCGATATCGGTGGCACGCAGCCGCTGGAAACATTGCCGGAAGGCACGCTCGCCGGCCTGGCCGCGCTGAAGTGGCCGATGACCGCGGACGTTACGGCGTCGACTGCCGAACGAAAGGTCGACATCGACAGCACGCAGCCTCTGGGCGCTTTGGCTCAGGACCTCGCCGATTCGGCACTGGTTGGCAAGGACCGCCCTGACGTCCCCAGGGCTGAGGCCCTCAAGGCTGAGGTCTCCAACGCTGAGATCTCCAAGCCTGAGGCCTCCAAGGCTGAGGTTGCTCAACGCTGAGATCTCCAAGCCTGACGTCTCCAAGGCTGAGGTCCTCAACCCTGAGATCTCCAAGCCTGACGTCTCCAAGCCTCAGGTCTCCAAGGCGGACGTCTCCAAGCCTGACGCTTCCCGCTTGGACTCGTCGAACCTTGATTTCTTACAAACGCAATCGCTCGAATTGCCTGCCGATCTGTTACCGCAGCGGCACGTAGTCGAACCCGTGACTTCACCCGCCTCGCAGCCGTCCGAGCCGCCGCTGGCGACTGGCAGCCTGAACGAGTTCGGCGAGCTGACGTTGCTGGCGACAGGCGAGTGGCAGGCCATGCAGCGCTCGGACACCAAATCCGAAACAAAAACAGACGTCGCGCAGGCTGAAGCGAAGTCAACAACGAGCGACACGGCGGCAACGAAGCCTGCTGAATCGCCCAAGGCTGCCGACCTCAGCGGTGCCGAAACGCTGTCGCTGATCTCGAACCCGGCCGCGGACCCATCGGCGACCGAGCCCACGATCAAACTCGCGGTGCTGCCCGAGCCGCCCGTCGAGTCCAAACGCGCTGCGAACGGCAAGTAACGCAGCGAACGCACGAGCGACGGGCAGCAAACGAGCCCGTGACATTCGGACCTGCCAATTGCGACAGCGCCACAGCTCGTTGCCAGCGGCGCAAGACGCGCGCCGCGATTGCTAAACAACCAACTATCGAGGCTTCTACTTCGCCTTCGCCAGCGACGCCGCATCCTTCGCAAGCTGTTCGATCCCTGCCCAATCTCCCGCGCGGATCTTGTCGGTGGGCGCAACCCACGACCCACCCACGCACGCCACGTTCGGCAGCGCTAGAAAATCCGGCGCCGTCGCACGCGTGATACCGCCGGTGGGGCAGAACACAACTTCGGGAAACGGCGCGCCAAGCGCTTTCAACATACCGATGCCGCCCGCCTGTTGAGCGGGAAACAACTTGAACGTGTCATAGCCCCAGCCCAATCCCGCCAGCAGGTCCGTCGGGGTCATGATCCCCGGCAGCATCGGGAACGAAGCAGCGCGCGCGGCTGCGGCCATCTCCGCAGTGAGTCCCGGGCTCACACCGAACTGAGCGCCCGCATTCGCAGCGGTGACGTAATCGCCAGGACGCGCCAGCGTGCCCACGCCGACAACCGCATCCGGCACAGACTTGCGCATGGCCTCGATGGCGGGCAGCGCCGCCGGCGTGCGCAATGTGACTTCCAGGACACGCAGGCCGCCGGCGCACAGCGCGCGAGCGAGCGGCACGGCCTGATCGATGTGCTCGATGGTGAGCACTGGAATGACCGGAGCGAGCGCAAGAATGGAGCGAATGTTCATGAGAAGAGTGAGTTTCGATTATTGATTGAATGAATCAGAGCCCGCCGTACACGGAAGCGGCACCCGCTTCCGCATCCCCCGCGGCGGCTCGGAACGTAGCAAACAATTCGCGGCCGACGCCGAAGTTGTTACGACTCAAGTCCGGCTGCGGCACCACCCGACTGCGCAGCACCGCTTCGGACACCTTCACTTCGAGCACGCCGGTATAGCTGTCCAGATGGATGATATCGCCGTCCTGCACCTTCGCGAGCGGCCCGCCGGCGAGGCATTCCGGTGTGACGTGAATCGCCGCGGGCACCGCGCCCGACGCTCCGGACATGCGGCCATCGGTCACGAGCGCGACTTTGAAGCCTTTGCTTTGCAGAGAGGTGAGCGTCGGCGTCAGCTGATGCAGCTCCGGCATGCCATTGGCGCGTGGACCCTGGTAGCGAACCACGACGACGCAATCGCGCGCCAGCTCGCCGGCCTTGAACGCCTTGATCACATCTTCCTGATCGTTGAACACGCGCGCGGGTGCTTCTACCACGCGATGTTGCGGCTGGACGGCGGACGTCTTGATCACGCCGCGACCCAGATTGCCACGCAACACCTTCAGCCCGCCATCCGCGCCGAACGGATCGCTGATCGGCCGAAGCACTTCGCGATCGCCGCTTGTCTCGGGCGCAGGCCGCCACTGCAAGCCATCGGGCGACAACCAGGGCTCGCGGGTGTAAGCGTCCAGGCCCTGACCGACCACGGTGATCGTGTCCTGATGTAACAAACCGGAGCGGATCAATTCGCGAATCAGGAAGCCGATGCCGCCAGCTGCATGGAAGTGATTCACGTCGGCGGCGCCGTTCGGATAGATGCGCGCCAGCAGCGGTACGATCTCCGACAGGTCGCTGAAATCGTCCCAATTGATGGCGATGCCCGCGGCATGGGCCATCGCGACCAGATGCAGCGTGTGGTTGGTCGAACCTCCGGTTGCGAGCAATCCGACGATCGCATTCACGATGGCGCGCTCGTCGACCGTCTGGCTCAGCGGCAGATATTCGTTACCCAGTGCAGTGATCTTCGCAGCACGCCGGGCGGCGGCGCTGGTCAGCGCGTCACGCAGCGGCGTGTTGGGAGTGACGAAGGCCGAGCCGGGCAGATGCAGGCCCATCATTTCCATCATCACCTGATTGCTGTTGGCCGTGCCATAGAACGTGCACGTGCCTTGCGAGTGATAGCTCTGCGCCTCCGATTCCAGCAGCGCGTCGCGACCGACCTTGCCCTCCGCATACAGCTGGCGGATTCGGGCCTTTTCCTTGTTCGGAATGCCCGAAGTCATCGGTCCGCCGGGCACGAAGATGGTCGGCAGGTGGCCGAACGTGAGCGCCCCCATCAGCAGCCCGGGGACGATCTTGTCGCAGACGCCGAGGCACAGCGTGGCATCGAACATATTGTGAGATAGCGCAATCGCGGTGCTCATCGCGATCACGTCGCGACTGAACAACGACAGCTCCATGCCCGGCTGGCCCTGCGTGACGCCGTCACACATTGCCGGGACGCCGCCGGCGAACTGCGCCACCGCGCCGACTTCGCGCGCGGCCAGCTTGATCAGCTCCGGATAGCGCTCCAGCGGTCGGTGCGCCGACAGCATGTCGTTATAAGAAGAAACGATGGCAAGATTAGGCCAACGCGCGACGCGCAGCTTGTCCTTGTCCTGTGTGTCCATGGCCGCGAAGCCATGCGCCAGATTGGTACACGACAAGCCCGCGCGAGTCGGTTTGTCTCGCTGTTGCGCTTCTCGCATGCGCTCCAGATAGGCACTGCGGGTGGGGTGGCTGCGCTCGCGAATCCTCTCGGTTACGGCGCGCACGCGTTCATGCAAGGGTGCGCTGGTCTTCATGTGTGCTTGGGGCTACTCGGCAACGGCTCGATCATTGTTCCGATTCTAGCGTCTCGCGCGCCGCATCGCCTCGGGACTCACGCTATGATGCGCGGGAACTGTGGAATTGCAGACCGCTCGCTGAAACAAATGTCCACAAAATGTCTCGTCGTTCGTTTGCGGGCGTCATTCGGGGGCGTTAATTTAGCGGGCTGCGATCGAGGATTTCCTGCAAGGCGTCAGTATTCATGCAACCTCTTCCGACTTTCGATCTGATCCTGTTCGGCGGCACCGGCGATCTGGCCATGCGCAAGCTGCTTCCCGCTCTGTATCGCCGCAGGGCGGCCGGGTATCTCTCGCCCAAATCGCGCGTGCTCGGTGTGGCGCGCAGCGAGCTGTCGCGCGAGGACTATCTCGCCATGGTCCAGAGCAGCTGCCAGGCGCATCTGGGCAAGGACTACGACGAGCAGCGCTGGGCAGAATTTTCACAACACGTGGATTATCTGAAGGTCGATGCCTCGTCCCCCGAGGACTTTGCCGGCCTGAAGCGCAAGCTCGAGGGCTGCGAGGAGCACACGCGCGCGTTCTTTCTGTCGACCGCGCCGGATCTGTTCGCGCCCATCTGCGAAGGGCTCGCGACCCATTCGCTGGCGACGCCGAGCTCACGCGTCGTGCTGGAGAAGCCGCTGGGGCATGATCGCGCCTCCTCGGCGCAGATCAACGAACGCGTCGGCCGCATCTTCACCGAGCAGCAGATCTTCCGTATCGACCACTATCTCGGTAAGGAAACAGTGCAGAACCTGCTGGCACTGCGTTTCGGCAACACGCTGTTCGAGCCGCTGTGGCGTCGCGGCCGAGTGAAGCACGTACAGATCACGGTCGCCGAAGAGCTCGGCGTCGAGCGTCGCGCGGGCTTCTACGATGAGACCGGCGCGTTGCGCGACATGGTGCAAAACCATCTCCTGCAACTGTTGTGCATCATCGCGATGGAGCCGCCGGCGACGTCGGATCCGGATGCGATGCGCGATGAAAAACTCAAAGTGCTGCGTGCGTTGCGTCCGCTGCGCGGTCGCGATGTTCTGCATAAAACCGTGCGCGGGCAGTACAAGGCCGGCGCTTCCGGCGGCAAGCCCGTGGTCGGCTATCTGGAAGAGAAGGATGTGCCGGAGAACAGCAGGACCGAAACGTTCGTGGCCTTGCGCGTCGACATCGATTCGTGGCGCTGGGTCGGCGTGCCGTTCTATCTGCGCACCGGCAAGCGGCTGCAGGAAAAGCTTTCTGAAATCGTGGTGACGTTCGAGGATGTGCCGTTGTCCATCTACGAACGCCCGGATACGTCGCAGGCGTTGAACCGCCTGGTGATCCAGCTGCAGCCGGACGAAAGCATCGAGCTCACCGTGCTGGCGAAATTCCCCGGCGAGGTGATGCGCCTGCGGCCGGTCAATCTGAGCCTGGACTTCTCCGAGACCTTCAAGGCGCCGCGCCTGGATGCGTACGAGCGCCTGCTCACCGACGTGCTCAAGGGCAATCTGACCCTGTTCATGCGCCGTGACGAGCTGGACGCCGCCTGGCAGTGGATCGACCCGATCCGCGAGGCCTGGGAACAGTCGGACGAGGCGCCGAAAGCCTATACCGCCGGCAGCTGGGGCCCGGCCGCGGCCAGCGCCCTGCTGGGCCGGGATGGCTTCGCCTGGCACAACGAGCTCTAATATCGTGAGGCAGTCGCGGCCGCAATGAGATATCCATGAGCTGGGTGCACGAACACCGCTTCCCCGATTCGCAGGCCCTGGCGCACGCGTTGTCGGGTGAGATCAAAGTCGATCTCGAGGAAGCCATCCAGGAGCGTGGCGCCGCGAGCCTGGTGGTCTCCGGCGGGCGCACGCCCACCCGGCTGTTCGAGCAGCTGCGCGGCGAGGCGCTGGACTGGTCCAAGGTGTGGATCACGCTGGCCGACGAGCGCTGGGTGGAGACCAACAACCCGGCGAGCAACGAAAAGCTGGTGCGTGAGACCCTGCTGAGCGGCCCGGCCGCGGCGGCGCATTTCGTGGGATTGAAGAATCCGGCGCCCGCGCCCGAGGCCGGTGCCGATTGGGCCACTCGTGCGTTGACCCGGGTGCCGCATCCGTTCGACGTGGTGCTGCTGGGCATGGGCGAGGACGGCCATACCGCATCGCTGTTCCCCGGCTCGCTGGCGTTGGCCAAGGCATTGGACCGTTCGGCCCCGCCGGGCTGCGTCGCCATCAACTCGCTGACGGCGCCGCATGCTCGGTTGAGCTTGAATCTGGCGGCGCTGCTGGACTCGCGCCGTATCATTTTGCATATCGAGGGGGGCTCGAAGTGGCAGGTTTATCAGCGCGCGAAAGCGGCGGGGCCGGTGGCCGAGTTGCCAGTGCGCTCGGTGTTGCACCAGAAAGAAGTGCCCATGGATGTCTACTGGTCGCCGTAAAGGATCGCTGCGCATGAGCCGGGCAGGCATTCCTCCGCGCATGATCGCGGACATCGGCGGCACCAACGCGCGCTTTGCGTTGCTCGATGGTATGGATCGCCGCGACGAGGTCGTGCTGGCCTGCGCGGATTATCCCGATCTGGTCTCGGCCGCCGAAGAATATTTGCAGCGCGTGGGCGCCAGGACTGCCGGCCGTCCGCTCGAAGCGGCGATCGCGATCGCGGGCCCGGTCACCGGCGACATCATTCGCATGACCAATCATGTGTGGCAGTTCTCGGCCGCGCACACACGACAGCAGCTGCATCTGCGTCGTCTGATCGTGCTGAACGATTTCACCGCGCTGGCGATGGCTGTGCGCCACCTGAAAGGCAGCGATATCGAGCAGATCGGCGGCGGCAAGCCACAGCCGAACGCACCCATTGCCGTCATCGGTCCGGGTACCGGTCTCGGCGTTTCAGGTTTGATTCCGACCGGCGAGCATTGGATCCCGCTGCAAGGCGAGGGCGGTCACGTCACGTTGTCCGTGATGAACGAGCGCGAGCTCGCGGTGCTCAACCAGCTGCAGCAGAGGTTCTCGCATGTCTCGGCCGAGCGCGTGATCTCGGGGCCGGGATTGGTGACGTTGTACGACGCATTGTGCGGCGTCGAAGGTGTCATTCCGGAAATGCTGACTCCGCCCGAAATCACCAAGCGCGCGCAGGAAGGAACGTGCCGGCTGTGTTTCGAAACGGTGAGCATGTTCTGTGCTTTGCTCGGCACCATGGCAGGCAATCTGGTGCTCACGCTCGGTGCACTCGGCGGTGCTTACATCGGTGGCGGCATCGCGCCGGGCTTGGGGCCGATGTTTACCAGCTCGCGTTTCCGCGATCGTTTCGAAGACAAAGGTCGCTTCACCGATTACGTGGCGCGCGTGCCGACGTACCTCATCCGTGCCGAACTGCCAGCGCTGCTCGGCCTGGCCAGCGCATTCAGCGACCCCGGGCCGCGTCTCGAAGCCGATTGAACCGCGCCGGTGCGATCGCTGGCACACTCATTGCAGCGTGGAGGACATCGGAACACCGGTTCCTCGTAACAATGCAAGTGAGCATATCGTGCGCGTGCTCGTTATCGCTGAATCCGCCGATCGCGCGGAGATCCTGAAGTCGGGAGTGCAGCTGGCCGGTCATGAGCTGACCGAAGTGTTGCCCCTGGATAGTGCCTTGTCGCCTGCGCTGGCACGCGGCAAGCCCGACGTGCTGCTGCTGGAAGCGCGTTCGCCCTCGGTGGATCTGCTGGATCGTCTGCTCGACGCCATGGGCTCGACGGCGGTGCCGTTCGCGGTGTTCGCGGCCGATGCCTCGACGCAGGTCATTGAAAGTGGCGTGCGTGCCGGCGCCGCGGCCTTCGTAGTCGACGGGCTCGAAGCGGCGCGCGTGCCGGCGATTCTGCAAGTCGCGCTCGCGCGCTTCGACTACATCTCCGGCCTGCGCAGCGAGCTGGACCTGGCTCAGCAGAAGCTGGCTGAACGCAAATTCGTCGAGCGCGCCAAGGGTCTGCTGATGAAGGCGCGCAATCTGAGCGAAGACGAGGCGTATCACACGCTGCGACGCATGGCCATGGAGCGCAACCGACGCATGGGCGATGTCGCCAGGTCGGTGATCGAGATGGCCGAGCTGTTGAACTGATTGGTGCAGACCGTGCGCGGTCTGCACCAGAAAGGGCCCTCGTTACAGCTTGACCACGCTGCTGACTTCCAGCAGACGATGGCTCGGTACGCCGAAGTGGATGGCGGCGAGCTGGCTGTTGCGGCCCATGAACGCGAACAGTCGTTTGCGCCACAACGGCATGCCCGAGCCCGCGCTGAAGATCGGGTTCTCCCGACCGACCACGTACACGGTCGAATCCGGCTCGTACGGCACGCCTTTCTCTTCGGCGCCCCGCAGCGCCGCGACCACGTTCGGCGTTTCCATGAAGCCGTACCGCGCGATGATCCGGCACAGCCCATCGCCGATGTCCTGGATCTCGATCCGCTCTTCGGGCTGCACGAACGGCACTTCCGGCCGCACGAACGTGAGCAACACGTTGCGTTTGTGCAGCACCCGGTTGAACTTCAGATTGTTCAACAATGCGCGCGGCATGCCACCCGCTTCGGCTGCGAGATACACCGCTGTGCCCTCGACTCGCGTCGGCGGATCTTTCTCCACCAGCGCGATGAAATCCCGCACCGGCATTTGCTCGCGAGCAATCAGCCACGCCAGCGTGCGCCGGCCTTCCTGCCAGGTGCTCATCAGAATATAGATGCCGACCGCCACCGCGACGGGCAGCCAGCCGCCGTGCGTGAACTTGAGCAGGTTGGAGCAGAAGAACGACAGCTCGACGATCAGGATCAGCGCCAGCAGCGCGATGATCTTGCGATTGTGCGGCTCCATGCGCACCCGAAGCAGCATCATCACCAGGATGCTGTCGATCAGCATGGTGCTCGAAATGGCGATGCCGTACGCGCCGGCCAGTGCGCTGGAGGAACGGAAAGTCAGGATCAACGTCAGCGTGCCCGCGAACAACAGCCAGTTCACCGACGGCACGTACACCTGGCCGATCTCTTGTTCCGAGGAGTGAGTGATGCGCAGGCGCGGCAGGTAACCCAGGTTCAAGGCCTGGCGCGTGACCGAGAACACACCCGAGATCACGGCCTGCGAAGCGATCACGGTCGCGCAGGTCGCCAGCACGATCAGGAACGGCAGCAGCCAGCTCGGCGCCAGCAGATAGAACGGATTCTCGATGGCGCTCGGATCGGACAGCAGCAGCGCGCCCTGACCGAAATAGTTCAGTACCAGGGCCGGCCACACGATCATGAACCAGCCCTTGCGGATCGGCGAGCGACCGAAGTGACCCATGTCGGCATACAGCGCTTCGCCGCCGGTCACCGCCAGAAACACCGCTGACAGCGTGACGAACGCCATGACGCCGTTGTCGATGAAGAAGTGCACGGCGTAGAGCGGATTGATCGCGAAGATCACGTTGGGCGATTGCGTGATGTGGCTTGCGCCGAGCACCGCGAGCGTCGCGAACCAGGTCAGCGTGATGGGGCCGAACATGCGTCCCATGGCGCCGGTGCCGTGCCGCTGCATCAAGAACAGCGCGGTCAGAATCAGCACGGCGCCGGGCAGGACGAAACGCTCGAGCTTCGGCGTAGCGACCGTCAGGCCCTCCATCGCGCTCAACACCGAGATCGCGGGCGTGACGATGCCGTCACCGAAGAACAGCGCCGCGCCGAACAGGCCGACTGCGCTCACTGGCGCCCAGACCTTCCAATTGGTGCTCGCGGTCGAAACCAGGGTGCTGAGTGCGAGCACGCCGCCTTCGCCACGGTTGTCGGCGCGCAGCACGATGCCGACATATTTGATCGAGATGATCAGTACCAGCGACCAGAGGATCAACGACAGCAGGCCGAGAATATTCGCTTCATTCACGGCGATGCCGTGCGAAGGATTGAAGCACTCGCGCAGCGCGTACAGCGGGCTGGTGCCGATATCCCCGAAGACCACCCCGAGTGCGGTCAGGACCAGTTTGCGATTCGCGCCGTTACGGTCACCGTTCGCTGAGTCGGATGAGCGGATGCTCATGATGATGTTGTTGTTACACGCTGGGCGCGGCAGCTGCCAAAGGCGCGGGATTCTAGTGGATTCCGGGCTGCGAGGAGCAGCCGGGTGTCACACGAGGGGCGGTCAGTCGGCCAGACGGGCCAGCCAGGGAGCGACCAGCATGCCGAATGCCGCGCCCACCACGGCCGTAATGCCGAGGCGGAGGTAGTCGATGGAGCGGCTGCCGAGCTCGGCGGCGCCCTGGGCCACCAGATTGCTGGTGATGCCGGAGCTGTCCAGCCAGCTCATCAGCGCCATGGCGAGCACGATGCCGCCGATCACGCCCGGGATCACGAAAGCGAGCGTTCGGCGCCAGTTGCGGCTCAATGACTGCATCTGCTGCTGCCATTCCTGTTCGAGCCGGCGACGCGCTTCCAAGCGCTTGTTCTCGTCGATGGCGTCGATCCGCGCGAACAGGTTCCGGTCGAAAGTGGCGTCCAGCTGCAGCGGCGGGGCGGCTTCGATCAGCGCCTCGTCCAGTGCCTCGAATTCGGGCAGATTGCGCTGACACCGCCCGCAGCCGGCCAGGTGGGCCTCGAACGCCGCGCTGTCCGCGTCGCTCAGCTCGCCATCCAGCCAGTCCTGGAGGGCGTCGTCCCACTGTGCATGTTGGTTGGGCTGGGTCATGGCTCAGGCCGCGCTCGCAGCCTCCGCTTCTTTGGTCAGCTCGATTAGGCGCTTGCGGGCACGATGAAGCAAGGCTTTGACCGTACCCAGGGGCAGCCCGAGGCTGGCGGCGGTCTGCTCGTAGGATTTGTCCTCCATGTAGAACAGCACCACGGCCTGGCGGTAGCGCTCCGGCAGCTGGTCGAGCAATTGCCCGACGCTCACCGTCGCGGAGTCGTCCGCATCCGGCGCGGCCAGGGCGGCGACGGCGGGGTTGTAGCCGTCCTCGTCGTCGTTCTGATCGATGGAGACCGTCGGCCGGCGCTTGCGCAGCTCGGACAGCGCGCCGTTCTTGGCGATCGCATAGATCCAGGTCGACAGCTGCGCCTGGCCGGCGAAGCCGGGCAACGCCTTCCAGATGCGCAGGAGCACGTCCTGGGTGCAGTCCTCAGCTTGGGCGCGATCGCGTAACATACTGAATATGAGACGGAAAACTTTATCCCGATAACGTGGCAACAGGACCGAGAACGCCTCCCGATACTGCTTGGCCTGCAGCCGCTCGTGAATGTCGGCGTCTGCCTGGAAAGCTGACGAGGACGGCATTGGCTGTTGCGACGTGTGAGGTGAGGGAAAGGTTGCAGTGGGCTCACTTTAACAATGTGAGCGATTTGTTAGTCCTAACACCGCCGCCGTCGACCGGTTACAACCGGTTGTTCGCCGGCCGCTATGCTCCTGCGCGGCCGGCATTCGGGCCTCCCTGCCCAGCAGCCGGCCGCTATGCTCCTGCGCGGCCGGCATTCGGGCCTCCCTGCCCAGCAGCCGGCCGCTATGCTCCGTGGCGGCCGGTGCAACCTTGCAGGGGGGCGGGTGCGTCCCAACCCCACGTCAGACAGATTCGGTCTTCGAGGCAGGCAACATGCTCAGCGATCTCGTTCCCCTGGTAGCCATCATTTTCGGCACGGGCATACCGCTGTCCATTCCCATCATCTGGATCTGCCTGAACTACCGTAAGCGCCGCCGCCTTATGGAGCTCAGCCACATCGAGCGCATGGCTGCCATCGAGCGGGGCATGGAAGTACCGCCGCTGCCGCTGGAGCTGATCGACGGCCGCAGCACTCGCCGCCGCAGCTCGTTGCTGCCGGGGCTGGTGTGGTTCTTCATCGGCCTGGCCATGGTCGCCGGCTCGCTCAGCATCGGCGACGACCTGCCGGTGGTCTTCGGCCTGGTGCCGCTCGGCATCGGCCTGGCTTATCTCATCTATTACGCGGTCGAAGGCCGTCACGTCGAAGCGCGCCAGCAGGAGCAGGAAGCGCGCGAGCGCGCCGAGCGCAACGGACGATATTCGCAAGGCCCTGCAACCCTGTAAGCGGTCGGCGCATCCAACCGGACAGTCGTTCACTCCGGTTCGTTCCAACCAACTCGTTCGCAATGAGTGCGCCGGTGCTGCCGGCGCCGCAGGGAGACGCTCATGCTCACGATTCGCAATCTGTCGAAGTCCTACGGCACCGTGGCCGCGTTGCGCAATGTTTCTTTGCAGATTCCGGCCGGCATGTTCGGCCTGCTCGGCCCGAACGGCGCCGGCAAGTCCTCGCTGATGCGAACCCTCGCGACATTGCAGGATCCAGACGCCGGCAGCATCAGTTTCGACGGCATCGACGTGCTGGCGAACAAGATGGCGATCCGGCGCACGCTCGGTTATCTGCCGCAGGACTTCGGCGTCTATCCGAAAGTCAGCGCACTCGGGCTGCTCGATCATCTCGCGGTGCTGAAAGGTTATTTGAACCGTGGCGAGCGCGCCGACGTGGTCGAGGCGCTGCTGCGCCAGGTGAACCTCTGGGAAGTGCGCAAGCGCAAGCTCGGCACGTTCTCCGGCGGCATGCGACAGCGCTTCGGTATCGCACAGGCCCTGCTCGGCAATCCAAAGCTGGTGATCGTCGATGAGCCCACCGCCGGGCTCGACCCCGAAGAGCGCAATCGTTTCCTGAATCTGCTGGCCGACATCGGCGGGCAGGTGGTCGTGATCCTCTCGACGCACATCGTCGAAGACGTGACCGACCTGTGTCCGCGCATGGCGATGATCTGCCGTGGCGAGGTGTTGATGAGCGGCGAGCCGCGCGAGGCGATCGCAGCGATGCGTGACCGGGTGTGGAGCAAACTGGTCAGCAAGGCGACGCTGCCGGACTATCAGGCGCGCTACACCGTGCTGTCGACCCGGTTGATCGCCGGCGAGCCCTTGATTCACGTGTACAGCGAGACGCGCCCCGAGGAGGGCTTCGCGGCCGTCGATCCGGACCTGGAGGATGTTTATTTCCAGCGGCTGCGCCAGCACGGCGCGGCGCCCGCCCTTGCGGCCTGAACCGAAGGAGTCGCACATGTTTCGCGAATTCTTCCGCTTCGAGCTGGCTTATCAGCTGCGCTCGCCGTTGCCCTGGGTGGTCGGGCTGGTGTTCGCGCTGCTGGCATTCGGCGCCACCACGAGCGAGATCATCACCATCGGCGAAGGCATCGGCAATGCACATCGCAACGCGCCGTTCGTCATCCTGACCTTCCTCAACGCGTTCTCGACGCTCGTCATGTTCGTCGCGGTCGCTCTGATCGCACAGCCGCTGCTGCGGGATTTCGAGCTGGGCACCGAAGAGCTGTTCTTCAGCAAACCGCTGAACAAAGCGACGTATCTGTGGGGGCGGTTCGCAGCCGGCTCGTTCATGGCGCTGCTGGTCATGATCATCACGGCAGCGGGCATGATGCTCGGCGCCTTCATGCCGTGGATCGATCCGCAGCGGCTCGGACCCTTCTCGCTGGCGCCGTACTTGTGGGGCTTCGGCGTCATCATCGTTCCGAACCTGCTGTTCACCGGCGCCTTGCTGGCCCTGCTCGCGGTGACCACGCGTCGGTTGCTGCTGGTGTTCATTGGAATCGTTGCATTCCTGGCACTGTCGTCGATTGCCGGCGCGCTCACCAAGGATATTCAGTATCAGACGATCTCCGCGCTGATCGATCCGCTCGGCGGCGATGCGATCTCTCAGGTCATGCGCTACTGGTCGGTGACCGAGCGCAATACGCAGCTGCCCGAGCTGAGCGGTCTGGTGCTGTTGAATCGGTTGATCTGGGCCGGTGTGGCGGCGGTCATGCTGCTGGCGACCCAGTTGCTGTTCAAGCCGCAGCGGCAGCGGGCGAAGAAACATTGGTGGCAGCGTTCGCGCAAACGCGAAGATGCAGCCGGCCCCATGCCGATCGCTGCACGGGGCTCTGCTGTGAAGCTCGCCACCGCGCGGCGCTCATTTGGTGCCGCGACTGCATTCGGGCAGTTCGTGCACCTGGTGTGGTTCGACACGAAGGCAGTCCTGCGGAGTATCCCGTTCCTGGTGCTGCTGGCGTTCGGGATATTCAACTATCTCGGCAGCTCGCAGGCGATGGACAACACCTTCGGCACGCCCATCCATCCGGTCACGGCGCTGATGATGCAGTCCCTGCAGGGCAGCTATCAGTTCCTGCTGATCATCATCGTGACCTTCTATGCGGGCGATGTGTTGTGGCGCGAGCGCGATGCGAAGCTCGCGGAGGTGACCGATTCGCTGCCGGTGCCGAACTGGGTGCCGCTGCTGTCGAAGCTGGGCGCGATCACCGCGGTGGTCATCGCCTTCATCGTGTTCGGCGTGCTGGCGGCGATCGGCTTTCAGCTGTGGCATGGCTACACGAACCTCGAGCCGGCGCTGTATCTGCAGGCGGCCTTCATCGACGCCTGGCCGTTCGTGCTGATGGGGGCGCTGGCGCTGTTCCTGCAGATCGTCAGCAACCAGAAATTCATCGGTTATCTGTTGCTCATCCTGGTGCTGCTGGCGCAGATCGTGCTGACTCAGATCGGCTACGAGCACAACTTGTATATCTACGGCGGCGCGCCGGTGATGACGTACTCGGACATGAATGGCTACGGTCATCTGCTCGAGCCGTGGGCGTGGTTCCAGACCTACTGGACATTGTTTGCCGCGATCCTGATCGTGCTCGCGAACGCGTTCTGGGTGCGGGGCACGGCGTCTCGGTGGGGTCTGCGCTGGCGTAGCGCATTGCGGAGCCTGCGCGGTCCACAGGCCGCGGTGCTCGCAAGCCTGACGCTGGCGTTCGTCATCACCGGCGGCTGGATCTTCTATAACACCAACATCGTCAACGAATACCTGCCCGAGGATGCCGCGCTGGATCGGCAGGCGCGTGTGGAAAAGGAATATCGCCAGTTCAAGGATCTGCCGCAGCCGCGCGTTCTGGATGTGCGGGCCGATGTGGATATCTATCCCGAGGAGCTGCGCTCGGTGATCCGTGGCCACTATCGCCTGATCAACAGGCATGACGTGTCGATCCCTGAGTTGCACGTGTACACGAAAGTCAACTCGCGGATTCAAGTGACCTCGCCCGAGCTGGCGCTGCAGAAGGAGGATCGCGAAGCCGGCCTGCGGATCTATGCGCTACGCGAGCCGTTGGCGCCGGGGGCGTCGATGGACTTCGATTTCATCCTGGAGCGCGCCGAGCGGGGCTTCACCAACAGCGGCATGCCGCCTTCGACGGGCGGGGGCGACTTGCGCTCGACGCTGAATGCCAACGGCACGTTCTTCAACAGCAACGAGATGCCGCATTTCGGTTACGACGAGTCGCGTCAGATCCTGGATCGCAACGAGCGGCGCAAGCGTGGGTTGGGCGAGGTGCCACGCAAGCCCAGGCTCGAAGACGAAACCGCCCGCTACAGCATGGGCATCGTCGATTCCGACTGGATCAACTTCGAAGCGACGGTGAGCACCAGCGCCGACCAGATCGCGCTCGCGCCCGGCTATCTGCAGCGCGAGTGGACCGAGAACGGCCGGCGCTACTTCCATTACAAGATGGATCGGCCGATGCTGCCGTTCTACTGCTTCCTGTCCGCGCGCTGGGAAGTGAAGCGCGGCGATTGGAATGGACTGCCCATCGAGATCTATCACGATCCCAAGCACCCGTATAACGTCGATCGCATGATCGATGCGACCCGCAAGTCGCTCGATTACTTCACGACGAGCTTCTCGCCGTACCAGCACCGGCAGGTGCGCATCCTCGAGTTCCCGCGCTACGCGAAATTCGCGCAGAGCTTCGCGAACACCATTCCGTTCTCGGAGAGCCTTGGCTTCATCGCCGATCTCACCGATCCGGACCGCATCGACTATGTGTTCTACGTGACCGCGCACGAGATGGCGCATCAATGGTGGGGCCACCAGGTGATCGGCGCGGACGTGCAGGGCCAGACCATGCTGATGGAGTCGCTGTCGCAGTACTCGGCGTTGATGGTCATGGAGAAGGAGTATGGCCGCGAGCAGATGCGGCGCTTCCTCAAGTACGAGCTGGATCGATATCTGCGCGGTCGCGGCGGGGAGCTGATCGAAGAGCTGCCGCTGATGCGGGTCGAGGATCAGCCCTACATTCACTACGCCAAAGGCTCGCTGGTGCTGTATCGGCTACGCGACGAAATCGGTGAGGAGAATCTCAACCGGGCACTGGCAAACTTCATCCGGGACAAGGCCTACCAGCAGGCGCCGTACACGACGACGCTCGAGCTGATCGATTACATCCGCGCGCAGACCTCGCCCGACAAGTACAGCCTCATCGACGAGTTGCTCGCGAAGATCATCTTCTACGACAACCGCGTCGTCTCGGCGACGGTAACGCCGCGTGATGGCAGGTTCGACGTGACCATCGAGTACCAGGCGGCCAAGCGGGAAAACGATGGCACGGGGCGGGAGACGGATGTCGCGCTGGATGATTGGATCGAGGTCGGCGTGTTCGCGCGCGGTGAAGGGGAGAGCGAGCGTATGGAGAAGCCGCTGTATCTGGAACGCAAGCTGATCACGCAGCCGAGCGGCAAGTTCACGGTGACGGTGGATCGGATGCCTCATGAAGTGGGCTTCGATCCCTATAACAAGCTCATCGATCGTCTGCCGGACGACAATCGCAAGATCGTGAAGCTCGGTCCTGTGGCGCGGGTGCCGGCCGCACCGGAACCGGCGGCGGGCAAGAGTTGAATGAAGACGGGCGCAGCCTTCAGCGGGCTGCGCCCTAACTTCCCTAAGTGCGAGGCGGGATCAACCCAAATCGTCCGCTCTGATAGTCGCGGAACGCCTGTTCGATTTCCTCACGCGTGTTCATCACGAACGGACCATAGCGCGCCACGGGCTCGTGCAGCGGCTTGCCGGACAGCAGCAGGATCTCGGCCGGGCCGTTTTCATCGGCGCCCACCTTGATGTTCACCGAGTCGCCCGAGTCCAGCAGCGCCGCCTGACCTTCGGCGACGGTGCGCTGATCGCTGCCGATGATCGCTTTGCCTTTGAACACATACAGCAACCCGCTTTGCTCGGCCGGCACCGACTGCAGCAGCTCGCCGCCTGGCTGGATCGTGAAGTGCAGCATCTGAATCGGCACGCGCGTATCGATTCGCGCCGACTTGCCGAGCGACTCGCCGGCGATCACGCGAACATGCACGCGGCCGTCAGGCGTGGTCGCCTGTGGAATCTCCGAGGCTCGCAGCGTCTGATAGCGCGGCGTCATCATCTTGTCGACGGCCGGCAGGTTCACCCAGATCTGGAAACCTTCCTGATTGCCGCCTTCGCGGTGGAAACGCTCGGTCGGCATCTCGGCGTGGATCACGCCGCCGCCGGCAGTCATCCACTGCACGTCGCCCGGACGTAGCACGTCGGCATTGCCGAACGAGTCGCGATGCTCGTTCTCCCCGGCGAGCACATACGTCACGGTCTCGAAGCCTCGATGCGGATGATCGGGTGCGCCCAGGGCCGCACCTGGCGGCCATTGCACCGGGCCGAGGTGATCGATCAGCAGGAACGGGTCGAAGTGGCTGAAGCCCTGGATGGGAAACGGCCGACGCACCGGAAAGCCGCCGCCTTCGATGGTGCTCACGGACTGCACCACCCGGGCGACTCGTCGCGGTTCGCTGGCCTGGGAAGAAGGATTCGAAGCTAAAGTGTTGGTGGCGTTCATGGGAGTATCCTGCCACCTTTCATGGAGACATATCTGCGCGCCACAAGGCATGACAGTTATCACGCCGCACCATGAGCGCGGTGCGCGCCGGGTGCAAGTCGTCGTCCGTTGGCGACCTGCTGTGTTCGGGGCGGCGAAGCGTTAATCTCGCGCTCTTTACATAGCGCTCCGGCTCCGAGGGTTTTCGATGACCGCCAAAATGCTGGTCAATATCGACGTCGACGATTTGGCCAAAGCCACCGATTTCTATTGCAAAGCTTTCAATCTGCAGGTCGGCCGCCGTTTCGGCGCGGACGCGGTCGAATTGCTCGGCGCCACCTCGCCGATCTATCTGCTGGTCAAGCCCAATGGCACGACGGCGTCGGCGACCAGCCGACACCTGCGTTCCTACGCGCGCCATTGGACGCCCGTGCACCTGGATTTCGTGGTCGAAGAGATCGAGGGCGCCCTGGATCGCGCCCGCAACGCCGGCGCGCGCCTGGAGACCCAGGTGAAGACCAACAACTGGGGCAAGATCGCCATGCTCGCCGATCCGTTCGGCCACGGCATCTGCCTGATCGAGTTCGTCGGCCGCGGCTACGACGAGATCGCCACCAGCAGCGATCAGAAGCCGCGCTGAGGTGATGTCATGGCTCTGGTCTGCTGGAAATGCGGCGCCTCTCTGGCAGACCTCAGCCTACCCCTGCGTCGGTTGGACGAATGCCGCCAGTGTCACGCCGAGCTGCACGTGTGCAAGCTGTGCGAGTGGTACAGCGTCAGCGTCGCAAAACACTGTCGCGAGCCGATCGCCGAGGAAGTGAAAGACAAGGAGCGGGCGAACTTCTGCGATTACTTCAAACCGCGCGAGAACGCGTACTCCACCAAAAGCACGGACGCCGCCGCGAAGGCGCAGGCGGAGCTGGATGCGTTGTTCGGCGGTGGGGCGAAGCCGGCCGATGCGCCAGCCGA
>NZ_CALFXI010000097.1 GCF_937958065.1 uncultured Steroidobacter sp.
CGCCGACCACGCTGGTGGTGATGCCGGAGGAATGCCAGTCCATGCCCATCACCGCACCGAAGGACTGAAACCAGAACGGATGCGCGAGCCGGCGCAGCAACTCGTCCCGGCCGTACTCGAGCACGATGGCTTCGACGATGATCCGCCCCAGCCTGGCCATGCGCGCGGACAACCAGGGCGGAACATGCCCGCCGTGTAGGGGAAGATCTGCGCTGCCGGTTCGTTTACCCATGAAGCCGCTACGTTAGCGTCGGCCCTATGGTCTGTCGATTGCAAAAGTTGCAGGCGGGTCGCGGCGCCAGGGCGATCCTGACCATCACGTAACCCGCACACGACTGACGTCGTCACCCCGATGGGCTACAGTGGAGCTGTCCCCTGCTATGACTGTGAGTGTCGATGCAATATTCATGGTTTCAGTGGCGCGCCAGTGTGGTGGCCATCATTCGATTCGACTTTGGCGAAGTGTTGCGGGATGTGAGAGACGCCGACATCGACTGGGATTCGTGGCGCGCCTTTTACGAAGAAGGCCGCTCGCCCCAAGCGGCAGTGGACTGCGCCTTCCTGCGCGATTTGAGGAGATCCGGCTCCGCGTAGCGCACTGCTGTGGTTTGTGCCTGTCAGCGGATACAGACAGGCCGCTTCGTGCTGTGGCGCCGACTCGGAGCCGTGCACGTACCCTAAGTGTCGAGCCGACAGAGTCGGCTAGAAGCGATAGGCGAGCCCGAAGAACACCTGCTTCTGCAACTCGTGCCTGCCACCTCCCGCCGTTGACGTGAGGTCGACGTGGAACCAGCGATAGCCGCCGAATGCCTGCATCTGCTTTGCCAGTGCAATCTCGGCGCGCGCGCTCAGATCGATCAACTTGTCCGCCGAGCCAAAGGTGAGAATGTCGGGCGCATAGTACGCCTGGCCGGAAACGGCGAAGTCGAGTTTCCTGTTGAGCACGAAACGCACGTCGCCGCCGATGCTCAGCGCCATCACATCGTTGTTCGGCTCGCTGAGCAATGCGGCATACAGTTGCGGCCCGATCAGAAGGCTGAGCCGGCCGAGGTCGTAATCCACCGGAAAAACCAGCCCGGAGCTCAGCACGATGTCGCGATCCTCGCTCAGAAAAAACGTGCCGGAAAAGCGACTGTTACTCGCGCCGACAATCCTGCCGTTGGCAATGTATCTGAGTTGCAGCGTATTGGAGCTCAACTGCACCTCGGCGACTTTGGCTTTGCCCTTGGGAATATCGCCTGGATGCTCGCTCTGCTGCGCCATGGCGGTACCGGCTGCCGCCATGAGCACGATGATGGCCAGATAGATGCGCATGTTCTTCTCCATCTCCTCCGGAAGCCGTGCATAGCCAATGACCCTGCAAACGAAAGGTTCCGGATGCCGAACATGGTGCAAGCGCGTTCAGTATTTTATAAGTAAGACGTCGCGCTGCGTTACCCGAGCCACGCATCGTTGCCTGGTCAATCGCCTGCGCTATGCTCAGTGAATCGAGGGGCCAGTGAGTTACGCCTTTCTCGGCGGCACCACCTCTTGCCACGCCGGATTCGATTTCCAGCTCGGCTCGACTGGCCGTTCACCGTGGCGAGGAACATGAGGCGATGGCGTGCCTGTTGCCGGGTCGGGGATGTAACGAGGGCAGTTGGGGAAAATGTCGATCGGAGTGACGCGGACCAGTGCCTGCGCACCAGCAAAGTCCGCCATGAGCGGATCTCCGAGCACGACCTCTGCTTGGCCGTTGACACGCAGACGCTTGGGAGTCTCGCCCATCCTGATGAACAACAAACCGACGAACGGATTGAGCTTGATATTCCCAAGACTCTTGAACATGCCGTTGCCGTCGTAGTCGGGCCAGACCAGCAGATCGGGTCGCACGATGCGCGCGAAGCCCGGCGGCCCGCCTTTGAAGGAACAATCGGCGTGACCGTAGGGAGTCGCCGTAGCGAGAAAGAAAAATTCGACCGAATGGATGAGCTCCCGGTCCTCCTCGGTGAATGCCGAGTGGCGCAGGCGATCGACCAGCCGGTCAGCCAACGCCATCGACCCGAAGTGCTGCTGCAACTCACGGTTGCCGCGGTGAAACATCGCCATGGGATGCCTCGCTCGTCAGGGAGCGAGCGAAGCATACGCCTGTTCCGTGTTCAGAGCGCTTTCAACTCCCCATCGCGCAGTCCAACCAGTACCGCCTCCCCACTCTCACGGTCCAGGCGAAATTCACCAAATCGCGCATTCTCGAAGCGCTCGGCACTGCCTTCCTCGAAGAAATAGGCGTTGGTGCCGAGCCAGACGCGCTCGTTGCGCAAGCGATAACGGATGAAACGATCAGTAGCAACGCCGCGCTCCGCCAGCGTGGCGACGTGACGTTCGTCGAGAACGATCGGCGCGCGTGGATACGTATCGGAGCCCTCGGCCCTACGCACATCGATTGCGTCGGCCAGTTGGAAGCGCAGAGCCATGTAGTCGCCCTGCATGAGCGACCGAGGATCCACGGGCGCGAGCGCGAGATAGATGGATTCGCCTGTGGTGATGATCCGTTCCTTGGCGCGAATCGAGTAATTCACGGCGACGAGGATCAGGATCGCACCGAGCGCAGTGATCGCGCGAGTCAGTTTCGAGCTCATCATGTTGCCGCCCCCTGCTGCGAGCCACGCCGCTGTAGCCACGTCGCCGCGAGCAGCGCGAGCACCCCGACGGCGAGCATGATGCAAGACTTGATCAGCAGGCTCAGGCCGAGCAGATAGTAGAACTGTCCTATGTGCAACGACGCACCGACGCTGGCGATGCCGATCAACGCACGACTGCGCAACTGAAACGCATACACCGCCGCCACTAGTGCGCCGATCGCGCCGAGCAACGGCCACAGGGCCATCCAGTTCGTCCGCTCGTGGCTCTCCCAGAACGTCAAACTGCCCAAGGGCTCCGAGATCCAGGTGGCCAGCGACAGGCTCACGAGCAAGCCGATCAGCGCCGCTCGTGCGATGGTTTGCGCAGCGCCAGCCATCCAGCGGCTCTCGTTTCCGATGAGCGCGTGCAGGGCACCGACGACGGGTAACCAGACGACAAACCATCCGATCAGCGCCGGCCCCAACGCCTCCTCCCTCGTGCCCTCAACGCTCCATCCCCACCATCCAAATCGAACCGCCAACGCCCACGCACAGCAGGCGAAGAATGCGGCCAGCAGCTTCGCGAAGAAGTTCGGCATTACGAACAACAGCAGAATCTGCAGCGCACAGATCAACGCCGCCGTGACGGCTTCGGAGCGGGTCGCGTCATAGAGTGCCCACACGAACGCGAATTGCCCCGCGATCGACAGCGCCAGCGCGAACTGATCGAAGAATTGGCTGTCGCGATCGACAGCATACAAGCCGAACGCCGCCGCCAGCAGCACCAGCCCCGCAAGCGCGATCGCGCCAGTGCTCTCGGGCCTGAACAGCGTTGCGACGAAGACGAGCACGCATACACCGGCCAGCCATCCCGACGCGCCGAGCACGACGCTGATGAACCACGGCCTATCGTGAGCCGCGGCGGGAACGTCATTGGCGGAGGGCTCCAGGAGCCGACGCCGCAGCAGTTCATCCTTCAACTCCGCGGCGGTGATCATGCCGCCTCCTCCTGACGCCACTCTCTGAGGAGCGACATCAGCACGCGGCCACTGATCGTCGAGCTCGCCGTCAACCACAGCGCCAGCAGCAGCGCCTGGCCAAGGTCATCGAGCCCGCTGTGGACACCCAACGCGTACGTCACGATCGCGATCAGACTGCCGGCGGTCAGTGCCAGCGGAAACACGTCGTTCCGCAATCGCATGGCATGGATCACCAGCCCTGTTTCCAGCACCAGCACGACGAACAGTGCAAGGCCAGCGGAACCTTCCATCGAAGGCGGCGCCAGCGCATCGATCCCTGCCCAGGTCATGAAGCCAAACGCACCGACCAGCGCCAGCCGCGCGAGCCAGTGCGCAGAACAGGCAGCCCATTGGGCTCGCCTGCCAATCTCGGCGAGTGCCCACAACGACAGATTGAGCAGCGCCGGTACGACCAGCAGCAAAGACTCATTGCCGCGCCAGGGGAAGAACACTGCCCAGAGCCATCCGCCTTCGGGGCGTCCGCCGAAGAACAGCAGCAACGCGACGTTGAAAACGATCAACCAGGCCGCGCTCAGCACCGACCACTGTCCCGCCACCACGAACGCCACTCCAAGCAATGCCCAGGTGAGGAACAACTCGTAAACGTCGGCGCCGGTCTGATACGTCTGCCCGAACAGCGCGAGCAACGCGCCGGTTGCGATGAAGGCCATCAACAACGCATAGCGCCCCAGCGCGTGCGGTGGCGGCTTCCACAACGCCAGCGCGACACTGGCGACAACGACACCCTGGATCAGAGCGAATCTGCCGGTGACACCGATGGCTTGCCAGTTCGCGGCGATGAAGAACACCAGCCCGGCCGCGAGCGACAGCACGCCCGCGAGTTGCAGCACTTTGACGAGGAACGAGCGCAGCTCGACACCCGACGGCCGCGCCGAGGTGAGCTCCAGAGCCACCCGGGTCGCCTCGGCCGACAGACGATGATGAGCCACGAACGCGTCGAGCTCTGTTCTGTTCATCTCCTTCCCTGCTTCGCGCCTTCGGTCGGCAGCCTACCGCAGTCCGGGCATCGAGAGCGAGATCCCGATGCAGAAGATCAAACAGTCCTCGCAGCTGCCTCTTTGAGAAATGCAGCGGTCAGCTGCAGCACTTCCTCGCGCCGCTCACGGTGCGGTACGTGACCGCATTCTTCGAGCAGGATCATCTGCGATGGACCGCTCACGCCACCGGCGATGCGACGAGGAAACGCTTCCGAGCCATACTCGTCGCGATCGCCATGGATCGCGAGCACCGGGCAGCGGATGCGACCGAGCTGCGGATCCAGGCTCCAGCTCGCAAACTCGGGCGACAGCCAGACTTTGATCCAGGCATCGAGCACCCACTGCGCTCTGTCGCCATGCCACTTGGCGAGCTTCTGCAGCTGCGCCGGATCTTCGAACAAGCTCTGAGCGGCACGTATTCCGTCCAGCGTGCGCGACTCGACGAACGCTTGAGCGGATTCAGTGATGACGGCGTCGCAAGCCTCTCCGAGCGACGCCGCGATTCTCAGCGCCATCGATCCGCCGACGCTGTGACCGAACAACGCAAAACGATCGAGTCCGAGGGCGCGGCGTAGCACAGGGAAATACTCTTCCGCCTCGGCATCGATGAACTCGATGCTGGGCCGATCCGTTCGTTGCGTGGATTGGCCGAAGCCGAGTCGATCATAAGCGACCACGTGCCGATTCGCCGCCTCCGCCAGGAGCGCGGGAAAATCGCGCCACAGCTCGACGCTCCCGAGCGAATCATGCAGCAGCACGAGCGCTGCGCCTGCAGGCCGGGTCACCTGCCACTGACGAACAAAAATCCGCCCGCCCGGGACGTCGACCCAGGAGTCGGTGGTTGCGCTGGTCATTACTTCGCCTCGCTCATGAACGGCGAGCTTTATAGGCGAACTGCCCCGGCAGGGGATTGCGATTTTCGGCCCCTCGGTTGGATTTTTTAGCACGAAGTTGCGCGTTCACCGCATCCGCCGGCACCGGCAAAAAAAAGCCGCCTGCGTTGCTCGTTTGCACGAGGGCCGCAGACGGCGAATTCACATCGGCAGGATGCGAAGACTTACTGGTTGGCGAGCACCGGGGACGCGGGCGCCTTCTGGGTGCGACCTTCGACTTCCGCAGCCATCCCGTGCAACCACAGCTCCAGATTCGTATAACCGCTCTCGGTCACAGCTGCCGGATTCTCGGGCAAGGTCAGCGGACGCGAGTTCTGGGCCATGGCCGGCCAGCCGCCGCCATTGCGCTCGCAGCGCGCGGTGCCATTGGGCGCGACGCAGTTGATGATGCGATTGGTGCCATTGCGCACTCCCTCGACGATCCGGGCGTCGACGCTGTCACGATCGGCCGGACGAGCGCCGACGTTCTTCAGCACGTGGTTCTTCACCACGTTGTCCGAGGTGGGCAGCGTGGTCATGCCGGCCGGCCACGACACCGGCGCGCTGGCTTTGAAGTTCGCGAGCGTCAGCGAGCCATAGATGGAGCCCGCCACCGACCATGCGTCATTGGCGGTCGTCTCTCCGGCCTGATTGTCGGCAAGAAACACTTTGGCGCCCGGGCGCAGCGCGGAGGCGTCCGCACGCAGACCGATCGGAGCATTGCTGCTCGTTGTATCGGGACCGCGCAGGTATACGTTGCCGACCACGGAGTTCTGCGTCACGGCACCGCGACTTTGCAGATCGGTGGCCGTATTGCCCCAGTTGTAGATCACGTTGTTGACGATGGCGGCACGGGTCGCGGCCATCATCGGCAGACGTGACTGCATGCTCGCAAACAGATTGCCAGCCAGCGTCACGCTGCCGTTCACCGGTCCGATCAGCACGCCGAAGCCGTGATTGCCCTCCGGATGGATGGACTCATGCAGCGGCTCGGCGAAGATGTTGTTGATCAGGCTGACGTTGTTCCAGTTCTGCCAGGCACTCGCCACTTCGTCGAGCGACCAGGTGAAGGAGCAATGATCGATGACGATATTGCTGATGGGCGCCTGGTTGGCCGGGCCTTCGATCTTGAGCGCGTCGCGATTGCTGGCCGGCTCGCCGGCCGGGTCATCGCCGGGCCGCACGTGCAGGTGCTGGACCAGCACGTTGGACGTCTGCACCAGCAGACCCGCGTTGCGCAGCATGATGCCGGGCGACGGCGCGGTCTGACCCGCGATCGTGATGTTTGGATTGCGCACGGTCAGATCGTCCGCGAGCGTGATCGCGCCGGAGACTTCGAATACGCACACGCGAGGACCGCTCGCGTCGACACAAGCCTTGAGCGAGCCGGCGCCATCGTTGTTGAGATTGGTCACGCGATACACGGTGCCGCCGCGACCTGCGGGCCCATTGATACCGGAGCTCTTCACTCCGGGAATCACTGGAACGGCGCCAGCGGCGAACGATGCCACGCCGGATGCGACAGCAGCAGCCGCGATCAAGGAGACACGCACAGCGCGCGCCGCGGGACGATTCGAAACAGACTTCGGCGAACGTTCGGTCATCAAGGGTTCCTCGTTCTGTGTCCTGCGCTGCCGGAGGCACCGGCATGGACCGGCCAGAGCGACCGGGGCGATGACGCGAAACGTTACAAGTCCGCCTGATACGATCACATCGGAGAAGCCCTGAACGAGGCCACAGATGCCCTGGCGCCCTGTCCTTCGTTTGACCATTGAAAAAAGCGCCTGTGCGAACTTCGACCCCAGCCCCGTCTGAATCTGCTTGCGTTGTGGACGCGCGCACGCCACCCTTCCGACATGGCTTCAGGACTTGCGGCATTACTCGATGACATCGCGGCCATCGCCAAGCTGGCGGCTGCGTCCCTGGATGACGTGACCGCGGCGGCCGGCAAAGCCGGTTCCAAGGCGGTCGGCGTCGTGGTCGACGACGCTGCCGTGACCCCCGGCTATGCCATGGGATTCACGCCCGAGCGCGAGCTGCCCATCGTGTGGAAGATCGCGCTCGGCTCGTTCCGTAACAAGTTTCTGTTCCTGCTGCCGGGCGCGCTGCTGCTGAGCGTATTCGCGCCCTGGGCGATCACGCCGATCCTGATGCTCGGCGGCGCTTATCTGTGTTTCGAGGCGACCGAGAAGATCATCGAGGCGATCCTGCACACGGCGGGCGATGCGGAGCAGACGCCCCCGGTCGAGCAACTCGCCCAGAGCTCCGCCGACATCGAAGCGCAGAAGGTCGCGGGAGCGATTCGCACCGACCTGATTCTCTCGGGCGAAATCATGGCGATCGCCCTCGCCACCGTGGCGGATCGACCGTTTGCAATCCAGGCCGGCGCGCTCGCGCTGGTGAGCCTCGTGCTCACCGTCGGCGTGTATGGCGTGGTCGGCTTGATCGTGAAGATGGACGATATCGGTGTGCATCTCGCCAAAGCCGGCTCGGCCCCGGCGCGCAGCTTCGGCCGGGGGCTGGTGAAGTCCATGCCGCATGTCATGCAAGCGCTCACCGTGATCGGCACGGCCGCGATGCTCTGGGTGGGCGGCGGCATCCTGGTGCACGGACTCGAACATTTCCATTTCGAAGCAGTGCCTCATGCCATCGAGATGCTCGCGGAGAAAGCGCATCACGCGCCGCTGTTCGGCGCCGTGGCCGCGTGGTTGACGTTCGCAGCCGGCGCCGCCGTGGTCGGGTTCGTCGTCGGCGGTGTGATCGTTGGCATCCTGCATTTCCTGCCGTGGCGCAAGCACTGAAACCTTCCTGGCCGATATGACTTTTCGTCATGGATCGCCCGCTCTTTTAATTGGATTCGCCTTCGTTGCGCCGCCAGTAGACTCGACGCGCGACAGGAGGATCCATGGCAAATCTGACGATCGAGCGCTTTCGCTTCGAGGCACCCTCGCAGGCACTGGACGATCTGCAGCAGCGGCTGCGCGCCACGCTCTGGCCGGATGAGATCGAGGCCGAGCCGTGGCGTTACGGCCCGCCGGTGGCGTACATGAAGCGCTTCGTCGATTACTGGCTCAGTGAATATGACTGGCGACGTCACGAAGCACGCTTGAATTCATTCGCTCATTTCACGGCGCACCTCGACGAGCATCGCATTCATTTCATCCATGAACTGGGCAAAGGGCCCGCCCCCCTGCCGCTGGTATTGACGCACGGCTGGCCGGGAAGCGTCGTGGAGATGTTGAAGATCATTCCGCTGCTCACCGATCCAGCCGCGCATGGCGGCGATCCCGCCGATGCGTTCACTGTGATCGCGCCCTCGATTCCCGGCTATGGATTTTCGAGCCGCCCGGCGCAGCGGGGAACGAACGTTTTCGTGGTCGCCGACCTGTGGGCGCAGCTGATGAGCGCCCTGAACCATGCGCGCTTTGGCGTGCAAGGCGGCGACTGGGGCTCCTGGATCAGCGCCGCCACGGCGCTTCGGCATCCGGACAGGATCATCGGCCTGCATCTGAATTATCTTTCGACGCGCTTTCGCCCGGCGCTGAGCCCGAGCGATCCGCCCCTCAGTGCCGGCGAGCAGGATTATCTGGCGCGTGTTGCCCAGTGGGCGGACGCCGAAGGAGCCTACATCGCGATCCAGGGCACCAAGCCGCTGACCTTGAGCTATGCGCTCACGGATTCACCGGCGGGCCTGGCCGCGTGGCATGTCGAGAAATTCAGGAGTTGGAGCGATTGTCGGATCGAGCCCGACGAAGCACTCACCAAGGACGAGATGATCACCGACATCATGCTCTACTGGCTCACCGGCACCGTGCATTCCGCCCTGCGCTTCTACAGCGAAGCGCGCGAACATCCATTTCATCTGGCCGCCGGGCAGCGAATCACCCCACCCTGCGGCATCGTCCATCTGCCCAGGGAGCTGCCGATGCCGCCGCGCAGCTGGGCGGAGCGCGCGTTCAATGTCGTGCACTGGTCGAACCTGCCTCGCGGCGGCCATTTCGCAGCGTGGGAACAGCCCGAACTGCTCGCCGAGGACATACGAAAGTTCTTCAGGCCGCTGCGCTAGCGGCGCACGATTCACCGACGCGGCGTCGATTCCGTCCAACAAGCGCACGATCCAGCCGACATCTCGGCCGCGGCAGTCTCGACTTCGCGAGCGAAACGCCGCAGATTCATCCTCCAGACGCGTCATTCAGTTGCACACTATCCGGCGCACTCATGCGCTGGCCGGAGGAGATCATGGAATCCATCGTCAATCGATTCCCGACCGACCCAGGGCAGATCGACGCCGTGTCCGATTGTTTCAGCCGATGGTACGCGGCGAACGATTCGATTCGCCGCCTGTGGGCGGTCGAGGAGCGCGACTCGCTCATCGTGGTCTTCATTGCGATCGAGCCGACCTCCGATGGCGACGACGCCCTGCCCGTGTGGCTCGCCAAAAGCTCGCAATGGGCCAACGAGCTCGGCGAGCTGACCCGCCGGGAAGTGCAACTGCAGTTGCTCGATCCGAGCGGGTCTGCGCAGCCCTACTTGCCCGCCACTGCGACACTCGCCGAACTGAGCTGGCGCGATCCCTGGCAGTGATACCTTGCCAGACCAAGACTTCGAAACATTCGCACTCGCGGACTGCGCCTAGCTCCCGGCCAGCGTGTTCGCGGTGACGAACCGAGGCGCGATGTCGACGGGCACCTGTCCGAGCTGGTCCAGCACACGTTGCACTTCGGGCCGGATGACGGACATGCGCTCCATCAGGCGTTTGACGCCAGCGTAATCGCCATGCGCCTGCAGCGTCATGATCTGGCTGGTCAGTGCCGTGACCGCGCGCTTGGTCTTGGGAACATCCAGCGAGAACCGGCCTTGCGAGTCGATGCGAACGGCGCCGGCATCGAGCAGATGGTTCACCTGTAACGCCATTCCCTTTGCGTGCGCGGCATTCAGACCGAAGCGCAGCGTGCG
This sequence comes from uncultured Steroidobacter sp., assembly GCF_937958065.1. Lineage (GTDB taxonomy): Bacteria > Pseudomonadota > Gammaproteobacteria > Steroidobacterales > Steroidobacteraceae > Steroidobacter. Next base: position 10,446 of record NZ_CALFXI010000097.1, read on the forward strand.
GAAGGTCGAGGCCAGGAACGTTACATACATGTTGCGTTCCTGTTTCTTGTCGAGGAAGCCCTGGTCCATCAGGTACTGCAGCGCCCAGAGCCCGGAGACATCGGCCTTGGCCTCTTCCAGCGGACCGTTCAATTCCTTCAGCTCCTGCCGCACCGTGGTCTGCCGGCCGCCCACCTCGATGGTCTGCGGACCGAGCCCGTGCATCAGCTCGTGCATCAGGATGTGAGTGAAGAACGCGTCGAACGACAGCAGCGAGCGATCTTGCGGGACGAGCGCAATGTCCGCGATCGGGGTCAGCACCTTGTCGAACTTGGCCTGCTGGAAGTTCTTCAACAGCACGCGCTTCGAGCCCTTCTCCGCGACCACGCGCTCGTCGTTCGGCAAGTTGAACGCCGCGGTCTGCACGCCGTGATTGGCGTCACCCGCCGCGAACACGACATTCACGACGCGAATCGGCGAGTAACCGCCGAGCTTCGGCTTGCGGAATCTTTTATCGATGGGCAGATGATCTTCCAGGGCCTGCAGCTGCGAGCTGAAACGCTTCAGCTTGTCGGTCTCGGCCGAGTCGGTCAGGGTGATGAACGCTTCGAACGCGGCTTTGAAGTTGAACCACTCGTCTTCGTAGACCTCATAGGGCCCGATGGTGGGCTCGATGGAAGCATCCAGCTCCATCCACGCCACGTCGCTCGCATAGTAATCGTTGGAAATGAACGCGGCGGCCCGCTTCTCGAGGAACGCTTTCAACGTCGGCTGCTGAGTGAGCGCCGCCGCTTCGCGCAGCAGACGCGCCATCTCCATCAGCTCGCCCTGATATTCCAGCGAATAAGGCACGGCGATGAACTTGCCGTCGGCGCCGCGACGAATGGTCGTAAAGAAGCCGGTGGCCTCGGTCTTCTCGGCCGGGGGCAGCGCTTGCATCCAGCTGTCGAGCTGCTCGCGGGTCGCGTCGGCCGGATAGAAATTGCCTCCCTGGGGCTTCTTGCCGACACCCGGCAGGAACGCGCGATCCTCATCCAGCTCCGACCAGGGCCCCTTGTTGAGCAGGAAATAGTCGACTCGCGCCCGGCCCAGAGCACTGCGATCCGAGAGCAACTGCAGGAGCAGCGCGTCGTTGCCCGCGAAGCGTTGACGCATGAACAGCGCGTCGACATAACGCGATGCTTCGACCAGCTTGGCCAGCGCCGCCCGTTCCTGCGACGGCAGATTCGCCAGATCGACCTGCACCTCGACCGGCGCGAAGCGCGCCGCCATCGAGGCGAGTTGCTCCGGATCGGGCAGGTCTTCAGCCATCGTCGCCACAGAGCACAGATTGCATACAGCCAGTATCGCACTGGCGAGCAGGGTTTTACGCATGGTGCGTTAATCTGCCCTCGGCGCGTGGCCAGCGCAAGGACTTCGATTGCAGCAGGTGCGGACGAAATGCGGCGTCCGCAGTGCTGCTGGCAATCGCAGTGTCCCTGGCGCTCTATCGACTCCCCGTCGCGGAGTTGTGCTCGATCCTCATGGAGAGCTCGACGTCATCGCTGAACGGCACGGACAGATAGCCGTTGGCAGGCGAACGCACGCGCGCCAGGTACTCGGGACTGAAGTCGGCATTGTCGGCAACGATGAGCGCGCCGGGGCGCAACCTGTCCTCCACCAGGCCCAGAATCTCGGGATAAAGTGCCTTGGCGCCATCGAGCAGCAGTAAATCGACGGTCTCGGGCAAGTCGACACGCAACGTTTGTAGCGCGTCGCCTTCGCGAATCTCCACCAGATCGAGCACTCCACCCGCCCGCAGATTCTCGCGAGCGCGCGCCACTTTGGAGGACTCGAACTCGGTGGTGATCAAGCGACCGCCGCCGTTGTCACGAAGCGCGGCGGCGAGGTGCAGCGTGGAGATTCCGAACGAGGTGCCGAACTCGACGATGGTCGTCGCGCGAATGCTTCGCGCCAGCATGTACAGCAACGCTCCCGTTTCTCGCGACACCGGCAGCGGCAGTTCCTTCAGGCGCGAATAGAAATCGAGATATTCCGTCTTGCTGTGCATGAGCCGGTCGCGCTCCTGCGGCGACATGCCTGCGACGGACGGATGAGTCAGCGGCCTGGCGTCGTCAGCCTCGCGGAACAAACGTTCTAGCAGCGGCGCAAGCGGCGCCTGCGTGAGTGCAGTCATTGGATCTCCAGCGTTGGGTTGAGCGCAATCTCGCGCCGGATCTAGAATGCGACGGATTCGTCAGGTTTACCAATCGCATTCCGGGCAGCCATGGCCACTCGTCGAAAAACCGCACTTTCCTCGCGAAAACAGCCGCAGCAGGCGCGCTCCAGCCAGCTGGTCGCGGCAATTCTGCAAGCCGCTGTTCAGGTTTTGGAAAAGGAAGGGGCCGCCCGCTTCACGACCGCGCGGGTGGCGGAGCGGGCCGGCGTCAGTGTCGGCTCGGTGTATCAATATTTTCCGAACAAGGCGGCCATCCTGTTTCGACTGCAGAGCGATGAATGGCGCCAGAACGCCGAGCTGTTGCAGTCCATCCTGCTGGACACCCGCATGCCGCCGCTGGAGCGGCTGCGCACGCTCGTGCACGTCTTCATTCGCTCCGAATGCGACGAAGCCAAAGTACGCATCGCGCTCAACGACGCGGCCCCTCTTTACCGGGACGCGCCGGAAGCGAGAGAAGCCCGGGCGTCGGCAGAGCGCGCCCTGGCGGCCTTCATGCGGGAAGTGTTACCAAAGGCACCCGCCGCGAAGCGGGAACTGACCAGCGACCTGCTGGTCGCGACCCTGAGCAGAGTCGGCAAAAGTTTTTCGGAGAGCGCGCGAACGCCGGCGGAGATCAAGGCGTACTCGGCGGCGATGGCCGATATGTTCTGCGCCTATCTGAAGCAGCTGGCGAAAGTCACTTGACCTGGCGCTTCAGCAGTTTTCTGGCCAGCGTGCGGCGATGGATGCCGAGCCGGCGAGCCGCCTCGGAAATGTTGAAGTCGGCGTCGGCGAGTGTCTGCTGGATGCGCTCCCATTCGAGCGTCTTGATGGTCGAGGGGCGCGTGCCCAGCTCCACGTCCGTGTCGCCTTCGGTCCTGCCGAAAGCCTTTTCGATGTCGTCGGTGTTGGACGGCTTGGCCAGGTAATGACGCGCACCGAGCTTGATCGCCTCCACCGCGGTCGCGATGCTCGCAAAGCCGGTCAGCACGACGATGTTCATTTCCTCATCGTGCGCATGCAACGTCTGCACGCACGCCAGCCCGGACGCCCCATTCAACTTCAGATCGACGACCGCGAAGCCCGGCGATTCGGTCTTCAGCAGCTCGAGCACTTCGTCATGACTGGACGCGGTCAACACGCGATAGTCGCGGCGTTCGAACGAGCGCTTCAGCGTGCGCGCCAGCGCTTCGTCGTCTTCGACGATCAGCAGCAGCTTCGCACCAGTGTCGGGGGCAGTCTCAGCCACGGTCTTTCTCTCGATAGGCCAGCGCCGCGAGCGGCAATTCGACGGTCACGGTGGCGCCGCAGGGTTGGCGGTTGTGCGCCGAGACGCTGCCGCCGAGCTTGCGGATGACGTTGACGACCAGGAACAGGCCGAGCCCGCCGCCGCGGCGTCCCTTGGTCGAGTGGTACGGCTTGCCGAAATTCTCCAGCATCTCCGGCGTGAATCCCGGTCCCAGATCGAGCACTTCGATCCGCAGCATGTCACCCCGCCGGCCGACGTTCAATCGGACCCAGCCCGGCGAGGCCTCGAAGGCGTTGTCGAGCAGATTGATCACCACCTGCTTGAGCGCCGGATCCGACACGATCTTCATGTCCTCGCCCAGCGCGCCAACGCCCGCATGGTACTGCAGGGTTCCGCTCGGCCGGCCGTCGGACCAGTCGCGGGCGATCTGGTCGAGAAAACGATGCAACGAAGTCACGACCGGCGCTTCACCCCGCGCCTCGCCGGCCGACATCAGGATGCCGCTGAGAATGGTCTTGCAGCGACGGATCGCGGCCTGCATCTCCTGCAGTTCCTGCAGCATCTCGGGATGCTGGGCGATCTCCGGCATGCGCCGCCAGTCCCCCAGGATCACCGACACCGAGGCCAGCGGCGTTCCCAATTCATGCGCGGCGCCCGAGGCCAGCAAGCCCAGGCGCACGATGTGGTCCTCCTCTTCCGCGCGTCGCTTCAACTCGACCAGGTACGTGTCGCGCTCCTGCAGATTCCGCGACATCCGGCTGATGAAGACCACGAGCAACACGGCGCCGAGCACGAAACAAACGAACATTCCGAGGATGTGCAACCTCAGCAGGCTGGTCGGCGGCTGCACGTCCAACGGCTGATTGATGCCGATCAATCCCACGAACGCGGCGCATGTCACGACGACGATGAGCCACGCGCCCCGCCCCGGCAGCAGCACCGCGGCCAGCGCGATCTGCAGCAGATAAAGCGCCGTGAAGGGATTGGTCGCGCCGCCGCTGAAATACAGCTGGATGGTGAGCGCGGCCACATCCAGCAGCAAGGCGAAAAACAGCGCCTGACTGCTGATCTGCAGATGCTGCCGCAGCCACACGTGGCTGAGCGCATTGAGCGCCAGCAAGGCGGCCAGCACCATCGCCATCGGCGCCAGTGGCAAGGCGATGCCGAGACCGAAATGCACGACCGCGATCGTCGCCACCTGGCCCAGCACGGCCATCCAGCGCAGCTGGATCAGCAGCGCCAGGTTCTTGCGATTCGCGGTATCGATATGCGACGGAGCCCTGGGCTCGGTCGGGGCACGGGAATTCACGTTGTCTGCGGCCTACGCAAGCGCCACTCGTGGCGGAGCACCAGGCCGGTGCCGGCCATCAACAGCAACGCCAGCCCGAACCAGGTGAGCGCATACTGCAGGTGATTGTTGGAAAATGCGATCACGGTCAGGCCGCCGATGGGTGCGCCGGGGATGTCGGGATGCAGCGCCTCGGCGTCGATGAAATACGGCGCCACGTCGCTCAGGCCTCGCGCCGCTGCAATCGCCGCCACGTCGCGCGAATACCAGCGGTCGTTCGCCGGATCGTTGGCGCGCAGATACCCTCCTCCCGGCTCGCTCATACGCAGCAGCCCGGTGACGCTGGTCTCGCCTTCGATCTGACCTTGCGGTCGGCTGGCGGGGTCGCGCTGTGGGAACGGCACGAAGCCGCGATTGATCAGGACCGTGTAGCCTGCATCGGTCACGAACGGCGTCAGCACCCAGAAGCCGCCGCCCCGCTCGGTCACCGCCTGCACCGGCGTTTCCAGATCGTTCCGGTAATGACCTCGGACGGTAACGCGACGATATTCGCTACTCGCTCGATCGACATCGGGCCACTGCTCGCGGCCCGGGGCTGCCACCGGCGGCGCGTGGACCCGCTGCTCGACGCGCTCGATCAGGTCCCGCTTCCAGGCCAGCCGCTGCACTTGCCAGACGCCCAAGCCGATCAGCACGCCAATACCGGCCAGCGCGGCGATCATGACGATCGCCAGCTTGAACGGCGACAGAGGCGGACGAGCCGAGATGCTCAGAGCAGCTGACTGACCACGTGCTTGGGCATCATGTTGGTGTCCATGTGATACATCACCCATAGCGACCCGGCGAGCGTGATGACGACCAGAATCAGCGTAAAGACCAACGAGGTCAGCGTCCAGCCGTCCTCGCTCCTCGGCGTCATGTGCAGGAAGTAGACCATGTGCACGATCATCTGCACGGCGGCGAACGCCATGATGACGAGCGCTATGGTCGTCTTGCTCAGGGGCACGTCGCCCATGACCAGGTAGAACGGGATCGCGGTCAGGATGACCGACAGAATGAACCCGGTCACGTACTCCCGCAGCGTGCCATGCGGCTCGGATGCATGTTCGTGAGCGCTCATCGCAGCATGCCCATCAGGTAGACGAAGGTGAAGACGCCGATCCAGATCACGTCCAGGAAATGCCAGAACAGGCTCAGACAGGCCAGCCGGCGCGCGTTCGCTCTGTTCAGGCCGTGCTTGCCGATCTGCACCATCAGCGTGATCAGCCACACGATGCCAAAAGTCACGTGCAGGCCGTGCGTGCCGACCAGCGTGAAGAACGCCGACAGGAACGCGCTGCGCTGAGGGGTCGCGCCCAGGTGGATCATGTGCGCGAACTCGTAGAGCTCGATGCCCAGGAAGGCGGCGCCGAACAATCCCGTGATGAACAGCCACGCCTGCGTGCCGGCCACGTTGTTCCGGTACGAGGACAGCATCGCGAACCCATACGTGATCGACGACAGCAGCAGCATCGAGGTATTGAGCGCGACCAGCGGCAGGTCGAACAGATCTTTCGGTCCCGGCCCGGCCGCGTAGTTGCCGCCCAGCACGCCATAGGTGGCGAACAGCACCGCGAAGATGAGGCAGTCGCTCATCAGATAGATCCAGAAACCGAGCAGCGTGCTGCCGCCGGCTTCGTGATCGTGCTCGTCTTGCAGATGGAACAGCGTGCGAGCCGCCGCCTGTTCGCTGGTCAGTGCGTGTCCCATGCTCAGCTCCGCACCGCCGCCAGCTGCCGCGTGCGCTCGTCTTCGGCGCGGACGACATCTTCCAGGGTCAAGTGATATTCCCGGTTGTAGTTGAAGGTGTGATAGATCGTGTAGCCGACCAGCCCGATGAAGCTCGCGATCGCCAGCCACCACATGTACCAGACCATGGCGAAGCCGAACACCGTGCTCAACACCGCGAGGATGAATCCCGCACCGGTGTTGGCCGGCATCAGAATCGCCCGGAAGCCGGACAACGGGCGCTGGTAGCCGCGTTGTTTCATGTCCCACCACGCGTCGCCGTCATGCACGATCGGAGTGAACGCGAAGTTGTAAACAGGTGGCGGCGACGACGTGGACCACTCCAGCGTGCGTCCGTCCCACGGATCGCCCGTCGTGTCGCGCAGCTCATTGCGCTTGCGGAAGCTCACATAGAACTGCACCAGCATCGCGCCGATGCCGATCGCGATGAGGCCTGCGCCCACTGCCGCGATCTGGAACCAGATCTGCAGCGACGGATCCTCGAAGTAGCGCAGCCGACGGGTCACGCCCATCAAACCCAGCACGTACAGCGGCATGAACGCCACCCAGAAGCCGATCACCCACAACCAGAACGACACCAGCCCCCAGAACCGGTCCAGCTTGAAGCCGAACGCCTTCGGGAACCAGTAGTTGATGCCGGCGAACAGGCCGAACAGCACGCCGCCGATGATCACATTGTGGAAGTGCGCGATCAGGAACAGGCTGTTGTGGAGCACGAAGTCGGCCGGCGGCACCGCCAGCAGCACGCCCGTCATGCCGCCGATCACGAACGTGAGCATGAACGCCACGGTCCACATCATCGGCAGCTCGAAGCGGATGCGGCCCCGATACATGGTGAACAGCCAGTTGAAGAGCTTCGCTCCGGTCGGGATCGAGATGATCATGGTCGTGATGCCGAAGAACGAGTTCACGCTCGCGCCCGAGCCCATCGTGAAGAAGTGATGCAGCCACACGATGTAGGAAAGGATGGTGATGACGACGGTCGCGTACACCATCGAGCTGTAGCCGAACAGTCGCTTGCCGCTGAAGGTCGAGGTGACTTCGGAGAACACGCCGAACAGCGGCAGGATCAGGATGTACACCTCCGGATGGCCCCAGATCCAGATGAGGTTGACGTACATCATCGGATTGCCGCCGAAATCGTTGGTGAAGAAGTTCGTGCCCACGTAACGGTCCAGCGACAGCATCACCAGCACCGCCGTCAGTACCGGGAAGGCCGCGACGATCAGCACGTTGGTGCACAACGAGGTCCAGGTGAACACCGGCATCTTCATCAACGTCATGCCCGGCGCGCGCATCTTGATGATGGTTGCCAGCAGGTTGACGCCGGATAGCAATGTTCCCACGCCTGCTATCTGCAGCGCCCAGATGTAGTAGTCGACGCCAACGTCGGGACTGTATTGAATGCCCGAGAGCGGCGGATACGCGAGCCAGCCCGTGCGCGCGAACTCGCCCACGAACAGCGAGAACATGACCAGGACCGCACCCGCAGTGGTCATCCAGAAACTGAAGTTGTTGAGGAACGGGAACGCCACGTCGCGCGCGCCGATCTGCAGCGGCACGATGTAGTTCATCAGGCCCGTGACCAGCGGCATGGCGACGAAGAAGATCATGATCACGCCGTGTGCGGTGAAGATCTGGTCGTAGTGATGCGCGTTGAGATAGCCCTCCGAGCCGCCGAACGCGATCGCCTGCTGCAGTCTCATCATGATGGCGTCGGCGAAGCCACGCAGCAGCATGACGATGCCGAGGATCATGTACATGATGCCGATGCGCTTGTGATCGATGGTGGTGATCCACTCGCGCCACAGATAGCCCCACAGTTGATAACGCGTCACGCCGGCGAGCAAGGCGATGCCGCCGATCGCCACGGCAACGAACGTCGCGACCAGAATGGGCTCATGCAACGGCAGCGCTGCAAAACTCAGCCGGCCAAAGATCGGATCCAACACGGGCAACTCTGCTTGAGACATCATCAATTACCGCGAGCTCGTGGAATCAAGGGTGTCCGCGAGCAATGAACCGGAACGTCCGGACGCAGGCCGGGGCAGCCCCGCACCTCGCAACGGCGAGCGATCGACCTGCGGCAGCAGGTCATCTTCGAAAGTGCGAACCGTGGGCGCCGCGCAGATGCCGATGACATGGGACTGGTCCGCGCCGAACACGGCGCGCGGCAGATCGCCCGAATGCCGGGCCACGTTGTAAACGCCGGCCAGGCCCAGTCCGCCGCGATCGTCGATCGCCATCATGTCGTGCATGCACATCTTGCCCGGCTCGACGCACATGCCGACGACCAGGGAATAGAGCTGTTCGTCGACGGTGGAGAAATATCGCACCGGCTCGCGCTCCGACGGCTTCGCGAGTTGCAAATAGGCGTCACGAGTCAGCGATTGTTCGGCGGCGCGCGCCGTCGTCACCCAGCGTTGAAACTCGGTGTCGCTCACGCTGCGCACCTTGAATTTCATGCCCGAGAAGCCGGCGCCGCTGTAGTTGGTGGAATAACCTTCCGACTCGCCTGGCTCGTTCAGCACCCCGTGCAGGCGCGTCTCCATGCCCGGCATCGCGTAAATCATTCCAGCCAGGTGCGGCACGTAGAACGCGTTCATCACCGACGAGGCGGTGATGCGTAACGACAGCGGCTGATTCACCGGCACCGCCATTTCATTGACGGTGGCCACGCCATACTGCGGATAGATGAACAGCCACTTCCAGTCGAGCGCGATCACGTCCACCTGCAAGGCGCGCGTGTCCTCGGGGATGGGCTGATTGGCCGCGAGCCGGTCGAGCGGACGATAGGGATCGAGCAGATGCGTCCCCAGCCAGGTCAGCGCGCCCAGACAGATGACGATCAGCAGCGGGCATGACCAGATGACCAGCTCCAGGCGCATCGAATGATGCCATTCGGGCTCGTAGCGCGCCTCGCGGTTGTTGTGCCGATAGCGCCAGGCAAAAATGACAATGAGCACCATCACGGGAATGATGATGATCAGCATCAGCCAGGTCGAAATGACCAGCAGATCGCGCTGTTGAGCCGCCACGTCGCCGCCCGGGTTGAGCACGACCATGTCACAGGCGGACAACGCTGCGAACAGCGGCAACACTGCGAGATTGCGCACTCGACGATTCATCGATACATGCCTGAAACCCAGCCTAGAGACGCACAGCATAGGGACCGCGAGCGCGCTGCGACATTGGGCGTTTTGCCCAATGGTCCCCGTGCCTTTCCGAAGCTATAAAGGCTGCATGATCCGTAGGAGTGAGTTATGACTGCCGTGCAGTCCGGTGCGCCCACCTCGTCGCTGGAGCGCGATGCCCGGCGGACCAACGAAGCGCATGCCGGCGAAGTCCGCCCCGGTGACATCGCGATCGGTGTCATCATCGGCCGTACTTCGGAATTTTTCGATTTCTTCGTTTATGCCATCGCCTCGGTGGTGGTGTTCCCTAAGCTCATCTTTCCATACGTGGATGCGTTGACGGGAACGCTGTACTCGTTCGCGATCTTCGCGCTGGCGTTCGTCGCCCGCCCGTTCGGTACCGTCATTTTTACCGCCATCGACCGGACCTACGGGCGTGGCATGAAGCTCACGATCGCGCTGTTCCTGCTCGGGACTTCGACGGTGGCGATCGCCTTTATCCCCAGTTATGAGGATATCGGCGTCGCCTCCGCCTATTTTCTGGGCGTCCTGCGCATCGGTCAGGGCCTGGCGCTGGGCGGCTCGTGGGACGGCCTCGCCTCGTTGCTCGCGTTGAACGCGCCGCAGAGACGACGCGGCTACTACGCGATGATTCCACAGCTGGGCGCGCCGCTCGGCTTGATGGTCGCGAGCGCGTTGTTCGCCTACATCATCGCTCACCTGTCCGCCGAGGACTTCCTCGGCTGGGGCTGGCGATATCCGTTCTTCGTGGCCTTCGCCATCAACGTCGTGGCTCTGTTCGCACGACTGCGTATCGTGGTCACGCCTGAATACACCAAGCTGTTCGAAACGCGCGAGCTGCAGCCGCAGCCCATTCTGGAAACATTGCGCCACGGCGGCAAGAACATCGTCATTGGCGCGTTCGCGCCGCTGGCCAGCTTCGCGTTGTTTCATATGGTGACCGTGTTCCCGCTGTCCTGGGTGTTTCTGTACACGCAGGAAGGACCGGCACGCTTCCTGGTGATCGAGGCGATCGGCGCCGCCTTCGGTGTCGCCGCGATCATCGCGTCCGGCTGGCTGGCCGATCGCGTCGGTCGTCGCACGCTGCTCGCCGGCACCGCCGCGGCGATCGCGGCATTCAGCGGCTTCGCCCCGCAATTGCTGGCCGCCGGCGAGCTCGGCGAGCTGGTGTTCATGATCTCCGGCTTCCTGCTGCTCGGCCTCGCCTTCGGCCAGGCCTCGGGGGCCGTGGCTTCGAACTTCCAGCTGAACTATCGCTACACCAGCTCCGCCATCACGTCGGATCTCGCATGGCTGTTCGGCGCCGGCTTCGCCCCCTGGGTCGCGCTCGAGTTGTCGAGCCGCTTCGGCCTCGGCTTCGCGGGCGCCTATCTGCTGTCCGGCGCAATCGGCACGCTCGTGGCGTTGTATATCAACCGGCAGATGGTGCAGGATCGCTGAATCACGGACAGCCGCTGCGCGGAGCGGTTCGATGGATTCACCCAGCAGACATCCTCGGGCGGCCACGATCGTGGCACCAGGACAGAATCGTTTATCCGAACCGCGGACGCGAGCCTCGATGCGAAACATCCGGCGGCAATTGCCCCGATTCCGGCCCGCCTTACGGATGGCGGGCGCCGGCGCCGCGTCGTCATATAGATCACCGCTCCTCTGCGAGCCGGTGTCGCCAGCGCGCTGAGCGGCCGGTGCGGACACCAGCGGCGGAAGTTGATCCATGTTACGAGCATGCGCGCAGCTATGGTCGCGTTGTCGAAAACTGTACGGCGTCCCAGTCCGTGGGCAATCCTGAATCTGCCGTTCGCGGCGTCGATTCGTAGCGAACAGCAACGACATGCCAGGGTGGCCACTTGAGCGATGTGATCCTCGTCGTGGACGACGATGACAGCATGCGTGCCAGCACGATGCGTTTGTTGATCGCTCGCGGCTATGCCGCGTTCGCCGCCAGCACCGGGGCCGAAGCGGTCCAGCTGGCCGCGGCGCTGGCGCCGGATGTGATCTTGATGGACTTGCACCTGCGCCACGGCAGCGGCCTGGAAGCCGCTCGACAGATCAAGGAGAAGCAGTGGCTCGCGCACATACCTCTGATCGCGCTGACCGCGACGCCGCCAGAGTGGGACGAGAAGCTGCAGTTATTCGCCGCGGTGCTGGTCAAGCCCTGCCCGACGGCGCAGATCCTGGACGCGATCGAAACCGTGCTGTGCCGTTGAGCGGTCAGGGACTGGACGGTTGGGTGGGCTGCCTGGGAAAACGCTCGAATACCTGCCGCACGACTTCGTTGATGGCCGGTTCCGGATTGTTCCGCGCCTTCTCGTTGATGCGGCCGACCGCGATGCCTTCCCACACCAGGCGGCTCGTTGCGCTGTCGACGATATCCACATTGAGCGTGCCCTCGGTGTAGTTGTCCACGCTCGTGGACACTCCCGCGCCCCAGCCGTACATGCCGTAACGATAACCGTAATAGCCGCCAGGCGCTGGCGTCTCGGTCACCTGCACCTTGTCCCTCGTCTGCACGTGGATGTTGACCAGCAGTTCCGGGTTCCCTGTCTTTCTGAAGCCGCGCAGCTGCATCTCGTGCTCGATAGCCGCTTTGATATAACGTGTCGCAAACGACTCGTACGCCGGTGCACGCCTGGTGACTTCATCGAAGAAGCCGTAGGTCTGATACGTCGAGAAGTCCGCCCCCGGATCGGTATTGGAGCGGATGGTCGGCTTGCTGGCACACGCCGACAGCAACGCCACCGCGATCACCCATCCGTATCTCACGATTGCCCTAGCCGCGTTCATGGCCGACCTCGCTACTGGTCCGCGGATGATCGTTTCGAGCAGTGCTGGCGAGCTATCAATTTATCGCATTCGCGGTCAGTGCCATCCGCGCCTGCTCCTGGTAACGCTCTGCCGAGGCGCGCACGTTGCCGTCCTGGATGTAGAACGGCGTCTGCGCTATGTACTGCAGGACTCGCGGCACACCGAACTCCGCAATCAACGGGCGTATCAGCATCGAGCCGCCCAGCTGCTGCACGTCGCGATAGGCGACATCGCCCTGGCGCCAGCCCCGGGCATTCGCCTCCTGCAGATCTTCCGGCCAGATCAGATCGATCCGATTGGTATTGAAGAAGGGCTGCACCTGTCGGCGCGATGCCTCCACGCCGTAGACCAGCATCTCGCAGCCCAGACGTTTCTCGATCTCCAGCGCCGCGCAGTCCTCGTGCGGCCAGGAGAGCCCCTTGCGATGCGCGGCCTCCTGCAAATGGGTCATCCACAGTGCGTTGTCGATCAGCTCGATGACGGGCAACAGCGCGCGGATGTCGTCGTTCTTGTAATAGGGCCAGTACGCCTTCGCCCAGGATTTCACGCCCCGGTTGACCGAGCTGAGCACGCTTCGACGGAAGATCAATGTATGTCGGTCCGGATCGTAGGCCACCGGACCGTCGCGCGGAAAGAAAGTATCGTCCCGACGCGCGAAGTCAACGGTGATCTTCTCGCCCGCCCCGTCCAGGATCGGCCCGAGCGCCAGATCGATCGCTGTCACGCGCATCAGGACCAGGTCGAAAAAACGCCGCTCCGACCTGCTCGCCGGCGTGGACACTTCGAGCTTGTCCGAGGCGCTCGGCACTGAACGTTGTGCAGGACTCGTCGCCGCGATGGCAAGGAGCAGCGCGACGATCAGCAGTCTCACAGTGGCTCCGCCACGGCGACCCGCGTCGGGGCCGCGACACAGTTGCAACCGTTGCTGTGGGCACGGCCGCTCGCGCGCCCGAGCGTAATCGAGGGCAGCTCCCCGAACAGATCGAAGTAGTCCTTGGAGAACTGGCTCAAGTGCCAGAAGCCCCACTGCAACGCCAGCTGTGTGATCTTGCCGCTGGTGTACGGCGATGAGTACAACTCCCGGCGCACTCGGGACAGCCGGGCGCAGCGGATATAGGTGATGGGCGAGACGCCGAAGATTTCGCGGAAGCCATACTCCAGCGCCCTTGGGCTCGAGTAGCTGGCCTGACAGACGCTGGCCAGCGTCAAAGGTCGGTCCAGATGGTCATCGATGTATTGCCGTGCCCGGACCGCAGCCTGACAGCGCGCGGCCGATGCAGTCACGGTGGCATCCTCGTCGCGCGCCTGGCTGAGCCATCCGTTACATAGATCCAGCACCACGCCGCTCGATGATCCGTTCTCCGCCGCCTCGATCATCCGTCGCGCACAGCTGTCGAACGTTTCCAATCCGGAGGTCGGTCCCCGCAGGAAGCGAACTCCTTTTCCAATCACCTTGCCCGGGTTTCGATCCGGCATCGATACGAACCAGGACGCATATCCCCCCTCGGTGCACATGACCAGCTGCGTCGGCCCGTGCGCGAGCACGATCTGGCCCGGCCCGATTCTGGCCGTACCCGCTCGCGCTCGCCCCCGAACCGGCGCGACCATGAGCAGACGACCGGGAGGCACATCGAGCCACTCGACCTTGTGACGATCCGCGCTCAACTGACCGACAGCGATAGTTTCCAACGCTGCGAACTCGCCGAATGAAGAAGCCATGCCGCGCTCGAGCTGCACGTAGCGCACGCTCATGAAACGAGCGAGCTGCTCCGACGCCTCGTCCAGGCCATGGGCATGTATCCGTGTCACGACGGCATTGAGCTTCGGCGGCGGTGAGCTGGTGTGCATGGGCCCTCGAGCGTGATCTGTTCCGGTGTAGTTCAGAACATAGGTAGCGCGGCGGCTCGTTGCGCGAGAACCGGTACGGCGTGCTCGGGGCGTACCCATAGTACGCACGCACGCGCCACGGTCGCACCCGGGCCCTGCTGGTTACCGCCTCAATAGCGGTACTCGAAGCCGAGCTTGATCTGGTCGAAGTCCGGCGTGCTGGTGGCCTTGCTGTAATCGAACCAATGTTTCTCGTACGCCAGCCGCAGCGTCAGCCCGTTCGGAAAGTCCCAGCGCCCGCCGACACCCGCCTGATACACGAAATCATCGATCGACTTGGTGCTCTGATAGGGCGTGCAGATATAGCCCCACCATGGATCCCACCAGCAGCCCACCTGCACGCGGCTGTTCGGAATATTCGTATCGACCCAGCTCCAGCCCACGCCCGCATTCACGAAGGGAGTGAGCGGCCCGGGCAGGAAGTTGTAGTTGGCCCAGATGCGCGGCGTGAACGCTTCCAGGTCGCCCGAGACGTCGGCCGTCACACCGGGAAACAGCCCCGACTGCAGCGTCGCATCGTAATTGATCGATTGCCAGTCGAGCGCGAACGCCAGCTCGAAATGTTCGTTGAAGCGGTAGCCGAAAGTGAGCGCCACGCCCAGGTCGTCATTGAGCGAGACCCGCGAGCCCCCTTCGAAGTTCACGTCCTTGCCGAATTGATAGATGAGATTGACGCCCATGTCCCAGCCGGGACCGCGGTTCTGGCTCTGCGCATGCGCCACATTGAACAGACTTGCCACGCACAGACAAAGAACAGCCATCGTTTTCATGCGGGTCTCCGTTTAGAAGCGCCATGCGCCCGTGAGCCACAGCGCGTAGGGATCCTCGAGGTCTTTCAGATCGAAGCGCTCGTACTCGATCTTGAGGTTGATGTGATCTATCACTGTGACACCGACGCCAACGCCGTACGTGAATGCATCGCGGTTGGTGTCGGTGTTGATGACGTCGCCGTTGCCGGCGCCGACATTGTCGAAGTTGACCCGGAGCTTCACATCGTGCCAGTACCATCCGGCCTTGGCGGAGAGCTCGAACACAGTGATCGGCAACGTACCGATCAGATACGCGCCGAAACCGGAGAGCTCGACCGAGTAATGGCCATCCGATCCCATCGCATTGAAGTCGCCGCGCGGATTGCCCAGATCGATGTAATCACCCTCGAGCGCGAGCCACTTCATGAAGCGCCAGCCGACGAACGCCTTCCAGGCCGCGGGATCGTCGGTGCTGATGTTGCCGATGACATCGGTAACACCCTGCGCGTTCTCGATGTCGACGTTGAACTGGCCCCAGCCCGCGCCAAGATAGAAGCCGGAGTCGTTGTCGTCCGCCGACGCCGCCGTCGAAAAGCACGCGGCTGCGAGCACGATGGAGGCGTAGCAGTAAAAACGCGGCAGCGAGGTATGCATCATGGGCTCCCGTGTTTATTCTTCCGGCACGAGCACAGGATGGTGCGTCCTGCCAGTTGGCCCGCGAGTCCGTACGGCGGGCAAGGGCCCCACACCAGATCGAAAGTCGCGCAACACGGCCCTGCCCCGTGCGATCCACTGCACGTACATTGCTCACCACCCCGCTTGGATATTCGTTCTAATGAGGGGCGGCAATCACCGGCTTGTCCGGCTGGCCCTCGAAGTGCGGCGTCATGATCTGCACCTGTGCCGCCGTGAACTCATCGAGGATGTTCGAGTTCAGCTCCGAGCGCACCGTCGCCCGATACTCGGGACTCACCAGACGGACGTGCAACTGATACTCGACGAAGAAATCAGTCAACTCCCAACGCAGCACGCGCGGACTCGGGTCGCGTCGTACACCTTCCGTCCGGGCCGCTGCCTGCAACAGGAGCGCCTCCACCCGTCGCCAGGCCACGTCGTAGCCGATCGCGAGCGAAACGCTGAGCAATGCGCCCTGCTCGTCACCGAGCTTCGAGTAATTGATGAGCTTGTCGCTGGTCACCACCGCATTCGGCACCGTGATCTCTTCCCGGCGTATGGTGTGCAGCTTGGTCGCGAGCGGTCCCATCTCGGTGACATAGCCTTCGACGTCGCCGACCTTCACATAGTCGCCGATGCGAAACGACCGCGAGTACAACACCACCACGCCGCTGATCCATTGATTCACCAGGCCCGCCGACGCCAATGACGCGCCGAGGCCGAGCACGAGGCTCATGCCTTGAAAGATGGGATTGTTCGACCAGGGCAGCAGGGAATATGCCACCGCCAGCCCCAGCACCCAGATCAGGCCGCTGGCAATGCGCCGGGTGGCGCGTGCCTGCGCCTGCCCGATCCAGGTCATCGTGCGCACACCGTGCTCGACCTCCGCGATCAGCCGAGCAACCCAGAGAGAAATGGTGCGCGTCATGAAGATCACCGCAACGATGCCGATGATGTTTGGCGTCGCCCGCACCACCGCAATCACCGCATCCACAAACCGCGCTCGAAGATAGGCGCCCAGACGCTCGCCGAGCGGCTCGGTGTACGGAAAGGCTTGCAGAACGAAGATCACCAACAGGTAGCTCGCCGCGGCGATCGCGAGCCAGGCGAGCACTCGAAACGTGGCGCGCTTGACTGTCGCAAGCGTCGGGACGATGTCGACCCCTCCAATGACCCAACTCCGCAGGCGTAACCATTGCTCGAGCGTGCGAATCGCCCATTCGCGAACCAGCAAAATGAGTTTGACGATCAGAACGAAGGCCAGCAGCGCCAGCAAACTCAGCCCGATGCCTTGCGCCACCACCAAAGGGCGCTGCTGTTGCTCGCGTGCCTGCAATGCCTCACGCAGGCGATCCGCCGCACGCGCCGCCGCTTGCTCGAGCGTCGTCGATGCTTCGGCGTCGAGATCGCCCTCGACCAGGCCAAACGCAACATCCTGGCCCATGGTGACCAGAATACCTTGCAGCTCGCCTATCTCGGTCACCCGTGTCGCAACGTTCCCTGCGACTCGCGAACGGAGGTGTTCCTCGATGCGCTTGCGAGCGTTCTGCACGCGCTGCTCCGGCGGCACACGGTCGACCGTTGCGCGAAAGATCACGATGGGCCGGTTCCACAACGACAGCACCGCCGGCTCCTCGACATGCGGTTCCTGTGCATGCCCCAATGTTCCCGCGCATGCGAGCAGCACAGCGAAGATGAAGCGCCAGCGGGTCATTTCACGTTTGCCTTCTCCCATGCGCGCACCCGTCGCCGCGCTTCATCGAACAGTCGTTCGTAATTCCCCTTGCGCAACTTCTCGCTGGCGTCCGGCGTGAGCTGAGCGAACAACGGCTGGTACATCTCGTAGATCTTGAGATAGCTCTGCTGATCCGTCGGTGCGACCTCATCGGTACCGAACAGGAAGCGATCCGGAAACTCATTGATGGTCTGCGCGACCCGCCGGGTCGTCTCCGGGGTCGCCAGGATGTACTTCGCCGTCTCGGTCCAGGAGATGTCGATGAACACGTGCGAGGTCGCAGGGTCCTGCAAGGCACGCCTCAACAGTTCCAGCTGGTTCTCGATCGGCCGGACGACGCGACCGACGCCGCAGTGTGCCCAGATGATGTTGGTCCGTGGATGACGACGGAACAGCGCCGAGAGCTGCTTCAAGTCATACGGCTCCTGCCCCTTGCGTGGATAAGGCTTGTCGGCGTCGTTGTGAATGATGACGACCATGCCCGCCTCGGCGGCGAACTCCATGATCCTGTCGAGCGCGGGATCGGTGAGCGAGGGGACCTCGCCGGCGATCTTCGAGGACACGAACTCCTTGTGGATCGTGAACTCGCCGATGCCCGTGAACACGCCCGGGAACGTCTTCAGCACCCGCTTGATGTGATCCACGGCGTACATGTCCGCGGGATTGAAGCCGGTGATCATCGGATCGAAGCGCGCCCGATCGCGCTCCGGCAACGACAGATACGCCATGGCGATGTAGGCGTCGGTGAACGAGTAGTAATAGAGCGGCGAGTCGGTTTGCAGATAGTAGGTCGGCGCGAAATCGCCAGTGTTCCGATAGGACCAGGTCTGCTGCAGCGGAATGCCGAACAGCGCCACTCGCCCGACTCGATCTCCCATGATCCGCAGGAACTCGCGGATGTCCGTCCCCTCCTGCACATAGTTGGTCAGATGAAAGTGCGAGTCGTAAACCTCGTACTTCGACTGCGCGGCTTCGGCGGCGCAGCTCGCAACGGTGGCCGAGGCAAGCGCGGCAAGAACGACGAGTGGTCGCATGGCCTTCCTCTTCAGAACAGCAGCGAGGCGGCGACCGAGTAAGTCGGGCCGGTCTGGCCGCCAACATAGAAGCCGAACGTGCTGCTGACGGCAGACTTCTTGACGTGAATGATCTGCGCGTTGACGCGTAACTTGCGTGTCGGCGCAGGATAGTAATTGGTACCGATGATGTACTCACGAGATTGGCCGAACCCTGCATCCTCATCGCCGAACACCCATGAGGTTGCGCCATACAGCTCCAGCTTCTGCTTGATCGGGAAGAACGCGCCCTGCACGTAGAATCCGTCATCGACGATCTTCGTGACCGGCAGCGCGCCATCGGCGACGAAGTTGTCGAGCCAGCGGCGGTAGTACTCGGCCTGCAGGAACATCCCTTTGTATTTGATGCCCGCGTCGATCGAGACCGACTCCCAATCGGCCTCCTCCACGGTCACCCCCGGCGCAAGCGAGCCGGTGTTGAACAGCAGCAGACTGTCCGCCAGCCGCACCTGCGTGTTGTCGGGCTCGTTATTCTGCAGCGTCTGACGATTCTCCCGGCTGCGAATATGAGAAAAGCCGAAGCGCGTCGCGAGCGTCTTGTGATATTCCCAATCGCCGTAGGCGCCCTGGGGACCGAACTCGTGCGTGGTCGGCATCCACCACATGCCATAGCCCGTGCCCATATCGCGCGTGAGCTGACTGGCGGTGACGCCGAGCTGGCTCAGGTTGTTGGACAGCGCGAGGTGATACCACAGGCCCGGAAGAATCTCGCCGTTGGCCCACAGCGTGCCGGTGAAGCTGCCACGAAAGAACTCGTCGGCCATCACGCGATCGTTCGCCAGCCATAACGGATGCGAGCCCATCACCGAGCGCGAGCCGCCCGGCGTGTTGATGCCGCCGTACAAGTTGAACCATTTGGTGAACTGATAACCGAGGAAGCCGTACAGCGTGGTCTGGTCCGTCGACATGACCGTCCAGACCGTCACCTGATAGCGCAGCTTGGGCGTATAGAACCAGCCTTTCAGATGGATCATGGCGCGATGAAACTGGATGTCCCGGCGCGTATCGATGTCGTGTTCGATCCCCAGGTGATCGACAAAGGTCTGCTCGGCCGGGCGCTGATCGATGTAACGCACCAGCGCATACGCGCTCAACGCAACCTGCCCCAGCTGGTCCGAATCGAACAGCACGATGCCCAGACCGGTCGCGTCGATCGCGCCCCAGGTGGGCCGCTCATCCGCCAGGCGCGGATCGGGCTGCAACAGCTTTGGTTGCACCTCTTCGTCGCCAGCTCCGGCCGGCGCATCGGTTTGTTCTGCTAGCGCGCCGCCGGCCAGAAGCAACAGGGAGCACATCGACGAGCGCCACACGCGAAGCGAAAGTGACGGCACCGCGCCCATGCTTGCTCTCGCTGCCCCACGGCTCAACGTCACTTCGCCCTGGCGGCGACCGGTGCATACGGATTGCCGTGCAGCGTGTTGGAGATATCCGTGATCGCCTTCTGCGCGCGCACGCTGTTGCCCGCCTCGTCGAGCGGCGGTGACACCACGGCGATCCCAAACTTGCCCGGTGAAACCGCGATGATGCCGCCGCCGACCCCGCTCTTCGCCGGCAGACCCGTTTGGTACAGCCACTTGCCCGAGTCGTCGTACAGCCCCGCGGTCGCCATCACGGCCAGCACCTCCGGCACGTTCTGCGTCTTCATCACCTGCTTGCCCGTGACGGGATTCTTGCCGGCGTTCGCCAGCGTCGCCGCCATCGTCGCCAGATCCTTCGCATTGACGGCGATCGCGCACTGCTCGGTATAGATATCGACCGCACGTCCCGGATCGTCCTTGATGAATCCATAGGCATACATGAGCGCGCCGATCGCTTGATTGCGCTGGTTGCTGGCCGCCTCCGAATCGAACACTTCCTTGTCGACCCGGAGCGGACGGCCGGCGAAATCCGAATGAAAGTCGAGGATGCTCTGCCACACCTCGTCCCGAGAGTTGCCTTGAACCATGCTCGTGGCGGTGATCGCGCCGGGATTCACCAGCGGATTGATCTCCGGCCCGCCCAGCGCCTTCTCCGCGAACTCCACGGCAACGATCGAGTTGAACCGCATGCCGGTCGCATCCACGCCGATGCGCTTGACGATGGCATCGGGTCCCTGCTGCTCCATGACCTTCGCCATGGTGAACACTTTGGAGATCGACTGGATCGAGACTTCCGATTTCACGTCGCCGGCGGTGTAGACCTTGCCGTCGGTGGTCACCAGCGCGATGCCGAAGATCTTGGGGTCGACGCGCGCCAGCGCCGGAATGTAATCGGCGTTCTTGCCCTCCTTGATGTCCTTGTACCTGGCGTACGCCGCGTTCAATGCGGCCTGGATCTGATCGGCCTGTTGCGCCATCACTGACGGCGTCGCGAGCAGCGCCAGCAGCCACGCCAGCGCGATCAAACCACCGTTGCGCGTACGCATGTCACTCTCCTCCAAACGTCATCCCGAAGCTGTACTTGAACGAGACCTGCACACGCACATCGTCCGAGGTGAAGCCGTCGCGGAAATTCTCGCGGCGGCCGTATTGAACCTCGGCGCCCCACAGGAATTTCTCCACCGGATTGAACAGCAGATTCACCAGCGCGTAGTCGCCCTTGTTGAAGGCGTTGTCGGCCTGGCCATTGGTGTTCTCGATGTCGACCATGGAATAGCCGATCGAAGTCGACATGGTGTCGGTCCAGTTGATATCGAGGAAGGCAACGACACCGAGCACCGGCAGGACCTTGCCGACGATCGGCCGCCGGGGGTCGCCGAAGTTGTTTTGTATGCCGACGTCTTCCGGCGCGTCGTTCATGTAGTTCTCGATGCCCTCGCCGTACACGGCCTGCAGGCGCAGGGTGTGGTTGCCGAGCTTGAGGTTCGAGCTCAAATTGACGCCCCATCCGGTCTGGTTGCCGGACAGGTCGAACTGATCGGCCAGCTGATCCTCCCATTCGATGTAGCGCACGATGCCCGCGATCTCGACATAGCCCCAGCCGCGGCCCAGTCGAAATTCGCCAGAGAGATCCGGATACGGAAAATGCGGCGCGATGTTCTGCAGCTCGATGCGGTCGGAGTACCTGCCCTGGTCGGCGGAGGCGCCCGGGCGCTCGAGCGCGAACGTCAGTCGCGTGTCGCCCTTGATCGGCATCCAGCGCATCTGGACATTGCGGAAGAACACCATGCCGTTCGGTCCCCAGTATTCGAGCGAGTTGGGGAACACGTCGATGTCCATGAACGGGCTCCACGTCTGGCCGGCACCGAACTGGCCGATCTCGCCGTAGGCATGCCGCAAACGCAATGTCGTCTGGCCGGCATCCACGCCGGTGCCGAACAGCTCCCACTCGAACAGCGTCTTCAACTCGCCCAGGCCGGTCGGCGTGCTGGTTTTCACGCCAAAACGAGTCTGGCGCACGCTGGCGAACCAGTTCTGATCCGCGCCGAACTCGTTCGGGAAGGACGGCAGCTTGGTCGGGCGCAGCACATCGAACCAGTTGGGATCGTTCTGCTTGGTCTGATAGCCGTTGTCCAGCATCACGAAGCCATAGATGTCCATGGTGGACCGGCCTTCGTTTTCTTCGCCCAGTGCCACGCCCGCACACAGCAGACTCGAGATTCCGAGCAGCAACGTTCGCATGTTCGCCGTCTCCTGCATTGCCCCCCGCACCAGTTCGACAGTCGCGCGCGAGAACGCCGCGTCACGAGCATACAAACTAGTCAGGTCTGTGAGATGCCGACACCGCTCTTGGTGAAAGACGACGTGCCCTCTGTCACATTTGCAGTTGCAGGCGCGTCTGGAAGAACTGGGTGGTCCCTTGCAGCCCGAAACGATCGAGCAGCCCATAGCCATAGGCGAATTCGAGTCGCACATTATCCGAGAGGTGCCAGTTGACCATGGGCGTGATGCGTCGAAACCGGCCGCCGCGAATCAGCGGCTCATCCAGATCGGCGTAGGAATATCGCAGCACCAGCTCCCAAGCGCCGGGCCCGCCCTCGAACACGGTTCGTGCCGGCGACACTGCTTGAAACAATGCCGCCCGCGCGCTGTAGGGACGCGTCTCCCCGGTCAGCAGCCAGGCCGCGAATACCTCGCCCCCATGAAACAAGGGATCGCCCGATGCCGGCGCCGACACCTCGTTGAAGAAATACTCCATGCCGAACACCCACGGCCCATCGCGGTAGTACGTCTCGACGCCATACATATTCGAGTGATGAGCCGCGAACGTGCCGGTATCGATCGCATACGACTGCGCGGGAAACGATTCCGGCTTGGAACGGAAGCGGAACGTGCCATCGTCGGATTCGCCATAGCGATATTCCAACGCCAGGTGCAGCAGCCGCGGCGACTCCTGACCGCCGCCCAACGGCAACCATACCCCGCGGCCCGCGAACTGATTGTCGTTGCGATTGAACGATTCGTTCTCCGAGCGCGTATCCTTGAACCAGCCGAGGTTGTAGACGAATTTGCCTCCGGCGGCAGCGCCGGTCCATTTCACGCCGTCGGCGAGGATGGGCAGGAAGGCATCGTTGGCAGCCGCACGCTCGTTTGCCCAGCCGTGATAGCCGACCATCGCCTTGTTGGTCGAGAACCCTTCCTTGGTACGGCCGACGAACAAGTCGCCGCCCAGCTCGGGAACGTCGAGCATCAGACCGGTCTGCCGGAAGCGCCACGATTCGGCGACCGCGTCGTACATATAGCCCACTGTGTAACTGAGCCGCGGCAACTGCGGGAATTTTCCCTTCAGCAGCAAGCGAAAGTCGCGCAGCTGGCCGGTCGGCCGCAACGTCATCTGTTCCTTACTATCGCGGTCCTGCGCGTAAGCAACGTAGTCGTAGAGAAATCCGCCGCCGAGGCGCGCGGTGAAGTAGGGCCCCTCGTATTCGTTCCAGGTGACCAGCTTACGGCGTGGTCCGGGACCATCCGCTTCGGCCGCGTCGAGCGTGTTATAGATCTGCGTCGTTTGCTCTGAATCATCCGCGAGCGCGCCGCTCGTCCCTGCCACCAGCAACAAGCATGACACCCAGCGAGCGCGGACTCGCATACTGCTTCATCAATACAGGTCGTACAGGTTCTGGATGTCCGCTGGCGAGCGCTGCTGAAGCAATGCCAACGAAAGCAGAATTCGCGCCTTCTGCGGATTCAGCTCGTAGGAGGCGACGAATCCCAGCTTGTCATCGTCCAGCTCCACGTTGCGCCCGACATAGCCGGTCGGCACGCGGCTGCTGCGAACCACGACGACGCCCTTCTTCACGGCCCGCTCCGCGGCATCCACTCCCGCCTTGTTCATGTTGCCGTTGCCCACGCCCGCGATGACGATGCCTTTCGCCCCGCGCTCGACCGAGCAATCGATCAGGTCTCCCGGCATATCGACATCCGCGAACACGACATCGACGCGCGGCAGTTTGGTGACATTGCTGATGTCGAACTCGCTCTGCTTGGTGTGCTTCCAGGTCGGCGAGTTGTAGAAATGATTTTTTCCGTAGCTCGCGACCCCTACCAGGCCGCGCAACGGCGACATGAAGGTCTCGACCGCGGTCGTGCTGGTCTTGGTCAGCGAATGCGCCGCATGAATCTGATCGTTCATGACGACCATCACGCCGTGCCCTTTCGCCCTCGGATCGGCAGCGACTGCCACAGCGTTGTACAAGTTGAGAGGGCCGTCGGCGCTCAATGCTGTCGACGGGCGCATCGAGCCCACCATCACGACCGGCTTGTCGGTCTTCACGGTAAGATTCAGAAAGAACGCCGACTCCTCCATCGTATCGGTGCCGTGTGTGATGACGAAGCCATCGACGTCGGGACTCGGCGCAAGCTCATTGATGCGCTTGGCGAGCGTGAGCAGAATATCGAACGACATGTCCTGCGAGCCGACGTTCGCGACCTGCTCGCCTTTTACCGTCGCGAGCTTGTCGATGCCCGGCACCGCGGCGAGCATCGCATCGATGGTCACCGCTCCTGATTTGTAACCGGATTGCGTGCCAGTCTCCGCGGCTCCGGCGATCGTGCCTCCCGTAGCCAGAATGGTTACATGCGGCTTGTCCTGCTGCGCGGCGGCCGCTTGCCAGCAGATCGCACATAGCAGCAGAGCCAGCACCGATGCGGCCCGGCTTCTGAATGGCGGATTCATACCCTCATCTCCTCCCTCGACAGCGTCGAGTCAGCGTGGATATTTGCTCTTGTCGAGATTTGCCAGCTTGACCGGATCGAGCAGCTCCTTGATCTGCTCCTCGGTCAGAACTTTCTTCTCACGGATGATTTCCAGCAGGCCCTTGTTGGTGCGATAGGCTTCGTTCGCCAGCTCCGTGGCCTTTTCGTAGCCGATCACGGGATTCAGCGCGGTGACGATGCCCACCGTTTCCTCCATGTACCGGCTGAGAACCTCTTCGTTCACCGTAATGCCGTCGACGCATCGGGTTCGCAGCGCGTCCGAGCCCCTCGCCAGCAGTTGTTGCGATTCCATCACTGCCAGGCCCACCAGCGGCTCGTAGGCATTGAGCTGCAATTGCCCCGAATGTGCGGCCATCGCCACGCCCGCGTCGTTCCCGACGACGCGGAAGGCGATGATATTGACGAGCTCGGGCATGACCGGGTTCACCTTGCCGGGCATGATCGAGGAGCCCGGCTGAATCGCCGGCAGATCGATCTCGTTCAGGCCGGCACGGGGCCCGGACCCCAGCAGTATCAGGTCGCTCGAAATCTTCGACAGCTTGATGGCCACGCTCTTGAGCGCCCCCGAGTACACGACGAAGCCCTGCTGATCCCAGGTGGCGGCGAACAGGTCGTTCGCCGGTACGATGGGTTTGCCGGTGAGCTTGGCCAATTCCCTCGCCACCGCCTCCGGATAACCCTTGGGCACATTGATGCCGCTGCCGATCGCGGTCGCGCCCATGTTGACCGGATACAGATATTTCTCCGCGTCCCTGAGCAGGTCGATTTCGCTCTCCAGCGACGCGCCAAACGCATGGAACTCCTGGCCTACGGTCATCGGCACCGCGTCCTGCAGTTCCGTGCGTCCCATCTTGGGTATCTCCAGGTACTGACTGCCCTTGGCCCGAAACGACCTGGCCAACTGCTGCAGCTGATCGATGACCTTGGCGTTGCGCAGGATGAAGGCGATCTTGATCGCCGTCGGATACGAGTCGTTGGTCGACTGCGACATGTTGAGGTCGTCGTGCGGATCGAGGTACTGGTACTCGCCCTTCTTGTGCCCGGAGAGCTCCAGGCCGACGTTCGCCATGACTTCGTTGGCGTTCATGTTCGCCGACGTGCCGGCGCCGCCCTGATACCAGTCGACCAGGAACTGATCGTGATAGCGGCCCGCCTTGATGGCTTCGTACGCTTTCTCGATGGCCGCAAGCCGCTCCGGCTTCATCGCACCCACGGCGGTGTTGGCGCGCGCCGCCGCCACTTTCACCATCGCGAATGCCTCGACGAACTCGGGATAGTAGTTCATCGGCACGTTGGAGATCTGGAAGTTCTCCAGGGCGCGCGCCGTTTGCACGCCGTAGTAAGCCTTGGCCGGCACCGGCTTTTCGCCGAGCAGATCATGCTCGATGCGGGTTCCCTGTGGCGCGGTTTTCTTCTGTGTGTCGGCAGTGGCGAGAGCGAGCGGCAGGCAACAACACGCCAGGACCGTCGCGAACCGAGCTGTCCGGATCATTTGCGTTCCCCTCGACGAGGTACGCGGAAGTATGAGTCGCGTCAGTGCCAATAAGATGCGTAGTGAGGGCACTGCGGACTGCCGTTGGCGAGAGCCCCGCTTGCGATGCCTTACGCCGTCGTGTCAGCGGGCTCGTTCAAGCAGCCTTCTTGAACACCTGGCGCAGATACGCGAGAAACGTCTCATCGGAGCACAGCGTCTTGCCCGGCGTGTCGGACAGCTTGGCGACGGGCTGGCCGTTGCACTCGGTCAGCTTCATCACGATGTTCAGGGCCGGCACGCCCAGATCATTGGAAAGATCGGTGCCGATGCCGAAGCCGCATTGCACGCGATCCGAGAAATGCTCGTAGAGCCTGAGTGCTTTCGGAATATTCAGACCATCGGAGAACACCAGGCGCTTGGTGTGTGCATCGATGCGCAGGCGCTGATAGTGCGCCAGGGCCTTCTCGCCCCACACCACCGGATCGCCCGAGTCGTGGCGCAGGCCGTCGAAAAGCTTCGCGAAATACAGATCGAAATCGGCCAGGAACGCGTCCATGCCGACCACGTCGGTCAAGGCCACTCCGAGATCGCCGCGATACTCGTGCACCCACGCTTCCAGCGCCTCCTTCTGGAAGTTTCGCAATTGCACGCCCACGGCCTGGAACGTTTGCAGATATTCGTGCGCCATCGTGCCGATGGCCGCGAGGCCGTACTTCTTGGCCAGGTACATATTCGAGGTGCCCTTGAAGTACTGCGGCACTTCACCAGCGAGCGTGGCAACCATCTCCTCGTGCCACTCACGAGAAAAGCGTCGCCGCGTGCCGAAGTCGAAAAACTGGAACGGATGCCGGATCGTGTGCAGGGCGCCGCCGGCCAGCGGGGCCGTCGTGCCATTGGCGAATTTCAACACGGGCGGCGTCGGCACTTCCGCGACCGGGCTCTGCGTGCGGAAATCGCGCAGCATGAGAATCTTTTCGGCGAGTCGCCTGCGGCCCTCCTCGATCACTTTGGGCGTCGCGTAACGTCGGAAGTACAGCTCGTTGATGATGGACAGCACGAAGATCTCGAAGCCCATCACGTGGATCTGCGGTCCGCGCGCCACGACGTGGAGCGCATCACCCTCGGTGCTCACGGTGATGTAGCGCCGCTGGAAATGGAAGATCCTCAGGAAGTCGATGAAGTCGCTCTTGAAGAAGGACTTGGTGCCGAGATAGTCGAGCTCTTCCTCGGTGTAGGTGAGCGTGCAGAGATGATCGATCTGCTCCTCCACGTCGGCGCGCAGGCTCGCGAGCGGATACTCCGGCGTGTTGCGACAGACGAAATCATAGACCGCCTGATTGGCCGGAAACCGATGCAACATCGGCGACAGCATGGTCAGCTTGTAGAGGTCCGTATCGAGCAGCGAGCGAATGATGGGGATGAACATGGCGGCTCAGTTCGCGGCAATCTCGATCAGTGCTCGTGCGCTGGTCAGCGTGCGTGCGCCGAGCGCGACGGACCTGTCGAGGCAGGTCCTGGCATGGGATTCGAACCCTGTGACCGGACTCATGCAGTCCTCCAGCAACACCACCCGGCGGATTTCTTCGTCCGAGAATGCCTCGAACAGATCCTCCAGCGTGGCCGACACACAGTGACTGGCGGCCTCGCCCGCCACGATCAGCAATCCCGTCCTGGGGCGGCACTTTTCGATCAGCTCGTGATCGGTTTGAGTGCGAGGATCATCCGCTCTCGGCACTTCAGCCCGCACGGCGCTGTATTGTTCGGTGAGCGGATTTTGCCCCTTCAATGCTTTGAACGCGCCGCGTTGCACCTGTCTTTCCCACTCGCCGACGGCATCGAACACGGGGCCATGAATATTGTGACCCCAGGCACCGATCACACAGTGCACCGGCCAGACCATCAATTTATAGCGTCCCTGCGCCTCCAGGGCTTGCAGATAGCTCAGGACTTCCCCCCGCAACGAGGCGTCGATCGGTGCGTACTCGCCGGCCGCGACCTGCGCATGCGTGATCTGCGTGAACGGTGCGACCGGCTGGCCATCCGCGCGCCTCCAGAAGGTGGGACGCTCGATCGCGACGCTCGGATGCGAATCCATCGTGACGACGATCTCGCCGAGCTGGCTCCGGGCCGAGTGGACGAAGCCCGCCAGCCGCTGCATGTCCTCGGCCGCGCCGGGGACGAACAGCGTGCCCTGCCGGTCGCAGAAATCGTTCTGGGGATCGATGATCAGAAGTGTGTGCATGGCCCGCTCCAACCGATGCCTCACCATAGCATCCCTGCAGCGTATCGTTTACCGGGTCTGTGCTCCCGCGGATGCATGCGAGGTGCCGTTCGGTGTAGCTTCGTTGCTAAAACTCAATCCCGCTGCCGATCCGACCGATGCCCGGACGAATTGAAGAATATGCATTGATTGGCGATCTCGAAACCGCGGCCCTGATCGGGCGCGATGGCTCCATCGACTGGCTGTGCTGGCCACGCTTCGATTCGGACGCCTGTTTCGCAGCGCTGCTCGGCGATTCCGGACACGGCCGCTGGCTGCTGGGCGCACGGGATCCCAGCGTGCGGGTGAGCCGACGTTATCGCGAGAACACGCTCATTCTGGAAACCCGGATCGAGAGCGACGCCGGCGCGGCCACCATCGTCGATTTCATGCCACCGCGTGGTAATGCGTCGGACCTGATCCGGCTGGTGATCGGCGAGCGTGGCGAGCTCCACCTGCGCACCGAGCTGGTGATCCGGTTCGGCTATGGCGCCGTCGTCCCCTGGGTGACGCGCGTCGCGCCCGGTCAATGGCAGGCGATCGCGGGTCCGGACATGCTCCAGCTGCACGCCGACGTGCCGATGAAAGGCGAGAATCTGAAATCGGTGAGCGAGTTCAGCATCAAGCGAGGCGAGCGCGTGGCGTTCGTGCTCACTCATTGCCAGTCGCACCTGTCGCCGCCGAAGAAACCGGACGTCGACCAGGCGCTGGCGGAAACCGAACACTTCTGGCACGAATGGGTCGCGCAAGGCCAGCAGACCCAGCCCTGGCCCGCCGCTGCGACCCGCTCCCTCATTACGCTACGTGCCCTGATCTACGGCCCCACCGGTGGAATCGTTGCGGCGCCGACCACGTCGCTGCCTGAAAAGATCGGTAGCGTTCGCAACTGGGATTATCGATTCTGCTGGCTGCGCGATGCGACCCAGACGCTGCTCGCGTTCATGAATGCCGGACACTTCCAGGAAGCCGAGGCCTGGCGTCAATGGTTGTTGCGCGCCATCGCCGGCAGTCCGGAGCAGTTGCA
The DNA here is from genome assembly GCF_937958065.1 of uncultured Steroidobacter sp. Taxonomy (GTDB): domain Bacteria; phylum Pseudomonadota; class Gammaproteobacteria; order Steroidobacterales; family Steroidobacteraceae; genus Steroidobacter. Next base: position 39,915 of record NZ_CALFXI010000097.1, read on the forward strand.
GATCATGTACGGCATTGCCGGCGAGCGTCGGCTCACCGAATGGGAGGTGCCGTGGCTGCCCGGCTACGAAAACTCCGCGCCGGTCCGCATCGGCAACGCGGCTTACTCACAACTCCAGCTCGATGTGTTCGGCGAAGTGATGGACGCGCTTCACCAGGCTCGCAAGGGCGGCCTCGCCATGCTGGAAACCGGCTGGCGCCTGGAATGCGAGCTGCTGAAACATCTGGCGAACGTCTGGGAGCAACCGGACTATGGCATCTGGGAAGTTCGCGGGCCGCCGCGGCATTTCACCTATTCCAAAATCATGGCCTGGGTGGCATTCGATCGCGGCATCAAGGACGCGCGCACCTATCGGCTGGACGCGCCCATCGACGAATGGTGCATGCATCGCGACCGCATCCATCAACAAGTGTGCGAGCGGGGCTATGACCCGGAGCGAAACTGTTTCGTGCAGTCCTACGGCTCCACCTGCCTGGATGCCAGCCTGCTGTTGATGGCGCAGCTCGGCTTCCTGCCCGCTGACGATCCCCGCTATCTGGGGACGGTGCGGGCGATCGAGGCTACGCTGTTACAGGATGGCTTCGTGAAACGCTACGACACGCAGGTCACGGACGATGGCTTGCCGCCCGGCGAAGGCGTGTTTCTTCCCTGCAGCTTCTGGCTCGCGGATGCGTATGCGATGTGCGGGCGACTGGATGAAGCGCAGGCACTGTTCGAGCGCCTGCTGGGGTTGTGCAACGATGTGGGCCTGCTGTCCGAAGAGTACGACCCGGTGGCGCGCCGGATGGTCGGCAATTTTCCGCAGGCGTTCTCGCATCTGTCGCTGGTGGCGACGGCCTGCAATCTTGCTCACGCGAACAAACCGGCCGAACAACGTTCCGAAGTATCGATGCGCTCGCGCATCGGGCGCGCAGCGCCACCAGCGGGCGGCTGAGGCTCGAGTGCGCGCCACCAGTCCACGATCCAGCAGTTCCGTCTGCCTGGCAGGCAAGCCACGGGCCGTGTCGGCCTCCGCGTCTGGCGTCGTCTGAGTTAAAGTAGCCGCCTTTCATTTCCCGGAGTTGCCTCGTGATGACTGCCACAGCCGCGCCCTATCCCATTGGCACGCCCGGTGTTCCCTGGGGCGCAAACGAGCGTGCGCAGTGGTTGTCGCGCCAGGTTCGACATCGCAGCTATCGCGACGATGTGGCGAAGGCGGTCGAAGGGCTCGCGGATCGATTCGATGTCGAGGTTTATGGGCAGCTCGACTATCCGCCCGACCAGTATCGTTTGTTTGCTGTCCGCAGCCGGCACTGGCGCGACGACCTCCCCGTCGCGCTCGTGACGGGCGGCGTGCATGGTTATGAAACCAGCGGTGTGCACGGCGCGCTGCAGTTTCTGGAACGTCGCGCCGCTGACTATGCGAACAGGATCAATTTGCTGGTCGCGCCTTGCGTGAGTCCCTGGGCTTACGAGCGCATTCACCGCTGGAACCCGAACGCCATCGACCCCAATCGCTCGTTCCGCGAAAACAGTCCGGCCGAAGAGTCGGCGGCAGTGCTGCGTTTGATTGCGCCGTTGCGCGGGCGTTTTCTACTCCATGTCGATCTGCATGAGACGACCGATACCGACGAGACCGAGTTTCGTCCCGCGCTCGCCGCCCGTGACGGCAAAGCGTTCGAGCCCGATACCATTCCCGACGGTTTCTATCTCGTCGACGACACCGAAAATCCGCAGACAGCGTTTCAGCGAGCCATCATCGAGGCCGTGAGCAACGTCACTCACATCGCGCCGGCCGATGAGAACGGAAAGATCATCGGATCGCATGTCGTCGCCCCCGGCGTCATTCAATACGCCATGCGCCAACTCGGCCTGTGCGCGGGCATCACAGGCGCGCGCTACACCACGACGACCGAGGTCTATCCCGACAGCCCACGCGCCACACCCGAACAATGCAATGCGGCTCAGGTAACAGCCGTGTGCGCGGCGCTCGACTTTGCGCTGGGCGCGGCTCGTTCGACTACGGAGCATTGACGATCTCGTAACTCAACGAGCGCTTGTCGCCGAGCAGATCGACCCCCAGCTCGGCCATGGCATCGTCGTCGATTTCGACCAGCCAGCGTACCTCGATGTTCGCGCCGTCGCGAGCGGCGCCATCGAGCAAGGTCAACAGTTGTTGCAAGCTGCGGGTGCTGGAACTGTTGACGTATGCAAAGCGCAGCGTGACCGTCGTCTTTCCTGACTGAGGCCTGCTCGCGTATGCACGCAAGGCGGACAGGATCGGGCCGTAGAATTCCGCGGCATTTTCCGGATAGGACTCGCCTTCCATGAGGAAGGCGCGGCTGGCGTAGTCGAAGTCCACCAACGGCGTGAACTGGGTGGCGGGAAGAGTCAGACGCTCCATTGCTCTCTCCTGCTATTGGACGACAGTGTGCAGGGTGAGCTGCAGCCTGCCGTCATGCGACGGCACCGGTGCCAGCTCGAACTCGATGGGCTCAACGGCGTTGCGCGCGATCGTGAGCAAGCCGAGGCCCGCGCCGCCGGTAGGGCTCGCATCGTCCGAGTACTGCAGATTCGTCAATCGCAACCGGAATTCGAACCGGATCTGCTCTGGCGTGAGCTCTCGCAACGCTGCGAGCCGCTGCTCGATCGGCGGCGCGTTGACCGCCGAGATCAAGCTGCGCGAGCGCAGATGATAACGCTGCCCTTTCTGCCACACGGCAATGGAGCCGCAGCGGACGATCTTCACATCGCGCGCACCTTCGGGCTCGCCATGATGAATGATGTTGTAGGCCATCTCGACGAAGCTGGAGAATATCTTGCGCGCGCGATGACTCTCCACATTGAGCGCTGCCAGCCGCACTCGTAGTGATTCACCGGTAGCGCCGACGATGCTGGCGCTGACCGCGCCGGAGTAACTGAAGATCTCTTGCTCGGAGGATTCCGGCAGGATCCGATGTGCAACGCTCGAACTCATCTAAACCTCGAACATCAATAAGGTCGCATCGTCGCGGCGGGCCTGGGATCCCTGCCACTGCCGGTAACGGGACAACGTCGCTTCGAACGCATCCTGCAGCCCGGCGCCGGACGCCGCACCCAATGACTGCGCGAACCTCGCTTTGCCGTAAGCGATGCCACGCGCCTCTCCAATTTGATCGAACAAGCCGTCGGTGGCGAGCGCAACGCGCATTCCTTCCTCCAACGGCGTCTCGCTGCTCGGCCATTCGGTATCGTCGGGCGTGTCCGCGTAACCGACGCCCGGGCGACCCGCGGGCAAACAGATCCAGGAGTCGTGGCTGGCGTACGATACGAACACCGGCAGCCGCGCCCCCGCGAACTGCAATCGGCCCTTGCGTCGATCGATCAGCACCAGCGATGCATCCATGCCATCGTCGGAAGCGTCGGCGGCCAACTCGTCAGCCTGCGCACGTTGGTGTTGCCCCAAAGCCGCACGTGCGCGTCGATTGATGCTCGCAAGCAGTGCGCTGGGATCCCAGGAATCCACCCCGGCGATGGATGCTTCGAGATTCGCCGACATGATCATGGTCATCAGCGCCCCCGGAACGCCGTGGCCGGTGCAATCGAGCACGGCGACGAGGACTCGATCCTGGTCGCCCCGGCAGAAGTAATAGTCGCCACCGACCAGGTCCCTGGGCTCCCAGAAAATCCGATGCCGCGGCAGATGCGCGGCGAGATGCTCGTTCGAGGTATGCAGAAACGCTCGCTGGATGCGGCTTGCGTAGCGAATGCCCTCCAGCACCTGCCGACTGCGCTCCACCTGCATGTCGGCCAGCACCTGCATCAGTGTCGAGCCGGTGCAGGTGCCCAGATACTTGCCCTTGGAGGTGACGATCACGCCATCGTGCAGCGCTCGTCGCGAGTCGCTGGCGGCGACCGCACCGACGGTGGCGATCGAATCCGCCTCATCCACCAGCAGCGGCTGATCCTGCATGAACAACGAGCAGCTCTTGTTGCCGAACAGCTCGTGCTGGAACGGCCGGGAGAAACGTTCGAGCAGCACATGACGGGCGATCAGCCCGACCGGACGCTCGTCGCTGACGATGGGCAGGACCTCGTACTCCGGATGGCTCGAGAAATAATCCAGCGCCTCCACGCAGGTGTGGCGCGGCGTCAACGATGGGCAGGCGATCGCCAGCTGTCCGATGCGGAACATTGAGCACGACGGTTGGAACACAGGAGACCATTGTGCTCAACCGCCCTCACAGCACAGTAGGACGCATGTCCTACTTTGCAGGCGCTTCACGAGACTGTCACATTCGAGAACAGGCACAATAGCGACATCGATCCTCGGAGCTGCAACCGCGTGGAAAGCATCACAGTCACATTGTTCCTGTTGCTTGCAGTGGTCGTGAGCGGGTGGCTGCAGCGTGGCCTGCCCTGGTCGCTGCCGCTGCCGATCGTGCAGATCGCGCTCGGCGCGCTGATCGCGCTGGTCGCCAAGGCGCCGGTGGAGCTCGATCCGGACGTGTTCTTCCTGTTGTTCCTGCCACCGCTGCTGTTCCTCGACGGCTGGCGCATTCCGAAGGAAGGTCTGTTTCGCGACAAGGACACCATTCTGGAACTGGCCGTGGGACTGGTGATCTTCACCGTGGTCGGCCTGGGCTTTCTGATCAACTGGATGATTCCGGCGATGCCGTTGCCAGTCGCGTTCGCCCTGGCCGCGGTCGTTTCACCCACCGATCCCGTCGCAGTGTCGGCGCTGTCATCGCGCGCGCCGATTCCCAAGCGCTTGCTTCATATTCTCGAAGGCGAATCGCTGCTCAATGACGCGTCGGGTCTGGTCTGCATGCGCTTCGCGGTCGCCGCGGCCATGACGGGCATGTTCTCGCCGCTGGCCGCGGTCGGCACCTTCCTGTGGCTGTCGCTGGGGGGCATCGTCATTGGCGTGGTGTTCACGTGGGTGATCACGCGCCTGAAGGACTGGATGACCTGGCGGCTCGGCGAGGACAGCGGCTCGCAGATCCTGATCAGTCTGCTGATTCCTTTCGGCGCTTACCTGATGGCTGAACATCTGCACTGCTCGGGCATCCTGGCCGCGGTCGCCGCCGGTATCACGATGAGCTACGCGGAACTGACCGGCCGTGCGCTGGCGACGACTCGGATGCGCCGCTCCGGCGTGTGGGACACGATTCAGTTCTCGGTCAATGGCGTCGTGTTCGTGCTGCTGGGTGAACAGATGCCCAAGCTCATTGAAGGCGCCGCTCGCGTCGTCCAGGACGCCGGGCATCACGACCCATTGTGGCTGATCGGGTATGTCATCGCGATCAATGCGGCCCTGGCTGCGCTACGCTTCATCTGGGTATGGGTGTCGTTGCGGCTGACGCTGTTCCGTGCATCGCGGGCCGGACAAGGCACACCGGTGCGCCGGCCGAGCTTGCGATTGGTGGCCGCCACCTCGCTGGCCGGCGTGCGCGGCGCAATCACCCTCGCCGGCGTGTTGACGCTGCCTTTGTTTCTTCCCGACGGCTCGCCGTTTCCTGCTCGCGACCTGGCCATCTTCCTCGCCGCCGGCGTGATCCTGACTTCGCTGGTGGCCGCCACCGTCGGCCTGCCATTCGTGCTTCGCGGCCTGCAGATTCCCGCTGAACCGGCACACGATGAACAAGAGGACAGCGCGCGAATCGCCGCTGCCGAGGCGGCGATCAAAGCGATCGAGCATGCTCAGCACGAGCTGAGCAAGAACCGCGCGGACGCCGATCTATATGCAGACACGGGCGCGAAAATCATGGATGTGTACCGCGCCCGCATCACCAGCCAGCCGCGCAGCGTGGAGGAAGCGCAAAAGATGCGTTTGATGGGCGAGATCGAGCGTCAGCTCCGCCTCGCCGGATTGCGAGCGGAGCGTGACGAGCTGTATCGGCTGGTTCGGGCACGGCAGCTCTCGGAAGAGCTGGTGCGCAAACTGGTTCGTGAGATCGATCTGCTCGAGGCGCGGCTCATCTCGATCTGAGCCGCGCGAGCTTCAGCCGCCGCTCAGATTGGAACCGCCCACCGCCAGCAGCAGCTGCGCTGTGTTCACGAACCGTTTGGATTGCGCATCCAGCAAGCCGAGCCGCGCCTGCAGACTCTGACGTTCGGCATCGAGCACCGACAGCACGCCGACGTTACCTGCGCTGTAGCTCTTGCGAGCGAGCTCCACGCTGGAGCGTGCGGTCTCCATCGCCTCGGTCTGCGACTGCAGCAGCTCTTCATCGTGTCGCGCCGCCTGCAGCAGGTTCGCGACCTGTCCGAACGATTCGAGCACGGTCTGCTGATAATTCGCAGCGCTCACCTGCACGGCCTGCAGCGCCGCGCGGCGCTCGGCCCGCAACGTTCCACCATCGAACAACGGCGCGGTGATGCCGCTGATGATGCCCCAGGCGAGGCTCGAAGCGTCGAACAGATGGCCGGTGGTGGTCGACTGCTGACTCACGTTTCCTGACAGCGTGACCTGCGGATACAGATTTGCTGTCGCGACACCGACGGCGGCCGTGGCTGCGTGCAACTGCGCTTCGGCGGACAGGATATCCGGTCGATGCCGCACCAGCTCGGAGGGCAGGCTCACCGGCAACTGCTCGGGCAGGCGCAGATCGCCGGCCGACGCGAACTGGGTTTGCGCATCCGCCCACTCGCCCGGCGTCTTGCCCAGCAACACTGCAAGCGCATTCCGAGCCGTATCCAACTGCTGACGCAGCGGCGGAAGCAACGTTGCATCCTGCGCCAGCTGTGCACGCGCGCTCAACTCGTCCACCTTCGTCACCATGCCCGCCTGCTGCGCACGAGTCACCAGCTCGACATTGGTCCGATCTTCGGCCAGCAGTTCCTCGAGCGCCTGGATCTGCGCCTGCGTGAACACGATGGTGAAGTATTGAACGGCCACGTTGCCGGTCAGCGATAACCAGGCCGCCTCCAGCTCGTGCTGATAGTACTCGGTGAGCGCCCGTTGTTGTTCGATGGAACGCGCGATACCGCCGGTGTAGTCGAGGGTATAGCGAACGTCGGCGCCGATCGCATAGTAAGTAAACGTCGGCAGATGGAAGTCGCCGAGCGCCTGCGCGCCCATCTGCTGTCGGCCCGCGCCACCGGTCAGATTCACTTTGGGCAGACGGGTGCCGCCGCGGGCCGCAAGCAATTCCTCGGCCTGCGCCAACGATGCGCGCGCGGCGGCGAGCGTGAAGTTGTTCTCCTTGGCCTGCTGCATCAGCCGATTCAACTCATCGTTCTGGAACAGCGTCCACCAGTCGTTCGGCGGCGTTTTACCGTAAATGAAATGTTGGGTTGGATCGGCCGCTGCGACATAGCGGCTCGCGGTCGGCGCGTCCGGCCGCTTGAAATCCGGCCCGACTGCGCACGCCGAGAGCGCAACCAGCACGCCGGCCGTCACCAAACTACGAAACATTCGACTCATCATCTCGTCAACTCTAATCCGCGTGCACGACGGGCGCCGCCCCGCCCTGCGCACGGCGCAGGAACAGGACCAGCGGCGTCACGGCCAGCGTCATGATCAACAGCAGCTTGAAATCATTGATGTACGCGATCAGGGTCGCCTGGTGCGTCACCACCCCGTTCAGGCCGTACAGGCCGGTGACCGTCGACGCATCGAACACCGGATGCATGCGCGTCGCCAGATCGTACGGCGTGATGTGCTCGACCAGGCGCGCATGCATGAACTGCACGTTGCGCGTCAGCAGCGCGGTCACCACGGCCACACCGATACTGCTGCCGATGTTCCGCAGCAGATTGAAGATGGCGCTCGCCTCGTTGCGCTGACTGGGCTCGAGCGTGCCGAACGCGATCGTGGTCAGCGGCACCCAGGTGAATCCCAGGCCAAAGCCCTGGATCACGCCGCTCCAGATCACCAGGTGATTGTCCATCTGCGGCGAGAAGCCGGTCATCATCCACAGCGACAGCGCAGTGGTCAGCAGCCCGAACGTCAACAGCACGCGCGCATCGATCCTGCCGATCACTCGACCCACGATGATCATCGCCGCGAACGTTCCTATGCCACGCGGCGCGGTGACCAGACCGATGGTCACGACGGGATAATCGAACAATCCCTCCAGCAGCGGCGGCAGCAGCGCCAGGGTCGCCAGCAGCACGATGCCGATCAGAAAGATGAACACCGAGCCGAGCGCGAAATTTCGATCCCTGAACAGCGAGGGACTCAGGAACGGCTGGCGCGATGTGAGGATGTGCACCAGGAACAGATAGAACGCCACCGCGGCGACCGCCGCTTCGACGACGATCTCGGTGGAGCTGAACCAGTCGAGCAACTGGCCGCGATCGAGCATCAGTTGCAGGCTGCCAATGGCGGTGCTCAGCATCGCGAAGCCGAAGAAGTCGAACGGCGTCTTCCGGCGCGGCGTCTCGTGCATGAACTTCGAGGACGACAGCATGGCGAGCACGCCGAACGGAACGTTGATCAGAAACACCCAGCGCCAGCTGTGCGTCTCGGTGAGCCAGCCGCCAAGCGCGGGGCCGAGAATCGGGCCGAGCGTCACGCCCATCGCCCACATCGCCGTCGCGCGGCCGTGCTGCTCTTTCGGATACAGGTCGAGCAGAATGGCGAGCGACAATGGCACCAGCGATGCGCCGGCCACGCCCTGGATGGCGCGATAGATCACCAGCTCGGTCAGGTTGTGCGCGATACCGCACATCGCCGAGGACAGCGTGAACAACGCGATGGAAGACAAAAAGACTTTCTTCCGCCCGACCGGCCCGGTCAGCCAGCCCGCCAGCGGCGTCATGATGGCGGCGCCCACGATATAGGACGTGAGCACCCATCCCATCTGCTCCTGCGTCGCCGACAGCGCGCCTTGGATACGCGGCAGGGCGACGTTGGCGATGGTGGTATCCAACGCCTGCATGACCGAGCCGAGCATCACCGCCAACACGATCCAGCCGCGATGGCGCAGCTCCTCGGCTGTCGCTGTCGGAACAGACTCGCTCATCGACTGGTCGCCGCAACCGTCTCGGGTTCAGTGTCCGGCGCAGTGTCGGAACGCAGGCCGAACAACGTGCGCTGACGCCGAGTGTCGACCTCGACGTTCGCGCTCAAGCCGGCGCGCAACGGCACGTCTGCGGCCGTCTTCAGTTCGAGCCGCACCGGCAGACGCTGCACGACTTTGACCCAGTTGCCCGAGGCATTTTCGGCGGGCAGCAGCGAGAACTCCGCACCCGTGCCCGGGCTCACGCTGACCACGGTGGCCGCGAGCTTGTGGCCGGGATACGCATCGATGAGCACTTCGGCCTGCTGGCCCGGCCCCATGTGGGTCAGCTGCACCTCTTTGAAGTTCGCCTCGATCCAGATGTTCTGTGAGGAGACCAGCGCGAACGCCGGTCGCGCGGCGGCGAGATAGTCGCCCACCTGCAGTTGCTCCACTTTGGTGACGATGCCGGCGGCCGGCGCGGTCACCGTGGTGTAGGAAAGATTCAACTTGGCGCGATCCAGCGCGGCCTGCGCCTGCTGCACGCTCGGATGATTGTCGACCGCGATGTTCGGATCGCCGCCCAGCTTCGCCAGCACCGCGGTGATCTGCGCACGCGCGGCTTCGAGATCCTGATGAGCAGCATCGCGCGCCACCTGCGCCTTCTCGACCTGCGCCTGAGAGGAGATGCCCGGTTCGAGCAGGCCCTGCTGACGGGCCAGCTCCTTGGTCTGATACTCGAGCGTTGCCTGCGCCGAAGAACGATCGGCCAGCCGCTGCTGATACGTGGCCTTGAGCGACTCGACTTCCAGCTTCGCCGAAGCGAGCTGCGCCTCCGCCTCCTCCACGGCAATCCGAAACGGACGATCGTCCAGACGGAACAGCAGATCGCCCTTGTTCACCTGCTGGTTGTCGCGCACGGCCAGCTCGCTGACCCGGCCGGCGACGTTCGCGCTGATGGAAACCTGCGCGGCGCGTACATAGGCGTCATCGGTGGACTCGTAGCGCCCACCAGTCACATAAAAATACGCGGCCACGGCCACTGCCAGCAGCGGGCCGGCAATCATCAGGGGACGGCGCAGCTTGCTGGAAGACGCTTCGTTGCTGACGGGATCGGACACGGAATCGTTCATCGGTTGCGAGGAGCTCATGAAATCACTGTGCTTTCTTGCGGACCGGCAAAGCAGCCGGCTTGACGGCAGTCAGGCCCGGCTCGTCCTTGCAGGACAGCAGGTTCTGATAGACATGTTCGAGCAGGCTCATCAGTTGATTGCGTTGCTCGGCGCTCAGCCCGGCGAGCGCCTCCGCACGCATCCGCGCCGAGAGCTTGTCGATCTGTTCCAGGATCGGCCGGCCGCCGGCCGTCACATACAGGGTGCGGGCGCGGCGATCGTGGGGATCCGGCCGCCGCTCCACCCAGCCATCGCTCTCCATTCGATCGAGGATGCGCACCAGGGTCATGGGCTCGATCTCGGCGATCTCCGCCAGCCGCTTCTGACTGATGCCCTCATTGCGCGCCAGGTTGAACAGCGCCTTGCATTGAGGCAGGGTCAATGACAGCTCCTGGGCCAGAGCTTCGAAGCGCCTGGTGTACAGGCGCTCGAGGTTCTTCAGGACGAACCCGAAGTTCCGAATGCGATCCACGGCGACTCCACGAGCGATACAGGGATGAGCTGCCCGAGCGGGCAGCTGGATAGTAGCGGACTATATAGTCATCCCTGAGATAGTATCAAGTGTTATTATATAGATCGTGAAGCAGTTCCCGTACTTCACGGGCGCGTCGGCTGTCCGTTGCAGACAGCCTGACGCGCACTGCGCGCGCTCATGGGGTCGAGGGCGGCGGGTTCGGAGGCGGAGTCGACTCCGATGTAACCACGTCGATGACGCCGTAGGCGCCATTGGTTTCATCGTTCGGTCCGGCGGCCCAGAACAGCGAGTTGGTCGGCTGGTTTTCGACGCCGTTGCCGAACTGTATGCCCCACAGCCCGTCCACTTCGATGGGCTGGTTGTTCGCGCCCCGCAGATTGCCCAGGAACCGGCCGGTGCGCGCATCGTAGCCATTGATCCTGCCGTCGCCGAGGTTGCCGATCAGCAGGGCGCCGCCGAACGAACCGAAACTCGCGGGCGCCAGCGCGATGCCCCAGGGGGCGTTGAGCTGGCCATGCGCAGCGATGCGGCGGATCAGATTGCCTTGCGGATCGAACACGTTGACCACGCCCAGCCCCGCGCCTTGCTCCTCTTCACCGCTGCCCGCCTCCTCCTGTTTCGCATAGGTCACATAGATATCGCCGCCGATGGCCTGAATGCCGAACGGCGCATAGTTCTCCGGCAGCTCCGGATCGTTGAAGCCGCCGGGCACGTCGACCGACTTGAACGTGGCGTCGAACGCGTCGATGCGCGCCTTGGGGAAATTGCATGCATAGATGAGATGCGTGGTGCCGTCGCCGCTGAGCGCGAGCCCGGTGTAGGACGCACCCTGGCCGGAGTTGTCGACGACGGTGATTGCGTTCGTGGCATTCACGTCGGGCGACCAGCCGGCGATCGTGCCCTGCTCGGTTGCGAACAGAAATCGAGCCGGACCCTCGGTGGTGCCATTGCTGACGGGGAAGTCCATACCGCCGCTGAACACGATGCCGGTCGGATTGCTGGGCGCTCCACCGACCCCGGGAATGGTCACCACCAGCGACTGCGGCTGCCCGTTGCCATCGAACAGCAGGGCTTTGCCCGTCCCCTCGGCATTCACCCACGCAAACGCGGTCGGATTGAATGCCACGCCCCAGCCGTTGATCAGATCGGCATCCGTGACGTTCGCGGGCATGCTGCCGTTGGAAACCAATACCTTTGATTCATATGCAGTCCGCGCGCTACTGTTCCCGCCGGAATCGTCTTGCGCGATGGCGGGAATGGCTAGCAGCGCCAATGCGGCGCATGCCAGGCCTGGCCATGGGAAGTTCGCTGTGCTCATGGGAGTTGCCCTGTTCAGGAGTGATCGATAGGGCGCGCTTGATCGAAGCGTGCTGATGTGAGTACCGCACCGTCCAGTCGCGGTTCACCATCCGCAGCAAAGATCAGGGAGCCTGATGAGCACGTCGGGCGTTGTGCGGGAACACTGTAGGAGAAGGTGGAGATCACATGCGATCGAAGACAGCGACGAAGAAAAAGACCACGAGCCCGAAAGGGCCCTCTCACAAGGGCAAGAGCAAGGCCAAGGCCAGCTGGGCGCAGACCCTGAAGCAGGCGCTGGAAAAACGACAGAGCGGCGGCGGCTTTCCCAAGCAGCCGAAGCCGCGCGATTCCAACGTTCATCCGTTGCGGAAGAACGCTTACTGAGCGTCCCGTCGAGCCCCGCCAGATAGAAACGTCCGCGGCGGGCTGTCGCTCATTGCGAGCGTCGCGCAGCCCCGCGCGCTTGCCGTTGCCGAGTGCGCGCCATTCGGCGCGTCGAGCACGCTTGTATGTTTATTCTTGGGGAAGCGATGTTTGAACCGGATCGCGGCGCCCTGACTCACCGAAGCGAACGCAGCTTGAAGGCGGCGAGAATCTGCAGCACGCCGTAGACCAGTGCGCCGGCGCCGATCCACCAGGCGGCGACCACCAATCCGGTCAGCGGGCTCATGAAGAACAGGATGCCGAGCACGATGCTGAGCACGCCGCTCAAGGCGACCAGCCATTCTCCCTTGATCTCCTCGCGCACCCGGATGGCGAACACGATGCGATAGATGCCGGCGACGATCAGCCATGCCGCCAGAAACAACAGCAGGGTGCCGGCCATGGTGACCGGGTTCATGACGGCCATGATGCCGAACACGATCGACAGCACCGCATACAGCGCCACCCACCCTTTGGGCACCCCGACCTTGTTGCTGAAGGCAGCAAACAAACTCACGAGCCCTTCGGCGAGCGCCAGTACACCGATGGCCCACACCAATGCGGTGGCAGCGGCCAATGGCCGCGCGAGCGCGAACAAACCGAAGATCACGCCGAGGATGCCGTACAACAACAACATCCACCAGCTGCGGCTTACCAGGGGCAGGAAGCCTGGCATCGATTCCCGTTCCAATGTGCTCATGTTCATCTCCTGAAGCAGAGATTCACGTCGATCTGCCGCGCGGTACGCCTGGCACTCCGATTTCACACTCCAGCGCGGCACGATCCCATTTGCCGCACACGGCCGCCGCTTCATAAGTCGACTGCAGAAAGCTCAGCAGCTCCGCGACAGGATCTTTCGCCGCACGCACCTGCTCGTACGGCAGCAGAAATTCCCCGAGCGCCTCGTTGAACTGCGCCCCCTGCGGCTGCACGCGATATTCCTTGAATCCGGCCGGCGTGGGATAAGCATATGAATAGAACGATGCGTCGACGCCACCGCCGCCCGGCCAGAAGCCGGCGCTGCTTACTTCGTGCGAATACGCTTCCTGCATCACATCCTGACGCAAGCCCGGCGCGTTGCCGGTGAACAGCGGTGCCGTGCGGCCGGAGAAACGCGTCACGGCCAGATCGAAGCTGCCCCAGAAAAAGTGCACCGGGCTGCTCTTGCCGAGAAAGCCGGTGCGGAATTTCTTGAATACCTGATCGACCTGGCGCAGCACCTGAGCGAAGCGTTCCACGTACTGCCGATCGTAGGAGGCGTGAGTGTGATCGCGTGAGAAAGGAATCGCGTCGGGGATTTCGCTCGGCAGATCGGCGATCTCGATATGGATCCCGACCGAGTCGAGCGCGCGGAACACGGCGGCATGGAAATCCGCCACCGACATGGGCTGGAGCGCAATCCGCCGCACCTGGCCATCGCTCACATCGATGTCGAGATGATGGTGGCGTAGATCGAAACTCAGCTCGAAAGTGCGATCGCCATCCGGGATGGGCGACGTCGTCAGGCCGCGGGTCGTCACGAAATACGTGACCTGCCAGCCGTGGTTGAGCCACGGCGCGCGCGCCAGCCGGATCTTGCCAACGATCTGTGTCCACAGATGCAGCGTCGAGCAGGTGTCTCGCCACGCTGCGTAGGGCAATTCCGGCCAGGGCTCCAGACTCATGGAAGCACGCCTCACCGCAGGTTCAGGTGGCGAGCATCTTCCGGCCGCGAACGGTGCCGCGGCAAGTCAGGGTTGCCCTCCAATGCGGCGGCGGGCAATCAACCGTTCACTTGGCCTGCATGCCGGGTCTACGCTGCGTATGAAGCCTGGCGACGCGCACGCACGGCGCCCGCGAGTAGTTCCAGGATCTGCACGGAGGTGTGCCAGTCGACGCAGCCATCGGTGATGCTCTGGCCGTATTCCAGCGGCTTGCCCGGCACCAGATCCTGACGCCCCGCCTTCAAATGACTCTCCACCATGACGCCGCTGATCCGGTGCTCGCCGGCCTCGATGCGTCTGGCGATATCGGCGATGACCAGCGGCTGGTTCTCGGGCTTCTTCGAGCTGTTGCCATGACTCACATCGACCATCACGCGCGCCGGCAGCTTGGCCGCGGCGAGTTGCTTGCACACTGCATCGATGCTGGCCGAATCGTAGTTCGGCTCCTTGCCGCCGCGCAGGATCACGTGACAATCGCCGTTGCCGCTGGTGGTGGCGATGGCGCTGTGCCCCTGCTTCGTGACGGCCAGGAAATGATGCGGGAACGATGCCGCCTGCACGGCGTCGATCGCGATCTTCACGTTGCCGTCGGTGCCGTTCTTGAAACCGACCGGACACGACAGGCCCGAGGTCATCTCACGATGCACCTGGCTCTCGGTGGTGCGTGCGCCGATCGCCCCCCAGGTGACCAGGTCGCCGATGTATTGCGGCGTGATGATGTCGAGGAATTCACAACCGGCCGGCAGGCCGAGATCGTTGATGTCTCGCAACAGCTGACGCGCGATGCGCAGACCGCGGTTGATGTTGAAACTGCCGTCGAGATCGGGATCGTTGATCAGCCCCTTCCAGCCCACCGTGGTGCGCGGTTTTTCGAAATACACGCGCATGACGATTTCCAGTTCGTCCCTGAAGCGCTCCCGCTGTTCCCGGAGCCGGTGCGCATAGTCCATGGCCGCTTTCGGGTCGTGAATCGAGCACGGCCCGATGACGACGGCGAGCCGGTCGCCGCGGCCGTGCACGATGTCCTGCATCGCTCTGCGGCCTTGCTCGATGGTGGCGGCAGCGGCCTCGCTGCAGGGGTACTCGCTCATCACCTGATGAGGAGTGACCAGTTCGCGGATTTCTCGAATTCTCAGGTCGTCGATACGGGCGTTCACGGGAGCTCCAGGGGGCTGGCCGGCGGCGCAAAAAAAAACCGCCAGGTGGCTGGCGGTTTTTGGTGACTCGGTTTCGTTTCAGTCAAACGGGGTCAGTCCATCCGCCAGCGGTTGGATAGGTAAAGTAGAACCAATAGCGGGCGAAGGAGAATTGCATGGAGCGCTTGATAACACAGGGATATTGACCGGCGCAACTGCCGGATTCCCATTCTGTAAGAAGAGGCGACGCTCATGGGACCTTCGGTCGCCTCCTGGAGGTAGCATAAGGCCGTCCACTCACAGGAGCCGTGCCATGGCCACACAATCCACGATGCTCGAGCTCGGCACCGCCGCGCCGGACTTCCGACTGCCCAGCTTCGACGGCAAGGTGACCGCCCTCGATGATTTCCGGGACGCGCGGGGCCTGGTGGTCGCATTCATTTGCAATCACTGCCCTTTCGTCAAACACATCCGCGCCGAGTTCGCGAGCTTCGCCCGTGAATATCAGCCCAAGGGCATCGCGGTCGTGGCGATCAATTCGAACGACATCCAGGCCTATCCCGCCGACGCTCCGGCCGGCATGTCCGCGGAAGCGAGCAGCGCGGGCTATACATTTCCCTACCTGCTGGATGAAACCCAGGAAGTCGCCAGGGCTTATCGAGCCGCCTGTACGCCTGATCTGTTCCTGTTCGACGCGCAGCGCAGGCTGGTCTATCGCGGCCAGTTCGATGACAGCCGGCCCGGCAGAGGGTCGCCCACCGGCGCCGATCTGCGTGCCGCCTGCGATGCGCTGCTCAACGGCACCGAAGTGCCGAAGGAACAAAAGCCGAGCATCGGCTGCAGTATCAAATGGAAGAAATGAATTTGCGGCGCCCCCGCTCGACCGACAGGCGGTGAGTGCCGGCCAATGCAGTGCTGCGCGTCTGTATGGTCTTAAGGAACAACCATTCACCGGTCACCCGCTGCGGAGCGATATGGATCATCAGGTAGCCGCGGTGACTGGTCTCGGCCCACGCGAGCTCCGGATTGGTAGTGACGAAGGCACGCGCCACCTCCTTGGGATCCGCGCCCAGCTGTCCTTCGATGCCAGGAGACGTCACGCTGTGGCCGGCGAATTCCACGCCCGCCGGCTGCCCATCCTCGGCCAGCGAGTACGCCCAGGCATTGTGACTATCGCCTGACAGCATCACCAGATCCGCATCGGCCCGCTGCGCGGATTTCAACAAGCGCGAACGCGCGGCGGGATAGCCGTCCCAGCGATCCATCCACATCGGCACGCCGAGTTTGGAACCTCGCACATCCTGCTTGAACTTGTTCACGACGCGCTCGCCGGCCGCGGGCCGAACCCAGTCAGGTGCCACTTCCGGCATCAAGGTGCGGCCCATGATCGTGGCCATGCCGACCAGCTGCCAGGTGGACGCAGCTGCGTTGCGCTTGAATTCCTGCGCCAGCCACGATTCCTGCGCGGAGCCGAGCATCGTTGCCGCCGGATCACGCCAGACAGTGTCACGGAATGCGCGCAGCGCTGCGTCGGAATCACTGCCTTTGTGCGCCTCCGACAGCTCTGGATATACCGGCCGCGTGCGGGCAAACAGTCGTGACTCGGTACGATACAACGTCGCGAGCGTACCGATGCGATACGATTTCCAGGGCTCCTCGGAAACCGGCAGCCACTCGCGATTGGCTTGAATCGACGCGGCGCGGCGGATACTCCACTGCCCTTCCGACCTGGGTTGATGATTCTGCGCACCGCCTTCCCAACTGTCGTTGGCGCTGTCATGGTCATCCCACAACGCCACCATCGGTGCGTGCTGATGCAACCTCTGCAGATCCGGATCGGCACGATAACAAGCCAGCCGCAGACGATAGTCGGCCAGGCTGATCATCTCGTGATCATGCGCGGGCATGAGGTCGCGACCCGCAACGATGTTCTTCTCCCCATACATGGCCAGCGCGTACTCGTAGATGTAGTCGCCGACGTGCAACCACAAGTCGAGATCGTCACGCGCGGCCGCATGAGCGTAGGCGTTGAACCAGCCCAAGGGCAGATTCGAACAGGAAAACACGGCCAGGCCGAAGCGATCGATCTCGCCGGTCGGCAACGTCCGGGTGCGTCCCACCGGCGACCGGGCGCCATCGGGCGCGATGAATCGATACCAGTAGGTGGTGCGAGGTTGCAACCCGTCGACGGTCACCTTCGCCGTCCAGTCGCGATACTCGCCGGTCCGCACGCTGCCGCCCGAAACGACGCGCGTGAACTCGGGATCCAACGCCACTTCCGCATCCAGGCGAACTTCGTCGATGTTTGCAGCGGGCACGTAACGAGTCCACAGCAGCATGGAATCGGCGCCCGGCTCGCCGCTGGCGACGTTGTGCGTGAAGCCCTTCCCAGCCAGCACTTCGCCGGCAAGGCTGCGACCGATGGGCAGCAGCAGCGCGCCCAAGCCCAGCGCGCCCCCAACGACCAGACGGCGTCGTTCGATGTTGATCGTCATCGTGTCTGTACCGAGCTCACAGGAATGAAAGGTTGGTTGGCATCTCCGGTCCAGCGCATCAATGTGAGATCCGCGCTCTGAGCGCCTTTGCCGCCCGAGCTCATGGACACGTAATAGAGCTGCCGGCCGAGGGGCTGGAATCCCACATCGGCCTTCTGACGCCAGCCGCGCACTCCGGTCTCGGCATCCCGCAGCCCATCGTCGGCCAAGGCGAGCAATTGACCTCGTTCCCAACCCTTGCCGTCGCGATGCGGCACCCCGATCAGAATGCCCGGCTTCGGCGGCGTGCGCGCATCGACCGCAAACAGCAAATAGTTCGGAAACGACTGCTTGCGGCCCTGGTACACCCCCAGGAACCAGCGTTGCAATGAATCGTCGTAGGAAAGGTTCTGCACGCCCCAGGTCGTGTTGCCGGTGCGCACGAAGTATTTTCCTCGCAACGTGTCGGGGCCGCTGCGGTGGAGCGCCGCTTCGTTCAGCGGTTGCAGGTACTCGCTCCAGTCGCTCACGTCGTACTGCAGGAGCACTTGATGGTCGTTGTCGTTGCGCGCGGTATCGCCATACACACCGTACGCGACGGTGAGATAGCGTGGTCCATCCACGTGACCGAAGGCGGGACCAAAACCGACGCCATCGATGCCCGAGCAGCCGTAACGGTGATCACGCTCGCCGTCGGTGCTTCCATCGCCATCCATGTCGGCGACGAAGTCCTTGGTCACTTCCGGAAGATGGACCGTGCGGAACAGTTCCGTGTCGGTAGCCTCGATGCCGATCCGATCGAGCCGCTTCGCGTCGATCACGGCGATGTAGAACGCCCGGTCCTTGCCGTATTCCAGCGAGCCATAGACCTTGCCATCGGCCGGATTGAAATCGAGATCGCCCAGATGCCCGGTCCAGCCCACCAGGGTGCCGATCAGCCTGCCGCTGAAATCGTATCTGGCGAGCAGATTGGTGAACGAGTAATAGATGTAGCCCCCCTGCACGTCCACGGCGATGCCCTGCACGTGACCCGAACTCCAGGTGCCGCCGTTGTGGTGAAGCGGCAATTCAGGCGCGGGCTCGGCTGCGGCCATGCACGAGGAGACGAGCAGCGCGGCGGCTGCGACGACATTGCGGGCCATCAGAACGTAACCTTCACGCCGAGGTTCCACATCGAGCCGTACACAGTGTACTGCTGACGCCGGCTTTCGATGTTGGAGTAGATGATGTCGGGCGAATTGAAGATGTTGCGGCCGGCGAGCTGCACTTCGATGTTGTCCGCGTACTTGTAGCTCGCACTGATGTTCCAGAGATCGCGCGAGGTGTGATACAGGATGCCGTTGTTCGGTGTAGTCGGCGTATTGCTCAGCGCGCTGACCCGATACTTCGATTGATAGTTGCCATTGATCCTGAAATCGAAGGGCCCGTGGCTGTAGCCGATTCCGAAGTTGGCGACGCGCTCCGGCGTATTCACACGCTCTCCATCCGGATCGATCCGCGTGACCGAGCCGAACACGCTCAGGCCTTTGAACGCGCCCGGCAGGAACGTCATCTGCTGACTGTATTCGAACGTCAGGCCCTCGTTGGTGCTGGTGCCGGGCACGTTCTGCGCGCTCCGGAACGTATAGCCGGAATATTCATCGGGGCTGAAGCCCACGTCCCGCGGATCGACCGTGAGTCCGGCCACCTGCATGTCCTCGATGTCGAGCTTGTAATAGGACACGCCCACGATGCCGGAGGGCTCGAGGAAATATTGCAGGCTCGCGTAGTACTTGGTGGAGTGCTCCGGCTTGAGCTCGGGATTGGGCACCGTGACGATCTGGGTATCTTCGTTGATCGACACCACGCCACCGAGGTTGCCATAGTCGGGCCGCAGAATGGCCTGGCTGAAGGCGAGCTGACCGACCAGATGCCTGGTGAAGTCGTACTTGACGCCGCCGCTCAGGAACCAGTCGTCGTATTCGCCCTGGCGCTTCGCATACGTGCCATTGTTGTACTGATACAGCAGGCCTTCGACGGTGCCGGTCGACAATCCGGCCGCGGCCACTTCAGCCGGCGTGCGTACCTGTGCGATCTGTGCCGCCGTCCTGGTCTTCTCGTAACGCACGCCGAGATCGAAGCGAGCGTCGCCGACGCGGGTCTCGCCCTCGAGATAGGCAGCCTCGACGTCTTCCTGAATGCGCTTGTTGTTGTCCAGCTTGCGCTTCAGATTGCCGACCGTATCGGGCACGAAATATTCGGGATGCGCCTTGTAGATCTCATAAACGGCGTAGTTGTTGTCCGCGCGCCAGTTCTGCGCATTCATGTTGCCCGCGTTGAAGCCGTGGATCGCGAAGTTGTAGTGCTGGGTCCAGGGGATGACGGCCGCGGGATCCTGCTGTGTGAGATCGCCATTCGGGCCGACATACTGGAACTGCTGGTACGAGCCCTCGGTGGTGCGCCAATCGTTCTTGCGGCTGCCGACGCCAGTCATGAACGTCACCGGCAGGTCGCCGAAGGTGAGCTGCTTCTTCAGGTCCAGCCTGGCGCCGTACTGCTCGTTGACGGCATCGGACTCGGACGTCCGGATGTTGTTGCCGATGTCGGCGTCACGATTGAAGTTGGTCGGATCGCTCCAGTCCCGGCCGGCGGTCTGCGTCAGCGTCCAGGCGTTCGAATCGGAGGATGGGCGGTCGAGCGTGAAGCCGATGCCGGTCAACCAGCTGTCGGTGCGCACGAAGAAGCCGTCGCTGTTGTCGCGAAAGTTGAATTCGGAGCGCGAGTAGCTGGGCAGCAGCGTGACTTCCAGAGTGTCGCCCTTGAATTCGAGCCGCGGAGCGATCGTATACGTCGGCGTGCCGGCGTAACGATGGGAATATTCGGTGCGCAGTCGAGTATTGGTCCCGTCGGGATTCACGACGATGTGCGTCGGCGTGGAATCCGGTGTGGCGTAGGAGCGTGAGTCGGTACCGAAGTACAGATAGGTGTACTGGTTGAAATACTCGACGTCGTACAGCGAATAGGTGCTGCGCAACGCAAACACCAGCTCATCGGTAATCCGATAATCGGCGCTCAGATTGGCGGCGGTCCGGCTGGTCATCTTCGGACCCGGGCGCCACATCAGGCGATACGGCATGACGCGCCCATCGGGCAGGTACGACCAGTCCGTCTGGATACGATCCTGCTGCACGTAGTTGGCGTTGTAGCTGGTGTTGAACGCGATGCCCAGGCGACCGTCCAGGAAGCTGTCGCCGTAGCCGAACTGGGCCGAGGGATAGAGGGTCGAGTGCTTCCTGTCGTCCGGGAAGTACTTGCGCGAAGACGTGGAGTCCGAGGTGCCGACGCCGCCGAACTGCAGAATCAGATCGCGGCCGGTGCGATCGAACGCGTACTTGCTGCGCAGGTTGATCTGCCCGCCCGGCGAGTCGGCATCCATGCGGGCCGTGAGCGTGTTGCTCAGCTCGATGGCCTCGATGCCGGTGATGGACATCTGCTCGAAGGAGTTTTGCCGGCCGGTGTTGTTGTTGGAGGTCGCGGTGGCCATGCGGGCGCCATCGATGGTGAACGTCGAGTACTTCGGATCGAGGCCGCCGATACGCACGGCGCTCGCGTCCACTTCCGTGTAGTCGAGTGAAATGCCGGGCATGGACTTCATGAACTCGCCCACGTCGCCCATGGTGAGCGCGCCGTAGTTGTCGGCCGCAACCACGTTCTTCGCATTCATGGCCGCGCGACGTTCCATGAGGGCGCTCGCTTGGCCTTCGCGCTTGGCGGTGACGATGACCATGTTGAGCTCATCCGCCCCGCCGGCGGCGTTCGTATATGAAGGCACGCGCAGCTCGAAATCCAGCGTGACGATCTGATCGGCAACGACCGTGACCGCGGCCTGCGACTCCTGCAGACCGGTATATCTGACCACCACTGTGATTTCACCGGCAGGTACGCCGTTGAGACGGAAGTTGCCGCCGTTTTCGGAGTAAGTGACGAGCGTCGTGCCTTCGACGCGGATCTCGGCATTGCGCACGTACTCACCGGTCGCCGTATTCAGCACGCGACCGCGCACACCACCTGTGCCGGTCTGCTGCCCGGACCGGGCACGCACGGCCGCGCTCCCGGCCTGCTCCAGCAAAATCACGTTGCCTTCGTCGGACTTGACGATCAGTCCGGTGCCCGCCAGCAACGTGCGCAATGCTTCGCGCGCATCCATCTCGCCGGCAATGGCCGGTGTGTTGATTCCTTCCAATGAACCCGCGGGCGCAATGATCTGCACCTGTGCCTGACGGGCCAGCTCCGGAATGGCAGTGACCGCGGCCTGCGCGGGCACTTCGAACATGCGCTGTTGCGCATTGGCGTGAGGAGCGGCGGCCAATGCAGCGGCGATGGCACTGGCCAGCAGGACGTTCTTGCAACGATTCATGTACAGCGTTCTCAACAGGCGTAGCGAGGTCGAGAACAGAGAGCGCTGGTGAATGCGTTTCCGTCAGCCTGTCAAAAAAAGTTCAAGCTTCGCGCTTCAACGCGCGCGAGCGATGATGATTCGATCCTCCTCCTGTCGCACTTCGGCGCCAAAGACGTCCGCGACGGCGCGGCTGAATCCGAGCGGATTGCTGACTGCAAACAGCCCGGTGACCGGCACCTGCGCCAGCGCCGGATCCTCGATGACGATCAGCGTGTCGCTGTAACGCGCGTACACAGCCACGGCTTCCGCCAATGTTTCACCTTGCAGGGCGATCTTGCCTTCGCGCCAGGCCAGTTCTCGCCCGAGTTGCCCGAACGAGAGTGCCTGCAGCTGCCAACCACGCGCTTCGCCATCGAGCAGCGACGCGCTGGTATTCGCCGAGAGTGGAATCGTTTGTTGTTTGTCTTCAGCCAGCAGGACACGACCGTCTTGCACCAGCACCTGCGCCGGCCGATCTTCGAATTTGCGAACCACGAAGGTCGCGGCGGCGCCTTGCACCTGCTTGCCGTCGACTTCTACCAACGTCGGCGCGGCTCCGGCCCCTTCGATCAATACTTCGCCGCGCAGTACACGAATGCGCCGCCGGCCGTCATCGTCGTAGATCTTGATCTGCGTATCGGTGTTGAGTGTCACCGTGGTGCCATCTCCCAATGGCACAGTACGCATCTCGCCTTTGGCGGTCGCATAGGCTGTGGGCATCTGCAATGTCGCCACCAGCATCACGACGACTACGAGCGAAGCGGCCAGAAAACCGCTCCACTTCATCGCGGGTCGTCGTCGTTCAGCGCGAGCGGGAGGCTCGTCCTCTGTCGCGGGCACAGCTTGGAAGTCGTCCGGATCGTACTGCGGACCCAACGCACGCGCGGATTCGCTGCGCATCCATAGCGCCTTGGCGCGAATGAAGGCGCCGCGCCGGCGTCGATCGCCGGCCAACCAATCCTTCAGCTGTTCGACTTCGCTGGCGCTCAGCGGCGCACGATCCGCCCTGCCCACCCAGTCGGCCGCGATTCGCTCAATATCCTGGCTGGTTTCGCGCTCTTGCACCGGCTCGCCTTGGTTCACGTTTCATCTTGTTAGAGCGTTGGCCGGGTGGCTTTCCGCCACTGGCGAACCAATCCGCCAACCAGCGCAGTCCCCGCACGATGTGCTTCTCGACGGTATTTTCGGAAAGCCCCATGTGCGAAGCGATCTCCCGCTGCGACAGGCCCCGCACCCGGCGCAGGACGAACGCCTCGCGCGTCTGCCCCGGCATGCTGGCGATGACTTCGGCCAGCTCGCGCAGATCGTCGTGCGCGATGACGTTCTGTTCGGGAGTGGCCGAGTCATCGGGCAGATCCAGCAATCCGAGATCTTCGACTGCGACGATGGGCACGATGCGCGCGCGGCGAATGCTGCGGACCACTAATGAGTGCGCCACCTGAAACAGGTAGGCGCGCGGATTCAAGATATCGTCGACGCGCTCGCGCTCGGCCAGCAATGCATAACTCTCCTGCACGATGTCATCGACGTCGAATGCCGCAGGCGCACGCCGGCGTGCCAGCCAGCCTCGCAGGGCCGCCTCATGCGGCAGGATGTGATGCATGAACCAGCGTGTTCGTTCGACATCCTCCAGAGGGAAATCCCTGTCCCCCGCTGTTTCCGTTCGCTCCGACACCGGTTCCCCGACCCGAAAAATGACCGCACATGCTAGGGGCGGTGCATGACGGAAATGTTGCGGCCCAGGTAACTATTCGTGATCTGCTGATGGCCGCCCGGCATGAAAGGTGACCGTTTCGTGACCGCTCTGCGACTGAACCGGTATCGAGCAGCTCCTAGGATAGCCCCACGAACGGCAGCACTCAGGCGCTGCCGACTGGCCACTCATCAAGGATCACAACAATGCGCGGACCACAGAATAACGGCGAGTCCTTGGGCTACTCCGCCCTGCTCGCTTTGATCGTTGCGGGGAGCGCAAATCCGGCGCTCGCTGCGGAGAGCGACAGCACCACGAACGCGGTGGCGGATTCACGCATCGAGAGCGTGACGGTTACCGCACGGCGCCGCGAAGAAGCGATTCAGGACGTGCCGCTGGCCGTTTCGGTGCTCAATGCCGATGCGATCGAACAGACCGGCACCATCAACGTCGGCCGCCTGTCGCAACTGCAGCCGTCGGTGCAGTTCTATTCCAGCAACCCGCGCAATTCCAGCGTGAACATTCGCGGCCTGGGCACGCCGTTCGGTCTCACCAACGACGGCATCGAACCCGGTGTGGGCATCTACATCGACCAGGTTTATTACAACCGTAACGCCACCGCGACGTTCGACTTCCTCGACGTCGAACGCGTCGAGATCCTGCGCGGACCGCAGGGCACGCTGTACGGCAAGAACACCACTGCCGGCGCCGTCAACATCACGTCGCGCAAACCGACGTTTACGCCGGAAGCCCGCGTCGAGCTGACGCACGGCAATTACGATTACCTGCAGAGCAAGGCGTCGGTGTCCGGCCCGTTGATCGGCGACAAGCTGGCCGGCCGGCTGAGCGCCTCGTACACCTCGCGCGACGGGACCATCTATAACGTCGCCACGGGGCAGCACATCAACGAGCTCGACAATCGCGGCGTCAAGGGCCAGCTGCTGTGGCAGGCGAGCCGCGATTTCAAAGTCACCTTCTCCGCCGACTACACCGAGCAGGATCCGATCGGCTACGGACAAGTGTGGGCGAAGACCGGTTCGACGCAGCGGCCGCTCAACCGTCAATACGACGCGCTCGCCGCGGCATCCGGCAACTATCGGCCGCCGAGCTTCGATCCATTCGATCGCCTGACCGATCTGGACTCGCCGCTCACCGCCATCCAGCAATTCGGCGGTGCTTCCGCGCTCGCCGAATGGAACATCGGCTCCGGTCAGCTCACCTCGGTGAGCGCCTATCGCAAGTGGGACTGGGGTCCGTCGAACGATCGTGACTTCATCGGCCTGCCGATCACCACGGTGTCCGCGAATCCGTCCAAGCAGCGTCAGTACTCGCAGGAGCTGCGCTACTCGGCCTCCGGCGACAAGCTCGACTACGTGGTCGGCGTGTACGGCTTCTATCAAACGGTCGATACCGCCGGGGTGCAGGAGCAAGGTCCGCTCGCCAGCCGCTGGTTGTTGAGCGGCGCGAATGCGAACAATCCGGCCATCCTCGACGGTCTGCGCTCGGAGAACGAGATCGGTCTGAAGAACACCAGCGTCGCGGCCTTCGGTCAGCTGACCTGGCACATCACCGACGATCTGCGCCTGCAGCCGGGTCTGCGCGTCAATTACGACAAGAAGGAAGGCAAGTACATCGCAACGGTGACGAATGCGACCAACACGCCGCTCACCGCCGCGCAGCTCGGTGTGCTCGCGCCGCAAAGCTATGAACCCAAGTTCGACGACACCAACGTGTCGGGCGACTTCACCGTGTCGTACGACCTGAGCGATGACGTGCTCGCGTATGTGACTTATGCGCGCTCCTTCAAATCCGGCGGCATCAACCTGTCGGGCTTGCCGCTGGATGCGAACAACCAGCCGATCACCGCGGTGGAAACCGTCGCACCGGAAAAGACAAATCATTACGAGGCCGGCCTGAAGACCCAGTTGTTCTCGAAGAGCGTGACGCTCAACCTGTCGGCATTCTGGACGGACATCGACGATTACCAGGCGACGGTCACCAACAGCCAGGCCAACGTGATCCGCGGTTATCTCGCGAACGCCGATAAGGTGCGAGTGCGCGGCGTGGAATTGGAATTGAGCACGCGGCCGATCGAGAATCTGAACGTGTTCGTCAACGGCGCCTACACGGATCACGAGTATGTGAAATTCCCGGATGCGCCGTGCCCGCCGGAGCTGTCGGGCGGAACGGCTGCGAGCGCCGCGAATCCGCCGAGCGCGCCCGGCACGCCGGGCGGTTTCAGCCCGCCCGCTTGCGATATTTCCGGCCAGTGGTTGCCGGGCATTTCCAAGGTGGCGCTGTCGTACGGTTTCGAATATGACTTGCCGCTGGCTGCGCTCGGTTCGGATGGCGGCGCGTACTTCGCGTTCGACGGCAGCTATCGTTCCAAGTTCTCCTCGAACCCGTCGCGCTCGATCTATACCGATGTGTCGGGTTATTCGCTGGCGAACTTCCGCGCTGGCGCCCGCTTCGGCGAAGGGTGGAACGTCTATGGCTGGGTGCGCAACGCGTTCGACAAGAACTATTTCGAGTTCCTGTCCACGCAGTCGGGCAGCACCGGCCTGGTCGTCGCGCAGCTGGGCGACCCTCGCACCTACGGCTTGACCATCAACAAGTCCTTCTGATCGCCTCCCCTCGTGACGACGGGCATCCGAGGTGCCCGTCGTCTCCGCCAGCCCATCGCGCTTCGCTGACAAATGGAACAGAATGTCCCGCCTGACCTTTACTGACGGTGGACCTCTCACTGAACACGCTCTTCAGCATCGCGCTCGGCATTGGACTCGCGGCGGCGACCGGCTTTCGAGTGTTCGTGCCGCTGCTCGTAGCGGGGCTCGCGGCGCGCGCCGGATACATCCCGCTGGCCGACTCGTTCCAATGGCTGCAAAGCACGCCCGCCTTGATCGCCCTGGCTACGGCCGCTGCCATCGAGACGCTCGCTTTTTATGTTCCGGGCGTCGATCACCTGCTCGATGTGCTGGCCGGTCCGTTGGCGATCGTGGCCGGTGTGCTGGCCAGTGCATCGGTGATGGTGGATCTGCCCCCCGAGGCCAAATGGCCGGTCGCACTGATCGCGGGCGGCGGGATGGCCGGCATCACCAAGACCGGGGCTGCCCTGCTCCGGCTGAAGAGCACGACGTTCACCGGCGGCCTGGGCAATCCCGCCGTCAGTACCGCCGAGACCGCGAGCGCCGCGACCATCTCCATTCTCGCAATCGTGGCGCCGATTCTGTGTGTGGTGGCCGCGGTGGCGTTGGTAATTTATCTTTTCCGACGATCCCGCCGCGCTCGCGCGCGCTGAAAGACTGTAAGGTTCGTGCAACCTTCGGCTCGAAAGGCGCGTCAGAACGCCACGATGCCAAAAGGAGCGACAAACCATGCAGGGATTTGGCCTGGCCGTTCTGATCTGTAGCTTCGCATGCTCGGCCTCGGCCGCAGCCGCGCAAGGCCCCGAGATTCAGATCGAAGACGTCGAGCGCTTCTACGAGATTTACGATGCCACGAGCGGCCGACCGAGCGTCGAGCAGCTCCAGCGTGACTATCTGGACGCGGGCACTGCGGGGCTGCACACGCTGGCGAAGCTTCGCAATGTGACCGCACAGAGCATCGCCGACAACATCGCGAAGCAGCCGCAGATGTACCTCGACGCCAAACGCTGCCTCGCCGTCCTGCCGCGCGTTCGGCAACGCCTGGAACTCTCATTGCGCGAGCTGGTGCGCCTTTATCCGCAAGCCCGCATTCCGCCGGTCACGATCGTCGTGGGTCGCGGCAGGCCGGTGGGCGTTGGCTATCCCACCACGGGCTTGCAGATCGGCCTCGAAGCGCTGTGCGCGGTCGACTGGTTCACTCCGAATCTCGAGGACCGTTTCGTGCACGTGATCACGCACGAGTACGCACACGTTCAACAAGTGGCCGCCGCGGAACTGGATCAAGAGCGACCCACAGTATTGCAACGCTCGCTGCTGGAAGGCGCCGCCGAATTCGTAGCGGAGCTCACCTCGGGCAACACCGCCTATTCGCACTTCGGCCCGTTGACCCAAGGCCGCGAGAAGGAGATCGAGACCGCCTTCGTCGCCGACCAGGACGACACCGATCTGTCCAAATGGCTGGACAACAGCACGCTGCAACAGCCTGGTGATCTCGGCTACTGGGTGGGTTATCGAATCGTCAAATCCTACTACCAGCAGCACCCCGACAAGTCCCAGGCGTTCCGGGACATCCTGGGAATGAGCGACGTGAAAGCGTTCCTCGCCCGCAGCGGCTGGTATCCGGGCATTCAACTGGCGCCCTCCCGCGGTCCCGGATGACGCACTGATCAGAGGGCAGGCGCTGACACTCGGCGAGCTGGCTGCGCGTGCGCGGCCAGGCATGAAACCACGCTGAGAACCACCAGCATGAACGCAACACATTCGAGCACGGTGGGCAGGCGCTGCTCCCACAGAAATCCGTACACCAGTGCAAACAGGGTTTCGAACAGAATCATCTGCCCCACCAGCGTGAGCGGCAGCAGCTTGCTCATGCGGTTCCACAGCGAATTGCCGACCATCGAGGCCAGGATGGCTACGCCTGCGGCCACCCCGGCGAGCTTCGCCCAGGACGGCGCGGTGTGAGATTCGGTGGCAAGCACCAAAGCAACGGGAACCAGCAGGAGCGCTTGGATGCACGTCACCACGCCAGTGAGCAGATTCCATTCGTGCGCCGACACGTGCTCGAGCCGCACCAGCCAGCGGCTGTTGCCGACCGCATAGCACGTCCATGAAACCAGCGCTCCCACTGCGCAAAGCAATCCGACCGCTTGTTTCAAAACAGACGTAGCCGCTGGCGCAGCGAGCGCCTGCCATCCGATGCACACGGCGCCAAGCGCACTGAGCACGAGTGACGGCACGAGCCGCCGCAACGGCACCGCACCTTGATCACGGCTGCCGACGATAGTCACGGCAACGGGAAGGAAGCCAATGACGAGCGAGGTCATTGCAATACCGCCGAGACGAACGGCGCTCGACAACAGGATGTAATAGAGAACGTTGCCCGTGAGCGCCAGCCAGCCCAACGCGAGCCACTCGCGTCGGCCCAGCAGCGGCATGAGCTTGCGCCAGATCGGCGCGATCAGACACACAGAAAACAGGCCGTAGAACAAATAGCGGCCGATGGTCAGCTGCAACGGGCCGAACTCCGGCACGAGCTCCGGCGCCAGAAACACCAACCCCCACAGCGCGCCCGCGCCGATGCCATATGCGACACCGGCAATTGTCCGCCCATCGTTCCGCATGCATGCCTCCGCGAACGCGCAAGGTATGCCTACGTCGCTACGCAGTCTTGACCCAGACTCTCGCGTTTTAGTCCCGGACTCTTGCCTGACGTCGATAGGCCGCCGGCGTCAGCCCGGTCGCCTTGCGCAGGGCGCGCGTCAATGCACTCTGATCTGCGTAGCCGATGCGATAAGCCAGCTCGGCGATCGGCAGGTCCGTGCTGGTCAACAGGCGGCACACACGCTCCAGGCGAAGATCGCTGAGCCACGCGCGAGGAGATTTGCCGAGCGTTTCTTGAAAGATCGCATGGAGCCGGCTGGTGCTGACGCCCACCTTCTCAGCCATGTGTTCCACGGTCCAGTTCCTGGCGAGATCTGCCTCGACGGCCGAGATCAAGCGCGCCAATCGTGACGGCAATTGCGGCTCGTCGCCCAGCAGCGCGTCGACCAGCAATGGCACCCACAACTGCAGTTTGTGAGGAGCCATGCGCTCGCTCGCCAGTTGCGCGCCCATGTAGTCGATCAGGTTGTTTGCTTGCGGCGTCAGCGAAAGGAACGGACGCGATGCCAGACGATCCGCGGTACGCGCATCGAGGTCACGAGGATGCAGGTCCAGGATCAATGAACGGTTGGCACGATCGCTCACCTGATCATGTCGAGAGCCCGCCTCCACGTAAGCGGCGACCGTTCTATCCACCACCGCCTGTCGTCCCGCGATGTCCATCGACAGCTCCCCGGCGAGCGGCAACACGAACTGGGAGAACTCGTGCGTGTCGACGGTGCTCTGGTTGCCGTAGGAACGAACAGCGATTGAATAAGGAGCCGCGGCGGTCAGGAGATTGATGGCACAGCCGGAGTTGACGGCCAGCGCGGCGTTATCGAGCTTGGCATTCATACCGGCTGTATTGTGCAACTGGGCTCGCGGCAGTCGCAACCGACAGGCCCGAGCGACGCCGAGCCTGTCCAATGGGCGGCGCTGGTCAGCGTTGACGCCGGGGCGCGTACCACAAGACGACGGCCACCGGCGCGCCGAGAGTGAGCCACGCAAGGACGTCGCCCGCCGAGTCGGAAAGCAACGCGGAGATCAGCCCCACTGTCGACAGCACACCGAGCACGATGGGTGCGGTCCACACGCGGATCGGTGCTTTCGCACTCATGGCGCAGCTCCTTCAGCGGCGAGCGCCCCCAGTCGCGCTTCGATGGGAACGTTGCGTTTCTTGATCCACAGATACACGCCGCTGCCGAGCACGACGATCGCGAGCACGTCGAGCAACGCCCAGAGAATCTTCAGCACCATGCCGCCGTAGTCGCCGAAGTGCAGCGGCTGCGAAAGCAGCAGCGCCTTGACGTACCAGGGCAGCGAGCGGCTATCCACGATCTCGCCATTGGCCGCGTCGATCAGCACCGGCGTCAGCAACTTGGAGGTCAGCGGCGTCGCGCCATACATGAAGGCCACGTAATGATGCGGACTGGAGAAGTTCGTGCCTGGAAACGCCATGAAGCTCAACTCGGTGCCCGGCACCGTCGCGAGCGCCTTCTTCACCGCGTCGTCCGCCGAGCTGAGCCGCTCGACCGGCGGCTCGTTCTGGTATTTCGCGGTCATCTCGCTCATCTCGGTCTGTTGCCACACGCCGAGAATCGGAATCGCCAGGGTGTTGATGACTCCGGTCACCCCCACGGTCAGCAACCAGATCAAGGTGGCGATACCGAGCAGATTGTGCAGATCCAGCCACTTCAGTCGCGACGAGCGTCCGTGGCGCACGGTGCCGAACGGCAGCTTGCGCATGAAAGGTCCGTAAACCACGGTGCCCGACACCAGCGAGGCAGCCAGCAGCAAGCCCATGAAACCGAGGAACAGCGTGCCCGGCAGCCCCGCGAACATGTCGTAGTGCAGGCGGAACATGAAATTCATGAAGCCCTGGTTCAACGGATAGTCGTGCAGGAAATCGCCGGTGCGCGCGTCGAACATATAAAACGCCGAAGTCTCGGGCGACTGTGGCGTCTCGGCCATGGACACGAACCACGCCTCCGGCTCGTCGGGATCTCGCAAGACGAATGTCACGACATCCTGCGGCCGCTTCTCGCGCGCCGCCGAAACGATTTCGTCGAGGCTGACTCTGCCGGTCACGCCCGGCAGTTCGGGCGGCTCGATCGAGTAGCCGGTCGCATGATCGATCTCGTGATAGAAAATCAGCGGCAGGCCGGTGATGCACAACATCAGCAGAAACAGCGTGGACACCAGGCTGGTCCACTTGTGCACCCAATACCAACGACGAATCGCGGACGCGCTCAGCATGACGATGATCCCAGGGAAGTGCGCCTGTTATACCGCCATACGATTCTAAATGCGAACGATTCCCGCCTGATAATGGTTTGCAGCAGCGTTAGGAGCGGGATCCGGAAATGGATCGCAGGAGTCTATCCTTTTGAATCTTAAGGACAAGTTGAGATTCAAACGGCGCAACAATCGCTACGACCACCAGGCGGGAGGCCTCGGAGAACCCCGGGTGCGAACCCATTCAGCGAACCCGCCCTGCCGACGCCGACTGGTGGCGGATGCGCCCTCCAATCGATTCAAAGTTCCGCAGCGACTGACGTCGCCCTTACTCCCGCGTTACTGACTTCGCTCAGGAGATGACTTCGCTTCCGGCGCCGGCTTGGGTTTGTTCTTCGCCGCCTCGCGCTTGGCTTCCTGCGGGCTGGTCATCGCCGGACTGGAGTGCGTGACGTGTTGAGGAGATTTATCGGTGCGCTGCTGCGTCGGCGCATCCTCCCTGATGATTTCCTTCGCGACCTCCTGGCACTCGCTCTTCACCTCCCCCCTGGCCGACTCGCATTGTTTCAACACACTGCTTTTCGCGGGGTCTTCCGCGGCGCCGGCCGATACGAACCAACCACAACCCAACAGCACCGACAGCACAAGCTTCGAATTCACGATGTGTCCCTCATCACTGCCTATGAGTACTACGCCCGTGCATCAGGCGCGGTTTCGAGGCAGCGCGGCGACGACCGTGTTTAGCTATGCGAAGGGTCGATGGCGCATGTACGTCGCGCGCAAGCCGTCATTCCTGCATGACGTTTGCGATCGGTCACTTCAGCTTGCGCTCGTCCAGGCCGAGGTTGCGGCCGATGATTTCCTTCATGATCTCCGAGCTCCCGGCGAAGATGCGTGACACGCGCGCCTCGGTGTACAGCCGGCTGATGCGATATTCATCCATGTAGCCGGCGCCGCCGTGCAGCTGTACGCAAGCATCGACGACGCGGCCCTCGACTTCACTGGCGACCAGTTTCGCGCCAGCGACCTCGTCCGCGGTGAGTCGATCCGCATTGAATTCGAGCACGCATTGGTCGACGAAGGTCTGTGCCGAATCGATCTCGGCGCGCAGCCCCGCCATCACGAAACGGCTGTTCTGAAAGGTGCCGACGGGCCGGCCGAACGCGCGGCGGTTCTGGATGAATTCGAGCGTGATATCGAACGCCGTCTGCGCCGCCGCCATCGAATCGATCGCGGCGATCAGGCGCTCGCCGACCAGAAAGCGTTGCAGATAAGAAAAACCCTGCGTGGCATCGCCCAGCACATTGCGCTTGGGAACGACCACGTTGTCGAAGAACAGCTCGGACGTGTCCTGCGCGTGCAGGCCCATCTTGTGCAGCCGGTTGCCGCGCCGGAACCCCGGCATGTCGGCTTCGACCACGAACAAGCCGATGCCATAGCGCTGCTCGGGCAC
This sequence comes from uncultured Steroidobacter sp., assembly GCF_937958065.1. Lineage (GTDB taxonomy): Bacteria > Pseudomonadota > Gammaproteobacteria > Steroidobacterales > Steroidobacteraceae > Steroidobacter. Next base: position 72,586 of record NZ_CALFXI010000097.1, read on the forward strand.
GGTACGCGCCGCCACCACGATCAGATCGGCGAGCTGGCCGTTCGAGATATAGGTCTTGGAGCCATTCAGCAGCCAGTGATCGCCCCGATCCACCGCGGTGGATTTCATTCCGGCGAGATCGCTGCCGGATCCTGGCTCGGTCATCGCGACGGCGAGAATGTGCTCGCCGCTGGCGCACTTCGGCAGCCAGCGCTGCTTCTGTTCTTCATCGCCCAGCTCGCCCAGATACGGCGCCACCAGGCCCGAATGCAGATTGATGTAGAAGCCGGGCTCGCCGTGCCGGATGTTTTCCTCGTAGACGATCTGCTCGTAGCGGAAATCGTCGACGCCGGCGCCGCCGTAACGCTCGTCGGCCCACATCAGCAGATAGCCTTGCTCGCCAGCCTTGGTGTACGCCCAGCGATCGACATGCCCTTGCTCGCGCCAGCGCGCGGCATGCGGCCCGATCTCGTTCCGAAAGAAGCGGCGGACGGTGGCGCGAAACGCGTCGTGATCCGCATCGAAGATCAAGCGACGCATGGCTCAGGCCGCAGCCGTGTGCGGCACAGCTGCCCGATAGAAATTCTCGCCCTGTTCGGCCCGTGCACGCAGCCAATCGGACGGGGCGAATCGCGAGCCATATTTCGCAGCCATGCGCTCCGCGTTGTCGACGAACTTCTCGAGTCCCACGGTTTCGATGAAAGACAGCGGCCCGCCGGTCCAGGCCGGGAATCCCCAGCCCAGCAACGCGCCGATATCCGCGTCGGCCGGATGGGTCAGCACGCCTTCTTCCAGGCAGCGCGCGGTCTCGATGGCCTGGATGTACAGCAGGCGATCGCGAACCTCGCCGATCTCCGGTTGACGGCGCGCCGGCGGAAATGCCGCCGACAAACCCGGCCACAAATGTTTCGGCGCATCCGCCGGATACTCGTAGAAGCCGCCGCCCGCGCGACGACCCGGCCGCTTGATCTCGTACAGCATGCGACGCATGACATCGTAAGCGCACGGCCGCACATAGTTCGCGCCGAGCGCCGCTTCCGCCTCCTGCACGATCTTCCACGGCAGCTCGATCGTCACCTCATCGAGCAACGCCAGCGGGCCGACCGGAAAGCCAGCCGCAATGGCTGCGTTCTCGATCCGCGCCGGCTCGATTCCCTCTTCCAGCATTCGCATGCCTTCATGAATGAAGGTCTGGAACACGCGGCTGGTGTAGAAGCCGCGCGAATCGTTGACCACGATGGGTGTCATGCGCAGTTGCGCGATGAAGTCCAGCGACTTCGCCAAGGTTTCCTGGCTGGTGTGCTTGCCCAGGATGACTTCGACCAGCGGCATCCGATCCACCGGCGAGAAGAAATGCAAGCCGATGAACTGCGCCGGACGCCTGGACGCTTCCGCCAGTTTGGTGATGGGCAGAGTCGACGTGTTGCTCGCAAAAATCGCCGAGTCCGCCAGCACCGCTTCGGCACGTTTGGTCACGTCCGCCTTGATGGCAACGTCCTCGAAGACCGCTTCGACGACCAGCTCGCAACCCGCGAGATCTGCGTAATCGGTCGTCGGCTTGATGCGCGCGAGGATGGCATCCGCCGCCTCTTTCGTTTGCTTGCCTCGCTCCACCGCCTTCGCGAGCAACTTCGCCGAGTATTGCTTGCCCTTCTCCGCCTGCTCCTGCGTGCTGTCCAACAACACCACATCAATGCCGGCCACCGCCGACACGTAAGCGATGCCCGAGCCCATCATGCCCGCACCGAGCACTCCGACGCGCGTGACCTTGGACTTGGCGACGTCCTGCGGACGACGCGCCAGCTTGGTCGCTTCGCCACGATTCACGAAGCTGGTGCGAATCAGATTTCGCGCGACGGGATCGCACAGCAAGCGCGCGAAGTGCTTCGACTCCACTTGCAACGCCTTGTCGAACGGCAACAGCGTGCCCTGAAACAGACAATCCAGGATGGCGATGGGTGCCGGATAGTTGCGACGAGTGCTGGCGGCCAGTTGCGCCGGCCGCTCGCTCATCACCTTGACGATCGTGGGATTCAGCAGACCATTGCTGCCGCGATAGCCTTTGACGTCCCAGGCACGAACGGCGTTCGGTGATTTCAACAACCACTCGCGAGCTGCACTCAGCAGCTGCGCCGCAGGCACGACCTGATCCACCATGCCGAGTTGCAACGCCTCGGCCGGCGGCACCTGGCGGCCTTCGAGCAGCAACGCCGCCGCCTTCTCGACACCCACCATGCGAGCGAGTCGTTGCGTGCCCCCCGAGCCAGGCAGCAAACCGACGGTGACTTCGGGCAATCCCACGACTGCTTTGGGATCGTCGACGATGACCCGGTGATGACAGGCGAGCGCCAGCTCATAGCCCCCGCCCAAGGCGAGCCCATTGATCGCAGCGACGAACGGCTTGCCGCAGGTTTCCATGCGTCGATGCATTTGCACCGAGGGCTTCTGACTGAACGCGTACGCCTGTTTCAGCGTCAACGCGCCACCGGCGATGCCCAGAATGTATTTGAGATCCGCGCCGGCCATGAACGCCGGCTTGGCGGAGGTGATGATCGCGCCCTTGATGGCTGCGTCGCCCGCGACGCGCTCGATCGCGGCGATCATGTCGTCGATGAACTGTGGCGATACCACGTTCATGGGCTTGTCGGCAGCATCCAAAGTAATCAGCGCGATGCCCTCGGCATCCACGTCGAGCCGTAACGTCTTCATCCGGTCAAACCCTTTCGATAATGGTGGCGGTGCCCAGCCCATTACCCGCGCACAGCGTGATCAAGGCGGTATTCAGGTCCCGCCGCTCCAGTTCATCCAGCACGATGCCAAGAATGATCGCGCCGGTGGCCCCGAGCGGATGGCCCATCGCGATCGCGCCCCCGTTGACATTCACTTTCTGCGGATCGAGATCGAGCGCCCGCATGTAACGCAGCACCACGGCAGCGAACGCCTCGTTGATCTCGAACAGGTCGATGTTGTCGAGCGACATGCCACAACGCTTGAGCAGCTTGTGCGTGACCGCCGCGGGCGCGGTCAGCATGATCGTCGGCTCGCTGCCGATGGACGTGAATGCCATGATACGCGCGCGTGGCTTCAAGCCGGTGCGCTCGCCGAATGCTTTGTTTCCAACCAGCACTGCCGCCGCCCCGTCGACGATGCCGCTGGAATTGCCGCCGTGATGTACGTGCCGCACCGCTTCGATCTGCGGGTACTTCTGCATGGCCACGGCATCGAAGCCCATCTGCCCCAGCCCCACGAACGAAGGCTTGAGCTTGGCGAGCGCTTCGCGCGTCGTGTCGGGCCGCATGTGCTCGTCGTGATCCAGCACGACTTCGCCGATCAGATCGCGGACCGGAACGATGGCCTTGCGAAATCGTCCTTGCTGCCAGGCTATGGCCGCACGGCGCTGGCTCTCGACCGCGTAGTCGTCGACGTCTTCACGCGTGAATCCATCGAGCGTCGCGATCACGTCGGCGCCGATCCCCTGAGGCGCAAAATAGTTGTGATAAGCAAACCAGGGATCAGCCGACCAGGCGCCGCTATCGGCACCCATCACGGTACGCGACATCGATTCGACGCCGCCGCCGATGGCTGCGTCGGCAGCGCCCGTCATCACTTGCGCCGCCGCTGCGTTCACCGCTTCCAGGGCAGAAGCACAGAACCGATGCACCTGTTGCCCGGCGACAGTCTGCGCATAGTCTGCCGCCAGCACCGCCGCCCTGCCGATGTTTCCACCCTGCTCGCCCACCGGCTGCGCGCAGCCGAGCACGACATCATCTATCAAAGCCGTATCGAGCTGGTTGCGCTCGGCCAGGGCTCGCAGGACCTGAGCGGCCAGCTGCACGGATGTGATCTCGTGCAGCGAACCATCGGGCCGGCCCTTGCCGCGCGGCGTCCGGGCGTGATCGAAAATAAACGCGTCAGTCATGGTATCCGTCAGAAGTCATAGCCGATGCGCACGCCCCAGGTGAGGGGCGCGCCGATGAACCGATTGGCGCCGAGCGCGCCCAGCGTGGAACCCCAGATGGAATATTCCTCCTTGGTGAGGTTCTTGCCGAACAGCGACACCTTCCATTTCCGATTCAGGGTTTCGTAGTCGACACTCGCATCCACCAGCGTGTAGGCCGGACCGGAGACGGTGTTGGCGTCGTTGAAATATTCCTTGTCGGTGTAGGTCACACCGCCGCGCAACGACAGGGTGCCGAGCTGATCCAGGTTGAAAGTATAGGTAGCGCTGGCAGCCGCGGTGTTTTCGGGCACGCGCACGAAGGCCAGATTGGTGTCGAAGCCGGCGACCGCGGAGTCGTAACTGGCGTCGGTGTAGCCGTAACCGGCCGTCAGCACCAGATGATCCGTGACCTGGGCGACCACATCGAGCTCGATGCCCTGAATGGTGGCGTCGGCGACGTTGAACGTCGACTGCACCACGCCGAACACCGGATCGACACCCAGCACCGTGCGCTGCAGATCTTTGTACTTGTTGACGTAGCCGGCGGCGTTCAGGCGCACCAGGCCGTCCAGCAGCTCGCCTTTGTAGCCCAGCTCGAACGCAGTCACTTCTTCGGCGTCGAACGGCTCGAAGAGAGGATTGCCGCGCAGACTGTAGCCACCGCTACGGAAGCCGCGCGTCGCGCTTGCATACATCATGTGCCCGTCGACTGGTCTGAAGCCGAGCACCACCTTCGGCGAGAAGTCGCTCCAGGTGTGCTCATCGCTCGGTCCGTACGGGAACACGCAATCCTCGAAGCCGTAGATCGTGCCGTCGGCGCACAAATTCGCGGTCGGCGTGAACGGCACGCTCTTCGCTTCCTTGGTCTCTTCGGTGTAACGGGCGCCGAGCGTCAACGTCCAGCGATCCGCGAGCTTGATGTCGGCTTCGCCGAAGGCGGCGTAGGATTTCTGATCCAGATTGGCGCGTGTCAAGGTGAGGGTCGTGTGCCGATTCAGATCGCGCCCTTCGGTGTGCGTATATTCCTGGGTGAAGTAGTACAGACCGGCGGTGAAGTTCACGCGCCCGTCAAAGTCGGAGGAATACAGCAGCTCCTGGCTGAACTGATGCTGGTCGAACAGGATGGACTGGTTGAAATAGCTGAACTGCGAGCCGTCGAAATCGGTGGTGTTGTCCACCTCGACGTCCCGATAGCCGGTGATCGAAGTGAACTTGCCGGCCAGCACTTCCCAGTTCAGCTCCAGCACGCCCATGTTGACTTCGATCTTGGAGTAGCCGGGATTGTCCAGCTGCACGCTCCACCAGTCGCGCGGCTGACGGAAGCCATCGTTGTACGGACCGTTGCCCGGCGTCTCCCAGCCGACCGCCGCGGTGGAATCGCCGTCCTGCTGGTAGTTCTCCAGGATCAGCGACGCTTCGAAGTTGTCGGTGGGCGTCGCGAGCAGCGTGCCGCGCACCAGCGTCGAATCGTTCTCGCCGAAATCCTTGCCGGTGGCGAGGTTGTGATAATAGCCGTCCAGGTTGCGATCCAGCACCGACAGCTTGACCGCGAGCTTGTCCTGGATCAGCGGAGCTTCGATCTTGCCCGACAGGTCGAAGCGGCCGTAGTTGCCAACGACGGTCTGCGCCGCGAAGTCGAAATCTCCCGTCGGCCGCGCTGTGCGCACCAGTACCGCGCCGCCCGTGACGTTGCGGCCGAACAATGTTCCCTGCGGGCCGCGCAGAATTTCGATGGATTCCACGTCGAACGTGTCGAGCATCGCGCCATAGTTCGAGCCCCAGTAAACGCCGTCCTGCACGATGCCGACCGCGGGCTCATCCGATGGCGTCGTGCCCGAGACGCCCATGCCGCGAATCGTGAAGTTCTGCCCGCCCACCTGGCTGGTGGGCTTCAGGCCCACACTGGGCGCGAGCTTGCCGATGTCGTCGAGATTGTCCGCGAACACTGCGTCGAGCTGTTGCGCACCGAACGCGGAGATCGCGATGGGCGTGTCTTCGGCCGCTTCGTTCGTGGCACGCTTGCGCGCGCTCACCATCACGGTTTCCAGCAACACCGAGGTGGTGTTCACCGCTTGGCCCTCCGTCTGTGCATGCGTCAACGACACCGGCACGACAGATGCAGCAAAACCAAGCGTCGCAAACTGCAGGGCGGCGGCGCTGATTCGCTTCTTGTAATGACTCATCCCCCTCACCTCGGTCTGTCTGAAAACGTTTCGGCACTCAAACTAGGCGTTGACGTGCACGAGCAAACCTACCCAAAGATAGGCCGGGATAGATTCGATACTCACGCCACCTCCCGGCTATGTTCGAGCGCACGCCGATAGTGCGGCAACGACGAGAACAGCAGTAGCGCCGCGCCAGCAGCGCTGGTCGCGCAAACGACAGCGAGAGACACGCCCACTTTGGACGCATCGCCAAACACGCGATCGGTCACGAGCGCGACGACGGTCGGCGCCGCACCGAGTCCGATCACGGACAGCACGAACAGATACAAGGAAGCGACGATGCCTCGCATGCGGTTGGGCGTGGCGAGTTGCAGCGCAGCTGCCGACATGGCTTGCGGCAAGCTATAAAAGAAGGTGCCGCCGGCCGCGGCCACCAGCGCGCCGTAGAAGCCCGGCATCAAGGGCAAAGCGGCAGTGAACACGGTCAATGCGATGCTGGCGATCGCGGCGGTACGAATCGAGCTGTCGATGTGGCCTCGGCGCGCCAGCCAACGATCCACGAAGGGACCACTGAGCACGCCGGCGGATCCCATGATCAGCACGAGCACGCCGTATTGCAGTCCCACCGTGGTCGGATTCGCTCCGTGCGCCCGCATCAGGAATGCCGGTATCCACGCAGGCAGCGCATACAGCACGATCACGATCAACGCCATGCCCAGATAGAAGCGCACGTAGAACGCCCGCCCCTGCCACAGGAAGGCCATCACTTCCCGAATCGAGAACTTGCGATCATGCGTGCCGGCCGCATTGTGCGTGCCCCGCATCGGCTCACGGATGGTCAGCAACACCAGCGCGAGGATCACGCCCGGCAGTCCGATGATCACGAAGGTCAGCTGCCAGGGCTCCAAGCCCGCGAGCATCGGCAACGTCTCGCGCAATCCGCCCATGGAACCGATGACCATGCCGCCGGCGATCATCGCCAGCCCGCCGCCAATGTACGGCCCCATCAAGTAGATGCTCATGGCTCGCGGCAGCCGCTCGCGATTGAAGTAGTCCGCGATCAAGGACCACGCCGCTGGGGCGAGCGACGCTTCGGCCGCGCCGACCGCAACCCGCGCCAGGAACAGCTGCCAGTAGTTCTCGGCCAGACCACACGCGGCAGAGAACACGCTCCACGTCGCGATCCCTGCCACGAGGATGTTGCGGCGATTGGCGACATCGGCCCAGCGGCCAAACAGCGGCGAGAACACGATGTACGAGCCCATGAAGGCAATGCCCTGCAAGAGGCTCAGCTGCGTGTCGGTCAACAGCAGGTCGCGCTTGATGTCCTCCACCAGCAGGTTGAGCACCTGCCGGTCGATGAACGCGACGGTGTACGCGAACGTGAGCAGGAACAGTACATACCACGCATAGTTGCCGCTCTGGGCGTGCGCCGGAATACGCGAGCTGACGGCGCTGTCAGCGAGGCTGTCGGAGGGGGTCACGGAGCTCAATGCACGATCCTGCTGTCCCGATCGAGCCACACTGCCGCCCGGCCGCGTCGGGGTCTTCTATCTTTCGATAGGCAACAGGGGCTCGGGGGTGCGGCATGGTTGCTTCATGCCCCAGCCGGTGACCATCCACTTTGCAGACCAGGCGCTGAGCGATCTGCGCGCGCGGCTGGCGAGCACGCGCTGGCCCGACCAGCCCGAAGCTGCGGCCGACTGGCGACAGGGCACCGATCTCGGCTATCTCAAATCGCTGGTCGATTACTGGCGCGACGGTTACGACTGGCGCAAGCGGGAGCGAGCGCTGAACCAGCTGCACCATTTCAGCGTGCCGCTGGCCGGCATCGACCTGCACTACATCCATGAGCGAGGCGTCGGCCCGGCCCCCATGCCGCTGCTGCTGCTGCATGGCTGGCCCGGCTCCATCCTGGAATTCACACGTCTCCTGCCGCTGCTGACGGATCCGGCGCGCTTCGGCGGCGATGCTCGCGATGCCTTCAGCGTCGTCGTTCCCTCTCTGCCGGGCTATGGATTGTCATTCCGTCCGGGTCAGCCTCGCTGCGACCTCGCAGCGATCGCCGACATCATGGCGACGTTGATGCAACGAGTGCTCGGTTACTCTCGCTTCGGTACGCACGGCGGCGACTGGGGCGCCCATGTCGCGACTCGACTCGCCCACGCTCACGCCGAATTGCTGGCGGGGATTCACTTGACGATGCTCATCCTGCCTCGCCCTTCGGAACCTGCCGATGACCAGGAGCGCGAATACGCCAGCGAAGTCGCTCGCTGGAACCGCGACGACGCCGGCTACGCGATCATTCAAGGAACGCGGCCCCAGACGCTCGCGTATGGATTGAGCGATTCGCCGGTGGGATTGGCGGCCTGGCTCGTGGAGAAGTTTCGCGAATGGAGCGATTGCGACGGCGCGGTCGAGCGACGCTTCGACCGCGACAGCCTGCTCGACAACATCACCTGGTATTGGCTGACCGGTTGCATCAACGGCTCCTTCGGCCTGTATCACTCCTTGCGTCAAGGCCGCACTGCTCTGCCCAAGGGAGCGCGGGTCGATCTGCCGACCGGGCATGCCCGATTCCCCGCCGGTTCGATTCATGCGCCCCGCTCGCTGGCCGAGCGCACTTATAACATTCAACGTTGGACGGTCCTGGACGCCGGCGGTCACTTCCCCGCGTGGGAAGAACCGGAGGCCCTGGCCGCCGACATCCGCGAATTCTTCCGACCCTTGCGCACGTGATCACGCAGAAGCTTCAGGGACATGGTTTACAGATGACGGCCGACGTCGGCGGCGCCCCGGGCTCGCCCGCCGTCGTGTTGCTTCATGGTGGCGGTCAGACTCGACACGCCTGGGGTTCCACGGCTCGCGCACTCGTCGAGGCAGGGTTCTACGTCGTGTCACTGGACCTGCGCGGTCATGGTGACAGCGATTGGGACGCGCACGGCGATTATTCCCTCGATCTGCAAGTGGAAGATCTTCGCTCGGTGCTGCGGCAGATTCCCGGCAAGCCCGCCATCGTCGGCGCCTCCCTCGGCGGTTTCGTCGCATTGCTGACCATTGGCGAAACGCCCGAGCAGATCGCGCGTCAACTGGTGCTCGTCGATGTCACTCCGATGGTCGATCCGGCTGGCGAGGAACGCATCTTCGCTTTCATGCAAGGCTATCCACGCGGCTTTGCCAGCGTGGACGAAGCGGCCGACGCCGTCGCCGCTTACCTGCCGCATCGACCGCGCCCCGCCAGCACTTCGGGCTTGCAACGCAATCTGCGCTTGCGCGCGGATGGACGCTACTACTGGCACTGGGACCCGAGACTGTTCGACAAGCTTCACGCTAGCCCGCAGTTGCAATTGCAACGGTACGAGGCGGCGGCGCGGAATGTGCGCGTGCCGACCTTGCTAGTACGAGGTCAACGCAGCGAGTTAGTAACACCGGAGAACGTCCGCCACTTCCTCGGTCTGATTCCCAGTGCGAAGTACGTGGACGTTGCCGGCGCTGGTCACATGGTCGCGGGCGATCGCAACGATGCCTTCAGCGCCGCCGTGCTGTCGTTCCTGCAAGATTCATGATTTCGCCATGAGCATAGATAACTCCGTCGAGCGCCGCGTCGGTCAGATCAAGATCGTTCCCCATGATGCGGTCACGTTGCTGCAGATCGATCGCGTCGAAAAACACAATGCGCTCACAGCCGAGTTCTGGGGCGACCTGCGCCGCGTACTCGATGAGCTCTGCAACGACGGGCGCACGCGTGCCATCGTGCTTACCGGCGCCGGTGACAAAGCATTCTGCGCGGGCGGCGATATCGCCGGCTTCGCGACGCTGACCACCCTCGAGAGCAAGCGCGCCTATCAGATCGATGCAATGAACGGCTTCGCCGCGCTCGAAACCTGTCCCCTGCCAGTGATTGCAGCCGTGAATGGTTTGGCTCTCGGCGGCGGCTGCGAATTGACGCTTGCGTGTGACATCGTGCTCGCCTCGGACCGCGCCGTGTTCGGGATGCCGGAAGCTGCACTCGGGTTGGTGCCGGGATATGGAGTGTTGCGAGCGCCCCATGTCATCGGCAGGCAGATGACGAAGTTGATGGTGATGGCCGGTGAGCGACTCGATGCGCAGCAGGCGCTGCAAGCCGGCTTGGTTCAGCGGGTGGTCGCACATGAACAGTTGCTGGCGACGGCGTTGGAGCTGGCTGCCAAGGTTGCGGAGAATCCCTCCCTCACCCTTGCCGTCGGCAAGGGCCTGATCAATCGCGGCATCGACCGCGCCGAGTTCGACTACTCCGTCGAGGCACTGACGGTCCTGCAAGCTTCGGCGGAAACGTCACAGCGCGTTCAGAGCTTCATAGATCGAAAAAGAAGATAGCCGGACGCGGAGCCTCCGAGGGGAGCGATTCGACCTGTCGGCCGCAGCCTGGGGCCAGCCGCCCAACGCAGCTCGACTTCCGACGAGTCAGTCCACATAAGCCCCAGTGTGGGCATCCCGATGACCCTGCAAGATTGACGCTACCGGCGATACGGCACTATCTTCATTGCCGGATGGAGCCGGCTGCGGCCGCATGTCCGCGCGAAATGCCCGATAAGCGCATCAAGTCCTGAAGAGATCGGACGAAAATGATAAGCAGAGCTGGGCCGATTCGGGGGATACACCAGAACATCAGCATGTTCCCGCAGCCGGTAGTGCCACCTTGGAAGCGTCGCTTGGCGGTCCTGTTTGCCTTGGCGGATCTGGGTGCCCTGGCCTATGGACTGCTTGTTCCCGTACGGCCGACGCTCGGAAACCCATGCGCCGCTGACGAGTGGCGTTCGGCGGAATGAAGATGAAGCAGGTAACGACGCGTGTTGTTGAACAGCGCATCCGAAACAGGATCATGGACGCATAACGAGCGATTGCAACGAATCGGGCGCGAAGACCGGCCCTCCGAATGAACCGCAGCAGTGGACAACTATGACAGAACTTTCATCGGTGGCTTTGGTGGCTCTTTTCGCCGCGCAGATTGTCGGCACTGTGACTTACTTGTTCCTGGTCGGCCGGTTGTTCGGCAGACTCGAGAGGGAGCATGCGGTCGTCCATGAGTCGCTCGGCAGTCCGTCGCTGTTTCTGAACAATTCCATTCAAAACAATGCGCGCTTTCTTCGCTGGCTCTGGCGAAAAGAGTTCGAGGAGCTTGACGATCCGGAGTCAGTGGCATCAGCCCGAGTTGTTCGAACGCTGCTCATAACACTCTCCGTGAATTTTGCCGCGCTCTTGTTGGTGTTTTTCGGTTCAGGTGTCGCTTTCCATCAGACAACGGGAGTGTGATTGCATCAAGGAAGGACGGAGCACCATCAGTACCAGCAGGTGACCTCATGGACGTGATTCACAACATACCGAGACTCGTGCAGACCGGGACCGTTGCCCCGTCGGATGCCTGCACGAGAGTTTCTTTCGAGCTTATGACAGGAACCGGTCGGCCGTGAACCACGGCTCCATGTGCAACACTTTCGACGGTGGGTTAGGCAAACAATGGAGGTCTCGCCGGTAGCGGCGCAGGCGAGGACACGGAGGAAGGAAAGCGGTGAGCGCCGATGGAACCATGCTGTATGCGCTGATCGTGGGCTGCGAGATTGCCTTCTGGATTGTCCTCCTCGCCGGGCTGGCCGCCCGGTACCTGTTGCGCTGGCCTCGAGTCAGCCGGTCATTTCTACTATCCGTGCCTTTGATTGACGTCGCGCTCCTGGCATTTACAGTGATGGACTTGCGGGGCGGAGCCAACGCGACGTTCGCGCACGGACTGGCGACTGCGTACGTCGGCTTTACCCTTGCGTTTGGTCCAATGCTGGTCCGCTGGACCGACCAGCGATTCGCGTACAAGTTCGCTGGCGGGCCACCACCCGCCAAAGCTCCGCAACGTGGCTGGGCCGGCGTCGCCTACGAGCTCAAGCTCTGGGCTCGTTGCCTCCTGGCCGTCTTCATCATCTACCTGCTTGTGTTCGCCATGATCGCCTTCGTGGGCGAGCCAAGCAGGACGCAGGCGCTGGAAACCTGGTATCGGATCCCACTGGGTACGGCGTGCTTCTGGTTTATCTTTGGGCCGTTATGGCAGCTGGTCTTCTTCAAGCGTGACTCCAATGCAACGTAGTGCCGCGGGCGCTCCCCTGCGCTACTAAGCGCATAACACCTTCGGCCGCCCGACTCCGCCATGCGCCACATGAAGGCAGCTAACACCGCGTGGAGTCGCGCGCAACGCGCGCCAGACCCGCGGAACGTGATAAGGTGCAGAGCGAGCAATAGGAGCCAGCCATGAACCGAGTCTTTACCTGGAAAGTATTGAGCCTCGCCGTCGGACTATTTCTGTCTGCCGGAGTCATTTGCTTGGTTGCCGGCAACACCGGCATGGCATCAGCGCTGTTCGTTGTCGCTGCCTTTGAAGGATTGCTCGGAGCAGCTGTAGTTGGAGTTGTTCGCGCTCGGCATAAAGGAAGACATCCGGCTACGCCTTGAGCGTTTCAGCGCCGCCTGACGCGCACTTAGAACCTCTCCAGCAAGCGGCGGACGCAGCCAAGAGATCAGCGACGAGCGCCTTCGAACCAAACCCATGCTGATAACTTCTCCGCGAGCCGGGCTGATTCGGGGGATACACGGCAGTATCGCGGTGGGCAGAAGGTCGGCGCGGTACAGAGCTGCCGGCTTCGGCGGTCTAGATGGGATTTAGCACAGGCAAGGCAGACTACGGACATGCTCGACGGCTTCTTCGTTATCGGGTCTTGGCGAACTGACTCCAGAAACATGGTGGTCCGCCTCGTTCCCGATCATTTTGAAGCCAGTCTCTCGGACCCAGTCGTGACGATCGCCATCAATGAGGTACAGGATGCACAGGAATGCGATCTGGCCCTGCTGCGCCTGAAAGGCGAACTGATAGTCGACCTGGAAGTATCCGAAGGTGTCGCGACAATCTTTGCCGAACGTGACGACGAACCCGCATCGCTGCGCGGAAGTGTCGTATCTGTGACCCGCGGTCCATATTCGGCCGAAGACCTGAGTCGCATCATCCAGCAGAAGGATGCGGAACTGAGCCGCTGTCACGAGCAGCTCCGGGTGTACCGCTCGATCATCGAGGGTACTGAGGAATTTGTGTCAGAGTTGATTCGAAGAGCAGAGATCAAGCGCGAGCTCACTTCGCGCAATTCCGCGCCGCTGACGCTTGAAATGGATGTGCTGCACCGTGTGCTACGTCGAATCCGCGAGCCCGAATAATTTGCTGCACGCGACACGGAAACCCGCCTGCGTGAGCAATGGCGTTAGGCATCAAGAGATGCCGGGGGTGCCACGAACCATCTTCTTGAGTGTCAGCGTTGTCGCGATGCTCTTACTTGCTCCGCGGGCAGAATTTAACATTCGGCACTCCAGCTGGAGGATGCAGCTGGAGCATCGAGTCCGCCCCCCTCTCCCCGATCGCCACAGGCCAAAGCCGCCCACCTGGCGCCCCGAACCTCACCCTGGCCCCATTGTCGGATCCGCGCGAGTTGAAACGTCCTAGCCCAGAGCGACTTTCTCGACAACCCGGCGGAGCAACTCATGCCAGCACTCAAACGACTTCAGTGGTCAATCGACATTGCCGCACCGGCCTCCAAGGTCTACCAGATGCTGGTCGGGCCCGAGAGCTACAAGGAGTGGACGTCCGCCTTTGGTGACGGCTTGTACTTCGAAGGCTCGTGGCAGAGCGGCCAGCGGATTCGCTTCTTGACTCCGGACGGGCACGGGGTGGTCTCGGAGATTGCCGAGAACCGTCCGAACGAGTTCCTCTCGATCCGGCATCTCGGCTACATTGACGACAATGGCGTCGAGGACACCAGTAGCGAAGCCATCCGCGCCTGGGCGCCAGCGTACGAAAACTACACTTTCACGGCGACGCCGGAAGGAACGAAGCTCACTGTCGACCAGGACATGACGGACGATTTCGCGAGCATGCCGGAAGCCTGGCCCACGGCGCTGGGCAAACTGAAAGCGCTATGCGAGAACAGCGCTCAGTGATGCTGGTCAGCGTTAGCGCTTGGGTATCGAACACCGATCGAGCTCCGGCCAAGCCGCACTCGTCATCACCCTCTTCGTCGACCTCTAAAGGACGTGCACCATGGCCAAGTACCTGATCTCCTTCCCCAGCGCGGCGATGGTCGTACCCGACGGCGAGTTCGACGCGGTAGTCCGCGACTCGCACGCTGTGATCGACGAAGCGAAGGCCGCCGGCGTGTATGTCTTCGGTGGCGGCATCGACGAAAGCGTCCCACCCGTGCTCGTCTCGGCTGACGGCAAGGTCGCTGAGGGCGGCTATCCCTGGGCGCCCCCACTCAACGGCGGCTTCACCGTGTTGGAGCTGCCCTCGCGTGAGGACGCCATCGCGTGGGCCGCGCGCCTCGCTAAAGCCTGTCGTTGTGCCCAGGAGCTGCGCGTCTTCGGCTTCGACCCGCAGTCCTAAGAGCAGCGCAGAAATAGTCCCGGAAAATGCCACTGACGGCGCTGAGCGATCATCGGCGACTCCCGCCGATGCGTGGACAAGCTGCAATGGCGGCTCTTACACGTCGTGCGCACTCCCCGCCCCCGTCAGCGTCATGAACATCAAACTCGCCCCGCCATCCACCATCAAATTCACGCCGCTGATAAAACTCGCCCGCGGGCCGAGGAGGAACGCGATCGCCTGCGCCGTCTCCTCGGGCTGAGCGATGCGATGTAACGCGATGGCCCGCTCCCGCTTGGCCCGTTCGGCGGCATTCGCGTAGACGTTCGCAGTCATCGGCGTCAGCGTCGAGCCGGGCGACACGCAGTTGCAGCGGATGCCGTCGGCGCCCCACTCCACCGCCATCTGCTGAATCATCATCACCAGCGCCGCTTTGCTTGCGCTGTACATGCCGAGCGGCGGGGTGGGCATTTCGCTCGCGAGCGATGACGTCGCAACGATCGAACCTTTGGATGCACGCAGCAAGGGATATGCGGCCTGCGCCAGCAAAAACGTCGCACGCGTGTTCACCGAGAACACGAGTTCATAATCCGCGACGGTCAGCGACGACAACGGCCCGACCTTGATCATGCCCGCGTTGCTGACCAGCCCATCGAGCCCACCGAACGCCGACTCAGCGCGCCTCACCACACGCGCCGGCGCGTCCTCGTCCGACAGGTCCGCGACCTCAGTGATGACATCCGCACCGAGCTCACGCAATTCAGCGGCCGCCGTATCCAACGCCGCGACGTTGCGCCCGACGAGCAGCAACTGGGCCCGGCCGCCCCAAGGCTCGGCGGTCAACAATTTCGCGGTCGCGAGCCCGATGCCACTGGCGCCGCCGGTGATGATCACTCGCATGACATCAACCGCCGCTCGATCGCAGCTGCTCGCGCAGTTTGAACTTCTGGATCTTGGTGGCCGACATGGGCCACTCGGTCACGAAGCGCACTTCGCGCGGCACTTTGAAGCTCGCCAGGCGTCCCTTGCAGAACGCGATCAACTCGGCGGCGTCGACCTGCTCGCCGGGCATCAGCTCGACGAACGCCACGACCACCTCGCCATAGTAGTCATCGGGCTTGCCGACCACCTGAGTCATTTTCACCGCCGGATGACGCCCCAGATACGCTTCGATTTCCGCGGCCGCGACGTTCTCGCCGCCGACTTTCAACATGTCCTTGATGCGTCCGTGGAAGTACACGTAGCCCTCGGCATCGAGGCTGCCGCAATCGCCGGTGCGAACCCACCCGCCATCGAGGATGGTCGCGCGGGTCGCAGCTTCGTCCTTGTAATAAGAGTGGAACGAGTTCGGTCCACGGAACTGAATCTCTCCCTGAGTGCCGGGGCCCACGATCTGACCCGACTCATCGACGATACGAACCTCGACGCCCGCGATGGGCTTGCCGTTGGTCCGCAGCCGATGCTCCTCATCGGACTCGGCCGGCGTGAAGCTCACATAGCCGCTCGCTTCCGACATGCCGAACAGCTGCAAGGTCAGAATGCCCGGCGGCAGAAACTCCTGCATCAGCTTGTGAGTCTCGAACGGCGCCACCGCGACCATGCTGCGCGCCTTCGCGAAGGCCGCCTTGTCATAGTCGGGCTCGCGCAACACCGGCAGAATCAGCGTGAAGAAGCCGGGATACAAATGTTCGATCTGATGATTCCGGATCAAGCGCAGCGCCGCCGCAGCCTGGTGATGAATCGACGTCGCGAACGCAGCGCCTCGCGAGACCGCCGTCGCCGTCAAGCCGATGCCACCGACGTGAAAGCATGGCATGGGCACCCAGACCTTCTCGCCGGGCTGCAGATTCACCGCGTCCGGATACGTATGCACCCAGGTCTGATAAATACCTCGATGCGTGAGCTGGCACGCCTTCGGCGCCGCCGTGGTGCCGGAGGTGAACAACATGACCGAGATGTCATCGATCGTCACCGGTGCGCCACATTCCTCCAACTCCGCCTCCGTCACCGCCGAACCCGTCGCTGCGAAATCAGCCATTGATACGAATGGAGCACGCTCGCTGTTGCCGACCAGCACGATGTTCTCCAGATACGGTGCATCGTCCAGTTGCAACCGTCCGCTGCGCGGTCCCGATGCCAGCGCAGGCAACGTCTGCCAGAGCAGATCGCCGAAGTTGACGTGCTCGTCGATCCGGTCGGTGGTGAACAGCAGCCGGATGTCCGAATGTTTCAGCGCATACTGCAGCTCATAACTCTTGTAACGCGCGTTGATGGTAACTGTGATCGCGCCGAGCAACTGGATCGCAAAGTGCACGACGAAGAACTCGGGGCAATTCGGCATCAGCACTCCGACCCGGTCGCCGCGCCGGATGCCGTGTGCATACATGCCCTTGGCCAGCGCCGTGGCCCGTCGCAGCAACTCGCTGTAAGTCAGCGTCTCGTCGTCCACGATGATGCAGGTTCGCTCGCCGTGCACCCTCGCCTGCTGCCGTAGCAACTCGCCATGCGCAGGAGTGGCTTGATACGAGCTCACATTGGAACTACCGACTGCCGCCATGCTTACAGCCCACCATTCACGTCGATCGTGGTGCCAGTGATGTAGCTCGCCTCATCGCTCGCCAGGAACGCGACGACGTTGGCGATTTCACTCGGCCGCGCCGCGCGTTTCAGCGGCGTCGTTTGCAGATACTTCTCTTTGACCGCCGCCGGCAGCACCTTACCCATGCCAGCGTCGATCAATGCCGGCGCGATCGCGTTCACGCGGATGTTGTGCTCGGCCAGCAATCGGCCGAGCGTGCCGGTGAGATTGATCACGCCCGCCTTCGACGCGCCGTAATCGATTTGCGAGGTGCCGCCTCGGCCAGCAATGGAGGCCATGTTCACGATCACGCCTCCGCCCGCCTCGCGCATTTGCTTCGCGACCTGCTGACACGCATACATCACGGCGGTCACGTTGACTGCCATGGAGCGCTGAATCTGCTCCGGAGTCAGCTCCCAGAACGAAATCGGGTTGTAGTACGCCGCGTTGTTCACGAGCAGTTGAATCGGGCCGAGCTCGCGTCCGATCCGTTCGAGCGTCGCACCGAGCGCGGCGATATCGGTGAGATCGCAGTTGTAGTGCGGATACTTGCCCGCATTCGCCGGCGCTCGCAGATCGAGACCCGCGACTCGATAACCTTCCTGGTCCATCCGCTCGGCAATGGCGGCACCCAGCTCGCCCCCCGTGCCGGTCACCAACGCAACTCGCTGCTTCGTCATTTGTCCCCCTCGCTCGCGGCGGCCAGCTTCACCAGCAGGCTGCCGCGAGTGGTCACATCGCCTTTCGCTACCAAGACTGCTTCCACTTTGCCCGCGCGTGGCGCGATCACCGGCAGCTCCATCTTCATCGCTTCCAGAATGACGAGCACCGCGCCTTTGGCGACGACCTCGCCCGCTTGCACACACACGGCAACCACTGCGCCGCCGATCGGCGCCACCGGTTCGGATTCCGGTTTCTTCTGTTCCGTGACTCGAGTGTGGCCGCTCGCTGCACGCACCTGCCGCTGTTCGCGACGCGTGCCGAAGACGGCGACCTCGATCGTTCCCTGAGAAGTAGTGAGATGCACCCGACGCTCGCTG
Source organism: uncultured Steroidobacter sp. (assembly GCF_937958065.1). Classification (GTDB taxonomy): domain Bacteria; phylum Pseudomonadota; class Gammaproteobacteria; order Steroidobacterales; family Steroidobacteraceae; genus Steroidobacter. The sequence continues at coordinate 90,713 of NZ_CALFXI010000097.1, forward strand.
CTCGTTGCAGCGGCGCCGGCCTGACTGGACGCTGACAATTCGCTGACCGGCGGTGCTTGCCCGATCAGCGTCGGCTGCCAGCTGCGTTCGACCGAGCCGGTATCGTGCGTGACGCCGACGAAATCCGGCTGTGTCAGCACCGCGCGCAAATACGGCGCGGTCGTTGGCAATCCTACAACGTTCAGCTCGTCCAGGGCGGTGCATAAGCGCGTCCGCGCGGTGTCACGATCCGGCCCCTGCGCTTGCAGCTTGCCGAACATGGAATCGTAAAAGCCTGTGACGCTGTCGCCCGCCTCGACCCCGAAATCCGCTCGCAGCCAGGGCCCAAGCGGCACCCGCAGTGCTTCGATTCTTCCCGGCTGCGGCTGGAAACCTTGCCAGGGATCTTCGGCCGCGATGCGCGCCTGCATGGCATGACCGATGACCCGCACCTGCTCCTGGGCCAAACCAAGCGGCTCGCCCGCGGCGATTCGCAGTTGCGCGGCAACGATGTCCACGCCCGTCACCATCTCCGTGACTCCGTGCTCGACCTGCAGGCGCGTGTTCATCTCCAGGAAATAGAATTCGCCCGCGGCGACGTCGACCAGGAATTCGACGGTGCCGGCGCTGAAGTAACCTACGTCCTTCGCAAGTCGAACCGCCGCCGCGGCAATCGCGCTACGTAACGCGACAGGTAGCGCCGGCGCCGGTGCTTCTTCGATCATCTTCTGATGCCGCCTTTGCACCGAGCAGTCGCGATCGCCCAGATGGACGACATTGCCGTGCTGGTCGCCGAGCACCTGCACCTCGACGTGGCGAGCTTTGGAAACATAGCGTTCGAGGTAGACATCCGCGCGGCCGAACGCGGCGCTCGACTCACGAGCGGCCTCCTCCAACGCGCGCGCAAGCTCATCGCCACTGCGCACGATCCGCATGCCGCGACCACCGCCACCAAAGCACGCTTTCACCACGAGCGGAAAGCCGATGCGCGCCGCACTCTCCATCGCAGCAGAAACGTTCGCGACGGTCCCCGACGAGCCCGGCAACAACGGCACGCCGCTGCGTCGAGCAGCGTCGCGGGCGGCCACCTTGTCCCCCATCTGCGCAATTACATCCGGTGCGGGGCCCACGAAGGTTAAACCGGCATCGATCACTGCCCGAGCGAAGTCGGCGTTCTCACTGAGCAGACCGTAACCGGGATGCACCGCTTCCGCGCCACTCGCTCGCGCGACGGCGACGATTCTCTCGATATTCAGATACGACTCGCGTGCTGGCGCGCCGCCGAGGCGATGTGCCTCATCAGCGAGGCGTACGTGCAGAGCACCCTCATCCGCGTCGCTGTAAACAGCGATCGCCCGAATGCCCAGCTCACGACAAGCCCGGATGACGCGGACCGCAACCTCGCCGCGATTGGCGATCAATACCGAGCTGAATTTGCGGACTGCCGGACTCAAAACAGACTCTCCAGCGCTTGCGGCGTGTACGGGAGCAGCTCATCGAAGCGCTGCTCGCGAACCTTGCGCGGCCATTCCGGATCGGCGAGCAGCGCGCGCCCGACCGCCACCAGATCGAACTCTCCCGCCTCGATCCGCTCGATCAGCGGATCGATGTTGGCAACTTCGGCGTGCTGGCCCAACGACTCCGCCCCTCGCGTAATCAGTTCTCTGGACAACCCCACGCTGCCCACCGTCATGCTCGCTTTGCCAGTGAGCTGCTTGGCCCAACCGGCCAGATTGAGCGAGGAGCCGGCGAATTCCGGCTCCCAATAGCGGCGCTGCGAGCAGTCGAAAGCATCGACGCCGGCATCCGCCAATTTTTGCAACAGCTGTTGCAATTCTGGGGGCGTGCGAGCCAGCTTCGCGGTGTAGTCCTGCTCCTTCCATTGCGAGATCCGGAACATGAGGGGAAAGTCGTGGCCGACCTCGCGACGGATGGCGTGCAAGGTCTCGACCGCGAAGCGCGTGCGGCCGGCCACGTCGCCACCATACTCATCATCGCGTCGATTGATGGACGCCCAGAAGAATTGATCGAACAGATAGCCGTGCGCGCCATGGATCGCCACGCCGTCGAAACCGAGCTCGCGGGCCGTGCGGGCCGCGCTGGCGAATGCGTCGATGACGGCTTTGATCTCCGCTTGCGTCGCAGGCGGCGCCACAGGTTTCTTGTCGGGCAGAAACAATCCCGAGGGGCTCAGGCTGGGCAGATGTCTGTTCGGATAATCCATCGCAGGATGGCGCGACACGCCGACGTGCCACAGCTGCGGCATGATCCTGCCGCCCGCGTCATGCACCTCCTCGACCACCTTGCGCCACGCAGGCAACGACGCGCCGTAGAAGTTCGGCACTCGCACTGAATACGAAGCGACGGGATGATCGACGGTCGTGCCTTCGGTGATGATCAACCCGCAATCGTTCTCGGCACGGCGCCGGTAATAGGCAGCGACATCGGGGCCGGGCACGCCGCCGGGCGAGCGCCAGCGCGTCATCGGCGCCATCACGATTCGATTCGGCAAGCGCAATCCGTTCAAGGTGAACGGTTGAAACAATGCATCGACGGAGCGTGCCATCACCACTGTCCTGTCACTCGCACCGGCCGATCGCCCCACGCGATATCGATGGCCTGCGCGATCACATCGCGCGTCTGCGCAGGCTCGATCACGTCATCGAGCGACAAATGCGCCGCCGCCTCCCAGGGCTCGGACTCGGTCACCCATTCCTGTATCAATTGCGCCGCGAGCTCGGCAGCCGCCGCCTCGCCCTGCTCGCGCGCGACCTGTTCGAGCCGCCGTCGATACACCGTTTGCACGCCGGCCTCGGGCGCCATGAAGCCCATCTCCGCCGACGGCCACGCGAATTGAAAGCTCGGATGTGTCGGGCGCCCGCCCATCGCGAAATGACCGCCGCCATAGGCTTTGCGAATCACCACGCCGATCTTCGGCACTTTGGCATCCGCAATGCGCGACACGAGTTTTTCATACGCATGCAGGATGCCGTTGCGCTCGGCGTCGGTGCCGATCAACAAGCCGGGCACATCGTGCAGAAATACCAGCGGCACATTGAACGTGTCGCACAGGTGCACGAAGTCGTGTTCTTTTCGCAAAGCATGCGGATCGAGCGCACCCGCGCCAACCAACGGTTGATTCGCGACGATGCCAAGGGGGTGACCCTCGATGCGGGCCAGCGAGCAGATCAGACTCGGCCCCCACTCGGCACCCCAGGGCAGAATGCTGGCTTCATCCGCGATGGCTTCGATGACCTGATTCATGTCATAGGCGGATTTCGCGCCGCTCGGGACGAGCCGCTCTAGCTCGGTCACCGGACGCGCCGGCGCACGAGCCGGTGCGGAGGGTGCCGGCAACGAAGCATTCGCTGGCAAATAAGAAAGGAACGCCGCGATCGCATCCATTGCTTCGCGTTCGTTGTCGACCGCCATCAGTGCATTTCCGACCGACAGCGCGGCCGCCGGTCCGCCCAGCTCCTGATCGCTCACCTCCTGCGCAATCGCGGCCGACACCACCGACGGTCCGGACAGCGCGACCGAGCCGGTGCGCACCATGACGACGAAATGCGCCGTCGACGCATGCAGCGCCGAGTCGCCATACGACGGCCCAAGAATGGCCGCTGCACGCGGCACCGGTGCCTGGCCTTCCGGCGATTTCACGAACGTCTTGAAATCCAGCGGCAAATGACTGAAGCGCCAGCCCATCACATCCGGGATGCGGCCGCCGTCGGCATCACACAGCAACACCAACGGAAAGCCAAAGCGCTGGGCCATCTCGATCAGCTTGCCCTGCTTGCGCATGCTGGTCGGCGCGGTGGTGCCCGCCAGCACACTGGAGTCGATGCCGACCACACCGATGCGTCGACCGTCGAGCCGGGCGAAGCCCGTGACGACCGCGTCGCCGGGGACATGCCGTTCAGTGCGTCGCTCCGGCAGCCCGAGCGCGCCGATCTCGAACCAGGAGCCGTCGTCGACGAGCAACGCCACCCGTTCACGCACCGGCAACCGTCCCGACTCGCGATGACGCCGCAGTCCTTCCGGTCCACCCATCTCGCGCGCCCGCTGCTGACGCGCGCGCAAGTCGGCGATTTTGGCTTGCATGCCGCCGGTCTGCGGCGACTTGGCAGTGTCTTCGGCCCTGTTCATGGGTAGGACGCTACCCGCAGCCGTACGCCGCTCGGGCCTATCGTTCGATAGGTGTTGCGGTCCGCCCCGGCCCGCAGGCTCGACCTACAAGGTGGCGGGCGACTGTCCGTCGCAGCCGACAAACAAGCACGGGGGACTCATGAGCTGTCCGATCACGATGCGGTCGTTGGAGAACGCCGATCCGTTTCCGGCTTACGAGACCTTGCGACAGCAGGGTTCGGTGCTGTGGGACGACTCGCTCAAGGGCTGGCTGGTGCTGGACGCCGAGTTGTGCCGGTACGTCGAGCTCAACGAGCCGGCGCTGTTCCGGAACATGTATGCCGACGCCGATCCGCTGATCGTCGAGCTCAAGGGCGGCCTCGCCAACATCACCGTCTCGCAGGGCGAGCAGCACTCGCGCATGCGGCGCTTCCACCAGACCCTGCTCTCGCCCAGAGCGCTCGCTTCGTATCGCGAACAGCTGATCCTGCCCATCATCCAGGCCATGCTGGATCGGGTGCTCGCCAAAGGAGGACGAGCGGATCTCGCGGCGGATTTCGGCGACGAGATTCCACCTCGCGTCATCTGCGCCCTGCTCGGCATGCCCTGGCAGGACGATGAGCTGATCCGCAAGACGCTGCTGCTCAATGAAGAAATCATGAAGTGGATCGGCCGCGGCTACTACGACGAGGAAAGCGTACGCGATGCGCGTGCCGCCTCCGCCGCCATCAACGACATCCTGCTGCCCTTCATCCGCGAGCGGCGCGAACGGCCGCAGGACGACTTCATCAGCCGCGTCTGGAAAGAAGCGCCGCACGAATACGGCGAGTTGTCCGAAGCGGACGCGCTGGCCATCTGTCGCGAGCTGTATCTGGGGGGTGCCGACACGACGGTGCACGGCATTGCCAATTCACTCTATCTGCTGTTGTGGAATCCGGAGATGCGGCGCGTCGTGGCGAACGATCGCGAGCAGCTGGCCAACGTCATCGAGGAAGCGCAGCGCCTGTATGGCTCGCCGCAATGGCGCTATCGACGCGCCAATCAGGACTGCAATCTCGGCGGCGTCGACGTCGCGAAAGATCAAATGCTGGTCCTGCTGCACGGCGCGGCCAATCGCGATCCAAAGCGCTTCGGGCAGTGTCCAGCGCATCCGGACCTGGCGCGTCCGCGCATGCGCGATCACCTCACGTTCGGTTACGGCCCACGCAGTTGCGTCGGCATGGGCCTGGCGCGAATGGAAATGCGCGATGCCTTGAATGGGGTGCTGGATCGCTTGCCGAACGTCCGTCCCGATCCGGACGCCGAGCCGCCGCGCTTTGCCAATCTGTTCATGCGCTCCTACCGCCCGCTGCACGTTTTATTCGATGCCTGAGACTCCCATGAATAAATTCGTGGCGCTGATGCGCCGCTATGTTTGCGACTACACCAACCGCCATGACTTCAGCGTGTGCGACGAAATCATGGTGCCCGACTACACCTTGCACATGGGCACTCATGATCTCGCCGGCCGCGACACGCAGTACAAGCCGGCAACGCACAAGCAATTCCAGCAATTCCCCGGGCTCGGCCTCACGGTCAATCAGCTCGTCACCAACGGCTCGCGCCTGTGCCTGCGCTTCTCCGAGCACGGCGCCTCGATGCGCCACGACGGGGCACTGGCCTCCTGGGGCGGCATCGGTCTGTATAAATGGGATGGCGAACGATTGACGGAAAACTTTGTCGAACAGGATTACTACTCGCGGCGGGAGCAGCTCGCGAGCCGACGACCCAAGCCGGTCGAAACGCCAGCGCTGGCGCCGTGGGACACGGTCGCCGAGCCGGCGAATGCGCAAGCAGAGGCTGTGGTTCGCGACGTGCTACAACATCGAGACCTGACCGAGAACGAGAACGTCGACTTCGACGACGAGTGGACCGGCAGCCCGAAGCAACGGGTGCTGCGCCCGGAATCCGCCAGCATCGACGATCTGTTTTCGGCGGGCGAACAGGTGGCGTTCCGCATCACGCAGACCGGCACGTTGCTGGACGACTTCACCGGCGCACCGCCGCGCCTGGTGAATACGCCCGTGTTTCTTCACATGACAGGGCTGGTCACGGTGCGCGATGGGCGAATCGTGGCCGGCCGTGTGATTCGCGATCGCCTCGGCTTGTTGCGCAGACTACAAGCCGCATGAAGTCGAGGCTATGATCTGAACGGTATCCGGGGGGAGCCGCTGTGGGAATCATTCGAACGCGGTTGACACCGCCGAGCGAGGCCGCCAGTCTCATCGACAGGCCGCGGTTGTTGAATCGGCTCGCCGAAGCCGAGCACGCCGGGCTCACCGTGGTGCTGGCGCCGGCCGGCTATGGCAAGACCAGCTTGCTGTCGCAATGGTATCGGACCTTGCGCTCCTCCGGCCGCGCCTGCGGCTGGCTGACCGCCGATGCGTCGGACAACGATGCAGTCGGCTTGTTGTGGTACATCGCCGCCGCCTTGTCGGATGCGGGCGTCTCGTTCGAGCCGCGACTGGACCGCGTGCTGCGTACCGACGCGTTCGCGTCCAGTGAATTTCTGACTCACGTCATCATCGAAGCACTGCAGCGGAACGGCGGTGCGGTCTATTTGTTCATCGATGACGCGCACGTGCTTGCGCCCGAGCCCATCCATGCGCTGGGCCGGTTGATCGAGCAAGCGCCCGCCGGCACCGCATTCATCACCGCCTCGCGTTCCCTGCCGGATTTGCACCTCGCTCGCGCGCGTGCGCGCGGTCAGCTGCACGAGGTGCAGGCGGAAGATCTCAAGTTCACGCCCGATGAGACGCGGACTTTCATCGCCGGCGCGGCCAATTCCGAGTTGGACGAGCAGGACCTGTCCACGCTGCAACAGCGCACCGAAGGCTGGATCGCGGGCCTGAAGCTCGCCAGCCTGGCATTGCGCCGAGGCACCGCGCCCAAAGAAATGTTGGCCAGCTTCAGCGGCAGCAACCGCTCCGTCTCCGACTTCTTTGCCGAGGAAGTGTTCTCGGCGCAGCCGCAACCGGTGCGCGAGTTCCTGCTGAAGACCTCCATCCTGGATCGCTTTTGTCCGTCGCTGTGCGAGGCGGTCACCGGGCAGCCCGATGCGACCCGGCGCTTGTATGAAATCGAGGAGCGCGGACTGTTCCTGCTGCAACTGGATCAGGAGCGTCACTGGCATCGCTACCATCATCTGTTCGCGACCTTCCTGCAGCGGCGCATGGATGAATACGATTCGCAGGCCAGCCGCGAGCTGCACCTGCGTGCCAGCGATTGGTTCTGGGAAGCCGGCTTGCCAGTGGATGCCATCGAGCATGCGCTCAAGGCCGGCGCGCCGGGTCGCGCGGCGGATTTCCTGGAACGGCGTTGCCAGGAGCTGACGTATGTCGGCAAGGTCCGGCTGGTCAGCAAGTTCGCCGAGCAGATTCCCGAAGCCATTCTGCATCGCTATCCCGGCGTACTCCTGACGCTGGCGTGGCGCCAGACGCGCGCCCTGCACTTCGAGCAGGCGGCGGAGCTGATCCGCATCGCCGGCCAGCGGCTGGATGAAATGGCCGCGGAGAACGAGGTGCCGACCGCCGAGCTGCGCAAGCTGCGTTATCTGTATTTGCATCGGGAGATGGTGCTCACTGCCGCTCATGATCAGATGCCCGATGTGGAGCGCCGCTGTCAGCACCTGCTCGATGAGTATCCCGAAGAGCAACATCCCTATCTCAAAGGGACGATCTACGGCCACCTGCTGGCCGCGCGACGCGAGCAATACAAACTGGCGGACTTCGAGAAGCTGTTCGCGACCGCGCACGGCATCATGAAACGTTCGGTCTACAGCTTCGCGGCCGTGGGTCTGCAAGCGAGCATCGGGCCGTTCCAGTTCCTTGCCGGCAAAACGTCGGCCGCGCGCGCCGTTCTCGAACAAGGGCGCGATGAAGGCGTCAAATACAGCGGCCGCCATTCTTCTGCTACCGCCGTATGCGCGTTGCCGCTGGCGGAGCTGGTCTATGAGAACAACGAGCTCGATCTCGCCGCGCAGCTGGTTGACGAAGCCATGCCGTCGGCGGTGGGCTTCGGGTTCGTCGATCAGCTGGTCTCGGCCTTTACCACGCAAGCCAAGCTGCATCATGCCCGCCGGGACATCACGGCTGCATTACAAACATTGGACGATGGCATGGCCATCGCCGTCGAGCGCGATCTGGAGCGGCTCAAGCTGGCACTGATCGCGGAGCGCGTGCGTGTGCTGATCGAGAGCGGGCGAACGGATGAGGCGAGTCGCTACGCCGCTGCTCAAGGCATCGTCGTGACCGACCGCGCGCCCACGCCGGGCGATGCCGTTACGACCAGAGATGAATATCGCGCGATCATCTGGGTGCGCCTCGCCCAGGCGTCGGATCATTTGTTCGAGGCGATCACCGTTGCTCGTCAGTGGCGAAGTTTTTGTGCCGCGCGCGGCGCCATCCTGTCACTGATCCGTTGGGACATTCTGCTCGCCTGCATTCATTTCACCAGCGGCAACAAGCTGGCGGCCCAACGCGCGCTGCGCGAGGCGCTCACGCACGGCGTGAACGTGCGCTGCCTGCGCAGCTTCATCGATGAAGGCGCGATCATGCGAACGCTGCTCGAATCGGTCGAGGTCACCGAGTCCGCGCATCCCACCGACGCCTTCGCCGCCGAACTGCTGAATGTGATGGACGGTGGTGATCGCGCTCCGCGTGCCACGCCGGACGATCCGGTCAACGACGAAGGTCTCTACGGCCGTTTCAGCGAGCGCGAGCGCGAAATTCTGACGCTGGTCGCCTCGGGCTTGCGCAACAAGGAAGTCGCCGAACGGCTCGGCATGACCGAAGGCACCATCAAGTGGTACCTGCAGCAGGTCTACGACAAGATCGGCACGCGCCGCCGGCAGCGAGCAGTTGAACGCGCGCGGCAGTTTGGCTTGATTGCTTCTTAGCGTCGGCCGCTCGCGAGCAACTCGAATCGATGACCTCCTAAGCCGCGGCGTACACGCAGCGGCCACTCGCGAGGAGTTTTCCGCTCGCACCGAAAATCCGCACGTCAGCCGTCGCAATTCGCGAGCCGGCGCGAATCACTTGCGCATCGATGCTGAACTCCGCATCGAACGCATTGGCGTGGAAATCGACCCGCAGATCGATCGTCGGGCCCGTCTTGCCCTTCACGGACAGAATGGCAGCGAACGCAGCCGCATCGATCACGCATGCGAAGATGCCACCGTGAGTCATCCCCTTCCCGCCTTCCAGCTCCGCGCGCCAGGGCATACGCAGCTCCAGATGACCGGGCGCCACGATGCGAGTCGCTTCGATCTGCAACCAGCGATTGAAAGGACTGCTGCTCAGTCGTTCGTTGATGGCCTGCAGGCCCGGCACGGCTTGATCCATGCCGGCAGTCTAAGGGCAGATGGCCGGTGCTGCGCTATCTTTCGATAGGTGCTGCGCCCTCCACCCGGATTCGACACTGCCACCCTCGCAAAACGCAGGCTCGGGAGAAGCGCGTTGAATTTCGAACTTTCGGAAGAGCATCAAAGCTTCCGCGACATGGTCCGTAAGTGGGTCGACCGGGAAGCGCCCAAGAGCTGGGCCCGCAAGCTGGAACAGGACGAGCACAATTATCCGTTCGAGCTGTGGGACAAGTTCACCGAAGCCGGCTTTCATGGCATCGGCATCGACGAGCGCTACGGCGGCGCTGGCGGCGATCTGATCATGCAGATGGTGCTGGCGCGCGAACTGGCGCGGTCGCTGGGCGGTCTCGCCTGGATCTGGGGCATCACCTCGTTCGCCGGCGGCAAATCCATCGGCGTGTATGGCACGCCTGCGCAACAGGAGAAATTCCTGCCGCAGATCGCAGCTGGCAAACTGCGTGCAGCGATCGCATTCACCGAGCCCGGCGGCGGCACCGACGTGCTGGGCGCGTTGCGCACCGAAGCCGTCCGCGGTGACGGCGGCTGGATCGTCAACGGCGAGAAGATCTGGAGCTCATCGGCGCACGTCGCCGACTATCTGCTGCTGCTCGCTCGCACGGACAAGAACGTGAAGAAGCGCCATCACGGCGTGAGCTTGTTCTGGATTCCCACCAAGACGCCGGGGGTGAAGATCACGCCTCTGCCCAAGCTCGGCATGCGTTCGATGGGCTCATGCACCGTACATCTGCAGGATGTGTTCGTTCCGGACGAGCTGGTGCTCGGCGAGCCCGGCAATGCCTGGTACATGCTGCTGCCCACGCTCAACAACGAGCGCATCATGGTCGCGGCGTTCTGTTTGGGCGTGCTCGATGGCGTGCTCGAAGATGCGCTCGACTACGCCAAGCAACGCAAGGCGTTCGGCAAGATCATCGGCGAGTTCCAGGCGCTGCAGCACTACATCGCCGACATCGCCACCTGGCGCCATCAAGTCGAGCTGATGCTGTTGCACTGTGCATGGCTGCAGATGAATGGGCGCAATGCGCACATGGAATCGAGCATGCTGAAGATCACCGCGTCGGAGTACGCCAATCGCGCCGCGGACCTGGGCATTCAGATCCTGGGCGGCATGGGCTATTCCGCCGAGACCGACATGCAACGTTACTGGCGCGATTCGCGACTGTGGCGCATCGGACCGATCACCAACGAGATGGCTCGCAACGTGATCGCCGAGAGCCTCGGCCTGCCGCGCTCCTTCTGACATGGCCGGCGAACAACCTCCTCAGGTCGCCGGCACCCGCCTGCCCGGTGGCGAATATCGCATCAGCAGCGCGGAGAACCGCGCGCTCTGCGAAGCTCTGCTGACGGAGCCTGCGGCGGACGGTCGCGCTCACGAGATCTATTCATACATCGCCACGCAATCCGGCATGGGGGTGACAGTGGATGGGCTGCTCGCGATCTGCGAGTTCGATGCCGCAGACGGGCCGATGCTCGGCAGCAGCAACAGCCGTTTCCACAGCACGCTGATGACCGAGGTGACTTATCGGGTCAGCGGCACCATCCTGGCGCTGACTCGCAAGCAGAGCAGGAAACTCGGCGTGATGGATGTGCTCGAGTATCGACTCACCCTGGAAAGCGAGTCGGGCGAGCCGGTGCTGGAAGTCACCAACACCTGGATCCTGCCGCGGAGGAATCTCACATGATCGCCGTGGGAGATCCGTTGCCAGGGTTGCGGATCGAATCCGTCAGCCCCGAGAAGATGCGTCAGCTGGCCGCCGTGCTGCGCGATCCGAATCCCATTCATCTCGATCCCGCCGCGGTCGCCCGACTCGGCCTGGGCGATCGAGTCATCAATCAAGGGCCGGCGAACCTGGCTTACATCATCAACATGCTGCGTGCCGCTTTTCCGGCGTCGAGCTTGCTGCAACTGGATGCCCGTTTTCTGGCCAATGTGTTCGGCGGCGACGCCGTCGAAGCTGGCGGTCGCATCACGTTCGTAACGACTGAAACGGAAGGCACACGCGTGGGCTGCGAGACCTGGCTGAACGTCGATGGCCGCGGCCCGGCGGTCACCGCCAATGCTGTGCTACTGCTCGGAGGACGCTCATGAAGGCGTTGATGCTCACGCGCACGGAAGGCCCCGGCTCCGTCGAGTTGCAGGACATCGACAAACCCGCGCCTGCCGCTGGCGAAGTGCGCGTCGCGTTGCGTGCCGCTTCGTTGAACTATCGCGAGCTGTGGATCAGTCGCGGCCAGTATCCGGGCATGAAGTTGCCCTCGGGCCTGGGTGCGGATGGCGCGGGCGTCATCGAAGCCGTTGGCTCCGGCGTGGACCCAGCGAACATTGGCCGCGAGGTCGTGCTCTATCCCGGCCTGGGCTGGGGCGACAACCCCAGCTATCCCAGCAAGCAGTTCGCCCTGTTCGGGATGCCTCTGCCCGGCACACTCGCTCAACACATATGTGTGCCGCTGATCAACGCATTCGACAAGCCGGCCGCGTTGTCGTTCGAAGAGGCCGCCTGCTTTCCCACTGCTGGCCTGACAGCCTGGCGCGCGGTGAGCGTGAAAGCGCAGCTCGCGGCGGGCGAGCATGCGTTGGTCACCGGCATCGGCGGCGGCGTCGCGACGTTCGCCAGCGCTTTCGCAATCGCGCTCGGAGCAAAGGTGTTCGTCACCAGCAGCGCGGAGGAAAAGATTCAGCGAGCACAACAGCTCGGCGCGGCTGGCGGCGTCGTCTATACGCAAGACAAGTGGGGCAAGACGCTCGCCAAGCTCAGCGGCGGCATCGATGTAGTCATCGATGGCGCGCCGGCCGGATCGCTGTCTCAATACATTCGCGCCTTGAACCTGGGCGCGCGCGTCGTGATCTACGGCTCGACCGGCGGCGTCGATGCTCAGTTCTCCACTCCCGATCTGTTCCTGCGTCACGCCAGCTTGCTGGGCACGGCGATGGGCACGCTCGACGATTTCGGCCGCATGCTCGAGTTCGTGGCGGGCAAGCAGTTGCGCCCAGTGATCGACCAGCGATTCACGCTCGACCATGCGCGCGACGCGTTGCTCAGCCTGGAGAGCAACCACGGCATGGGCAAGATCGTCGTCACCATCGATTGACCGCATGCAATCTTTATTCGATATCAAAGGCAAAACCGTGTTGATCACGGGCGGCGTGCACGGTCTTGGCCGCATGATCGCTGAAGGGATGCTGCGCGCCGGTGCCAGGGTTTACGTCACGAGTCGCAAGGCCGACGCCGCGCAAGCCGCGGAGCAGGAACTGCGCTCGTTGGGGGACTGCGTCGCTCTCGCCGCCGATCTGGCGACACCGGCGGCGGCTGTCGCGCTCGCCAATGAAATCAAGCAACGCGAGCCGCGGCTGCACGCACTCATCAACAATGCCGGCAAGACCTGGGGAGCCCCGCTGGAACAATTCCCCGACAAAGCCTGGGATGCGGTGTTCTCGGTCAATGTGCAAGGGCCATTCACGCTGGTCCGCGAGCTGCTGCCGGCGCTGCAAGCTGCCGGCTCGGAAGCAGACCCGGCGCGAATCATCAACATTGGCTCGCTCGCCGGCAGCGTGGTCGAGCGCATCGGCGCCTTCTCGTACTCGGCGAGCAAAGCGGCGATCCATCATCTGTCTCGCGTACTCGCGGCCGAAGTTGCCGAACGGCACATCACGGTCAACGTCGTGGTCCCCGGATATTTTCCGACCCAGATGACCGCGCACATCCGCAAGGACGATGCCGAAGCGAACAAACTGATCGCCCGCATTCCCCTCGCCCGCCTCGGCCACGAAGACGACATCGCCGGGCTGTGCATCTTTCTATGTTCCCGCGCCGGCCGGTATCTCACCGGCACGGAGTTGTATGTCGACGGTGGCATGTCCGGCTGCCGCTGAATCAAGGTATGTCATGACCCTGCCGAACACGCTCGAAGAAATTACCGCGGAGTGGCTCACAGCTGCTCTGAGCTCCAACTATCCCGGCGTGCAAGTGAAATCGGTCTTCCATGGCACGCAGATTGCGGGCACCGGCATGAAAGTCCGGTTGCTGCTCGACTATAACGCGGCCGGACATGCGGCGCGCTTGCCTGCAACGATGTGGATCAAAGGCGCGCTGCATGAATACGCCAAGAACATCCGCGCCGCGTTTCAGCGCGAGGTGCTGTTCTATCGCGACGTGGCGCCGTTGAACATCGTTCGTTCCCCACGAGCCTACTTCGCACAGTCCGATGCCGAGGCGGGCCAGGGCATCGTGCTCATGGAAGATCTGCTCGCGAGCAATGCATCTTTCGGCGATCCCGTGCAGCCAGCCTCAGTGGATCTGGTCGCGCAGACTTTGAAAATGGAAGCACGGCTGCACGCCCGTTGGTGGCGCAGTCCCGAGCTGAGCAAGTTTGGCGAACGCGGCGGCTCGTTGCGAACCGACGGCGTCATCGATCGGCTGATGGCGCCGGCGAGCTGGAATGCAGCGATGTCGATGCCACGTTCCAGAGGCATTCCTGCGCCCCTGCGTGATGGCGCACGTGTGCATGCAGCGATCCATAAGGTGCTGGCAGCGAATGACCGCCTGCCCGAATGCCTGCTCCACGGCGATCCGCACTTGGGCAACATGTATTTCACTGCCGATGGCGCGATTGGATTTCTCGACTGGCAACGCATGATGCGGGGACCGTGGATCTGGGATGCGGCTTACACGCTCTGCGGGTTCCTGAGCATCGAGGACCGCCGCGCCCACGAACGAGAGTTGCTGGCCTCTTATCTGGATGAGCTGCAACGAGCCGGCGGCGAGCCGCCCTCCTTCGAAGAGGCCTGGCAGTTGTACCTGGCGCAGTTGTTCTACGGCATGGTGTGGTCGGTAGTGCCGCCCGGCACTCAACCCGAAGATGCGATCGAAAGCGTCTGCACCCGATTCGCGGTCGCGATCGCCGATCACGATGCGTTCAAGGCCGTGCAATGAATTCGTCAACCATGCGCGGGGGACCGCTCCAGGGGGTTCGCGTCATCGAGATTGCCGGACTCGGGCCCGGGCCGTTCTGCGGCATGATGCTCGCGGACATGGGCGCGGATGTGATCACGATCGAGCGCAGTACTGCGAATGACACGCGTCGTGAACCATTGATGCGCAATCGGACGCGGCTCGCACTGGATCTGAAAAACGCTGCCGACCGACAGAGCTTGCTGCAACTGATACCGCGCGCCGATGTTCTGTTCGAAGGCTATCGGCCCGGTGTGGCCGAGCGCCTGGGCATCGGACCGGAGGTTTGCCTGGAGATCAATCCGAAGCTGGTCTACGGCCGGATGACCGGTTGGGGGCAAACAGGCCCGCTGGCGCACGCCGCTGGGCATGACATCAATTACATCGCGCTGACCGGCGCGCTTCATGGCATCGGACGCATGGGCGAGAAGCCGGTGCCGCCGCTGAATCTGGTCGGCGACTTCGGAGGCGGCGGAATGATGCTCGCGTTCGGCATCGTGTGTGCCCTGTTCGAAGCGCAGCGGTCCGGCCGCGGACAGGTCGTCGATGCCGCCATGGTGGACGGCGCCGTCGCGCTCATGGCCATGAGTATTGGATTCAAAGCCGCTGGCATGCATCCGAACGGCGTCGGTACCAGCCTGCTTTCCGGCGGCGCGCATTACTACGACACGTACGAGACTCGCGACGGCAAGTACGTCAGCATCGGTTCGCTCGAGCCGCAGTTCTTCGCGCTGCTCATGGAAAAGCTCGATTTGCAGCAGACCGACATGGCGGCCACAGGCATGACCAGCGCCAGCGGCCTCGATCCGAACGTCTGGAAACAAATGAAACCTCGCCTGGCGGAGATCTTCCGCACGCGCACTCGCGACGAATGGTGCGCGCTGCTCGAAGGCACGGACGTTTGTTTCGCCCCGGTCCTGGAACTATCGGAAGCACCCTTTCATCCGCACAATCGCGCACGCGAGGCATTCGTCGACGTCGATGGCCAGCTGCAGAATGCCCCGGCGCCGCGTTTCAGCCGCACTTCCCCCACTCGGCCGCAGCCAGCAGAGCAAGGGCCGGCCGCGGTGAGCGCACTCTTGGAACGCTGGGGCGTTCAAACCGAAGCGCTGGCAGCGGTCCTTCGCCGGGGCTCGTAACGCAATCGGCGCCAGCCGATCACGACGCCGATGACCGACAGCAGCAAGCCGCCGAGCGAGAACGTGATCACACACAGATCCCAAAGCGGGCGCCGCTGCCAGAGCCACCAGATATCGAACGAATGCAGCCCGTTGTACAACCAGCGATAGACACGGTTGGTTCGCGTACTGCGCTCGAGAATCTGGCCGGTGACCGGATCGAGATGAAACCAGGTGTGCTGCTCATCCGCGAAACGCACACGAAGGATGGGTAGCGGACGCTCCCCTCGTTCGGGATGACGCGTGTAATAATAGTCGTCGTAAGCAGCGAGCACCGTGGCTTCGATCAGCGGCGCACCAGGCATCAGCTGCGGCGCGAGCGCCAGCATCGCGTTGGCATCGGGCAGCGTCGTTGCTGTGACATTGCCGCCAACCATGCGAGTGCGACCGTCTCGATCGATGACTCGATAGAAAGGTTGACCCGCGTAGTGCACGAGGTCCGCCTCGACCGCGAGCGCGCCGAATCCTCGCGATGGCAGCTCGAAGTCCTCTATCGTCAGCGGCTTGCCGGTATAGATCACTTGCTGGTCCGCCTGCGCGCGGCGCGACGGATTGAGATTCAGCGGATTCATGGACAGCAGGCCGCTGAACACCCACGTCACGGTCAGCACCCCGAAGATGATGCCGGTGAAGTAGTGCCAGCGCATCAAGCCACGGTAGGGAACCTGTGGCTTGCCCGGTTTCGCCCGCCGGTTCCAGCGCAGCCAGCCGATCCACAGGCCGGTGATCGCGAGTACCACGCCGACGCCGGAAAGAATGTCCACCATCCACTCCCAGAACACCGGGTACTTGCGAACGAACGTCGGATAGAGCCAGTGAGTTACCGCACCGAAATAATTGAGCATGCGCTCGGTGCCGTGAGTATCCCGCACCACTTCGCCCGTGGTCGACGACACATACAACACCGTTCCTTCGGGATCGTTCAGCCTGTAACGCAGCAGCGGTCGATGTTCATTGAGCGCGGCTGACACGGTCCACTGATCGGTCTGCACAGCGCCGTTGAAGGCGATGCTGCCACCCTCGAAAGGTGGTGCGGATTCCTCGCGGGCGGCGGCACTCCTTTGGATGAAGCCCGCAACCGCCTCCACTCCCATCTGCGTCGTCACATTCCGGAGCACCTCGCCGCTGTCCGCGAATACGACTCTCGGTTGTGCCCCATTGTCGGCATGAATCACATACGCCGGCCGCTCGGAGATCATCGTCAGGCGAATGGAGCGCGCGGTGACTCCGGCTTGCGGATCAGCGACGGCGATGTCCTCGAAGGCATTCGGCGTCGCTTTGCGCGTGAAGTCTCGCCATTGCAGCTTCGAGAGCGCCTCGGCGGGAGTCAGCGTCGCCGCCGAAAAATTCAGCGGCCTGGCCCCAGTCAGCCGCTCGACTTTGGTGAGTTGCGGGAACTCCACGTACATCATGAAGATCCCGCTCGCGAACCACAGCGCAAAGAAAAGGCACAGCACGATGCCCGCCCAGCGGTGGAAGAGATACAACGGCCGCTTCCAGCTCATGGCGTCAGAACGAGTACTTCAGACCGAGCTCGACGCTGCGCGGATCGGCCAGCCGCACCATCAATCCGCCGCCGGAGGCCCATTCGGCATAGGCTTCGTCGCTCAAGTTGCGCCCGCGCAGCACGATCTGGGTTCGATGCCAGCGATACGCGACGCTCGCATCGAAGGTCGTGTACGCATCGAGCTGGATGCCGTTGTTATTGTTCGCCTGCCGCTCACCCACATGACGCGCACCCGCCGTGAGCTCCCAATCGCCCCACGGTTTGACGATGAACAGGCCGGCGACGAACTGGGGAACATTGGGTGGCGTGTTGCCGCTGCGAGAGATGACACCCGTACCGAGATTCTCGAAGAAGTCTTCGTATTGCGCCTTCCAGGTCCAGGCCGCATGGGTGTCGACGCGCAGTTCGCCAGGCAACGTAAACGCCGCTGCGAGCTCGGCGCCTTGCGACACCTGCTTGCCGATCTGCGAGTTGATACGAACGCCATCGACGATGCTCGACGTGAGTACGTCCTGCTTCTCGATGTCGAACAGAGCGAACGTCAGGTCCGTGCCGCCGATCGACGCTTTGGCGCCCACCTCGTACTGAACGCCCTTCTGCAAGCTGAAGTCGTCCTGGCTGACCGTGAGGCTCACGAGTTGCGATACAGGCTGCGCCGCGCGGCTGTAGCTCGCATACAGATTCAGACGATCGCTCGCCTCGAAAATCACACCCAGCCGGCCCGTGACCGGATCATAGGTTTTGGTGTACCGGTCCCCGCCGACATACGATGTGCGCTCCACATCGATCTGCTCGTAGCGCAAGCCGCCAACCAGCTTCAGTCGGTCGACAGGCTCGAAGACGTTCTCAACGTACGCCGCGACATTCTCGGTCGTCACCTTGATCGTGCGTTGATACCTCACATCCGGCCCAACGCCCGGATCGAAACCGACCAGCGGCACGTTGGCCGGCTCCGGCGACGCGGCATAGGTCTGGCCGCTGTTACGGATCTGCTCGTTATCGTCATAGAGCGCGCCGACCAGGAAGGTATTCGGCCGGCCAGCGAGCGTGCCGCTCCACTTCAGATCCACGCGGTTGCCGATCTGGAAGTCGTTGCGATAGATCAGGAAGAAGCTGCTGCGCTCGACCGACCGGGTCGCTGGATTCCACACCGTGCTCTCGGTATTGCGCCAGTCCAGATGCTGGCTGGCAACGTAGGTTTCGTTACGCAGCGACCACCGCTCCGACAGATTCGAATCGACGATGAAACGCGTGAACGAATTGTCGGCTTTCGAGAAGTTGTCGGCATTGTTGTAGTTGAGGCGGCGCGTGCGGCCGTCGATACGGGCATTCACCAGGCGATCGGTTGCGTTGTTCGCCCGACGTACCGAATTCACACCGTTCTGGTCGATCACCGAGTCGTAGATAACCGGCGTGCCGTAGTAACTGCTGACGCTGTCCTTCAGGAACGTGCCCTGTAACGTGAGCGTCGTGTCGTCGGTGGCATCGTAGCGCAAGGCGGCGGCGACGGCGGTGTAGTCATAGCCACTGTCGTTCACGTAACCGTCGGACTGCGACTGCGAAAGGTCGAGCCGATAATACAGATCGTCCACTCCCAACGGTCCGCCCAGGCCAGCGCCCACCCGATACGTGTTCCAGGAGCCGCCACTGACATTGATCTCGCCTTTCGTGGTGTCGTCAGGCAACTTGGAGACGTAGTTGATCGCGCCACCCACCGCGCCTTCGCCATAGAGCAGCGACGCCGGGCCTTTCAGCACCTCGATGCGCTCGAACAGGAAACTGTCCAACGGACGCGACGACTGCGATGCCGTGTTCTGTCGGATACCGTCGCGCATGACCGTGATGTCGTTGCCCGCGAAACCGCGGGTCGCGTAGTTCGGAATAGAACCGACTGAAGTACCGCCCGTCATGCCGACAGCACTTTCCATCGCCTCGACCGCGGTTCGCGCGCCACGCAGCTGAATCAGTTCGTGAGAGATCACAGAGACGCTGGCCGGCAGATCGAACGCATCGATACCGAGCCGGGAACCTGTGAGCACTGGCTCATCGAGCACGACCGTGCTGCGCTCCCGCCGCCCTTCGACGATGACGGCCTCGGTCGGGTCCGGCTTGCGATCGGACGCTCCCGCCTGCAGAACCATCGCCGCCATGCCCAGGCCACTCGCCCACCGGGCGAATCCATCTTTGCTCACATTGCCTCGCTTCTTGGTCTTATCGGCGGCAGTCGCACGCGATGACGCCACCCTGGGCGCGGCACGCAGCGATTGCCAGTTAATTACGGTAGCGAGGCGGTCGTTACGCGTTATTCGCGCGTTAACGGGCCGTTACAAGACGCGTAACAGCTCGCGCCATGGATGACACGACACCGTTGCAGCGGCTTTCGCTCCCGCGAGCGAATCGAGTCATCGATGGAAACATGCGGAACGGAAGGCGCGGTCGCCGGCGAACGCAGCGACGCGAACATCCGCCAGCCCCTTCCCACGAGAGCCCGACAGCCTGTGCACGCCTTGCGGCGCGCGTTCCTCGGCAGGTCTTCGGGCTCATGGGCTTCGGCGAATGCCGACCTACTTGGCGCTGCTTCCCAGGCAAAAGCCCAGTGCTGTGTGCGCCGTTCGTTCCCAATTACCGCTGCGGGGCAGCCCCGGAATGCGCGTCGTTACGATGCGGTCACCGGGTTCCCTTTTCAGCCTGGTCCATGTTTGGAGCAGGCACCGTGGATGGGCACAAGATATTGTGGTTCGCGGACGCCGTCAACGTTCGGACGGAGTTTGCGCGAGTCGGCGCGAATGTAGAAACGTCGAGATTTGTTTTCAGCTCGCCAGCATCGACGCGATTACGCAGCCGGTGACCACGGCTAGTACCGGCGCAGGTGTGGCTGTCAAAATCAGAAACGCCGCGCCAGCGATCGCGATATCGGTCCACTCGTGCACGGCGCTGGTCCAGACGGGATTGTAAAGAGCGGCTGCGAGGAGCCCGACGACCGCGGCGTTGACTCCTGCGATTGCATTCGCTGCCTTCCCGGCTCGCGCGATGACGTGCCAGAACGGCAACATGCCGGCCATCAGCAGCAAGCCAGGCAGGAAGATCGCGAGCAGACTCACGGCCGCACCCAGCAAATCATTGACGCCCTCGATGCGAGCCCCCAGGAACGCGGCGAGCGAGAACATCGGCCCGGGCACTGCCTGCGCGGCACCGTAGCCCGCGAGGAAGTCCTCGGTGCTGACCCAACCGGGATCGACCACACTCTCCTGCAACAGCGGCAATACGACATGGCCGCCGCCGAACACCAGAGCCCCGGTTCGGTAGAACGCGGCAGTAACTGACCCGAGCAGCGACGTATTGGCCGTCAGCAGGATCGAAGCCAGCAGCAACGTTACAAACAACGAAATCAAAACCAAACCGGTGCGCCGCCGATAGCCGAGCGCGAATCCCGCCGAGTCGGACACCCTCGAGCTGCGACAAAACATCAGCCCGGCGCACGCTCCGCCAACGATCACGACCAGTTGAGTGAAAGCGGAGCTGACGGTGATTGCGACGGCTGCTGCGACGACCGCGATGACCCTGCGCCTGAAATCCGGCGTCAGGCGCTCGGCCATGGTCAAGACACCTTGGGCAACGACCGCGACGGCCAGCAGCTTGAGACCGTGTATCGCCGCTTGACCCTCGGGTTGCTGAAGCAGCGGTATGGCGCGAGCAAATGCCAGCAACAGCACGACCGAAGGCAGCGTGAAGGCCACGAACGCCGCGAGACCACCGGCCCAGCCAGCACGTAACAAACCGAGAGAGAACCCGACCTGGCTGCTCGCCGGCCCGGGCAAAAACTGCCCCAACGCCACGAGTTGCGCATACTGCGCTTCGTCCACCCAGCGTCGCTTCACGACGATCTCGCGATGAAAATAACCGAGATGCGCAATGGGTCCGCCGAACGAGCTCACGCCCAGTTTCAGAAAAGTGGCCAGCACCTCCAGGACACGCCGCGATCGCGGCGCCGCGTTGCTGTGCGAATCGGGGTTGAGAGACGAATTGGCCAGCGGCATGTAGTGGATTGTAGCCAAGGGCCGCATCGCCCGCTCTCCAAGCTCGGCACGCTCGACCCGTAAGATGAACGTCACAAGGCAGACACCAATGCCGTGAGAAACTCTCGCGGTTGAGGCATACTCACCGCATGCTGCGTCACTCCCCCATCGCCAGGCTCCTGTGGCTGCTCGCCATAGCACTGCTGTTGGTGCGCGTGGGTGAAGCTCATTTGCACTTGTGTCTGGACGGTCAACAACCCGCGGCTGCCGTGCACGTCGAGGATGCGCCGACGCATAGCGGCGGCAAGGCTTCCGCCGACGGCCACAATGACGTCGACGTCGACCTCTCGGTCGCGCCATGGGTCAAGAAAGTCGGCGTGGACGAGCTGCCGATCGTCATGTTTGCGAGCATCCTGCTCGCACTCCTGTTACCCGTATTGAAGAACACGAGCCGTCCGGCTCAGCTGTTCATTCCCTCGCTCGCTCCTGTCTGGGGCCTCCGTCCGCCGCTGCGCGGTCCTCCGGTTTAAACCTCCGCTTCGTAGTCATTCCCCGTGACCTCACGCGTGTGAACGCACGCGTGCAGTAGGAGGTTTTCGATGTTATTGGCACTTGCACGCGCCTGTGCTGCGTGCGCCCTATTGTTTGTCGTTTTCACGGCGAACGCACAGTCGCGCGCTGAAACCATCAATCCCGAAGGCGAGCTGACGCTGGCGCGAGCGATCGATGCTGCCTTGCGCAGCAATCCCGATCTGCTGGCCAGCATGTACGAGCTGAGCGCCGCTCAAGCGCGCATCGTTCAGGCAGGCTTGCGCCCGAATCCGGCGCTCGACCTGGAGCTGGAGAACTTCGCCGGCACGGGCCAGACGCGAGGCATCGACGCGCTCGAAACGACACTCAGTCTGAGTCAGGTCGTCGAGTTGGGCGGCAAGCGAGGGCTGCGCCGCTCAGTCGCCGAGGCGGATCTGGATTTCGCCAGCATCGAGCAGCGCGCCCGCGAATTGGACGTGCTGTCCGACGTCACGCTGCGCTTCATCGAAGTCGTTGCCGCCCAGGAGCGCGAACGATTTGCGAGAGAAGCGACCGCACTCGCTCAGCAAACGCTCGACGCAATCGGCGCGCGCGTTGCAGCCGGACGTTCACCGGAAGCCGAGCGAAGCCGCGCCCGCATTGCCCTGACACGCAGTCTCGTAGAACAACGACAAGCGGAAAGCGAACTGCGCGCCGCGCGTTATGCCCTTTCTGCGACGTGGGGCAGCCCGGAGCCCGCATTCAGCACGGCGAAGGCGCAACTGTTCGACCTGCGTGCGGTGGAATCCTTCCAGGCACTGATGGAGCAGCTGGAGCAGTCACCGGATTTCACGCGGTTCGCTTCTGAAGCGCGACTGCGTGATGCGGAGTTGCGACTGGCGCGGGTTCAAGCCCGACCGAATCTCACATTCAGCGTCGGCGTCCGCCGCTTCGAGCGTAGCAGCGATGCCGCTCTGGTCGCCGGCTTCTCCATGCCATTGCCGATCTCCGATCGGAATCAGGGCGCGATTCGCGAGGCCCAGGTCCGGCGCGATCAAACGGATGCGATGCTGAATGCTGCTCGCGTCAGAGCTCGCGCCAGCCTGCTCGCGCTGTATCAGGAAATGAACGCAGACCGCGCCCGGGTCCACACGCTGCGTAACGAGGCGTTGCCTCAAGCGCTGCTCGCACTGGATCAAACTCGCAGCGGTTACGAGCGCGGCCGCTTTTCTTTCCTGGAGCTGATCACCGTCCAGGAAGAGCTGCTCGCGTTGCAAGCCGCGGCCATCGATGCCGCCGCCGATTATCACCGCGTCCTCGCCGAAATCGAACGTCTCACCAGCGCCGCCCTCACCCGTCCCCTGACCCCGCCTCGAGTCGAACCATGAATCGGAAATCATTGTTGATGCTGAGCGCCGCGGTGTTGGCCATCGGCGGATGCGGAGAGCCCAGCCCGGCGACACGAACGCCAGCCACGCCTGCCGCGGCTGACCACGAAGACCGCGGATCGAGACACGTCGCGCTGACGCCCGAGCAGATTCGAGCGGCGGGCATCGTGGTCGTCGAAGCGGGCCCTGCCACCATCCGCGAGACCTTGCCGGTTTACGGCGTCATCGCGCCGAACGCCGAGCGCGTCAGAGACGTGGGCGCGCGCTTTCCAGGTGTGATCC
This sequence comes from uncultured Steroidobacter sp., assembly GCF_937958065.1. Lineage (GTDB taxonomy): Bacteria > Pseudomonadota > Gammaproteobacteria > Steroidobacterales > Steroidobacteraceae > Steroidobacter. The sequence goes on from NZ_CALFXI010000097.1 coordinate 114,066, forward strand.
GCACCGTCACCGCGAAAATTGGCGATTCGGTGCGCGCCGGCGACACATTGGCTACGGTCGAAAGCAACGAAAGCCTGCAGACCTATGCCGTTCCCGCGCCGCTCAACGGTGTCGTCACCGCTCGTAACGCGAATCCGGGCGAGCAAACCGGCGATAAGGTGCTGTTCACGATTGCGGACCTGTCGACCGTCTGGGTCGAGCTCTCCTTGTTTCCACGCGACATGGCGAAGGTTCGCGTCGGTCAGACGGTGCGCGTAGCGAGCCATGACACGGGCGTGAAAGCCGAGGGCAAGGTCGTCTACGTCGCGCCGTTCGGCACCAGCGTCAATCAAACACTCACCGCCCGCGTGCTCCTCGACAACGCGGAACGTCGCTGGGCGCCCGGCCTGTACGTCACTGCCGAGGTGACGCTTGGCGAGCACCAGGTGCCACTGGTCGTGCGCAACGACGCATTACAAACATTGGAGAACGCCAACGTCGTGTTCGTTCACGCCGGCGAGGGCTTCGAGCCGCGGCCAGTGCGCCTCGGACGCACAGACGCGCAATGGAGCGAGGTGACGGAGGGTTTGCAGGCAGGCGAGCGTTACGCCGCCGCGAACAGCTTCATTCTCAAGGCGGAGCTTGGCAAAGACTCCGCCAGGCACGATCACTAGGAGCGTTGCGATGATCGACGCTCTATTGCGTTTTGCCATCGCCCGCCGCTGGGTGGTGCTGTTTCTGGTGGTTGTCGCGGCGGCTGCCGGCGTCTGGAATTATCAGCGCCTGCCCATCGATGCGGTGCCCGACATCACCAACGTCCAGGTGCAGATCAATACCCAGGCACCCGGCTACTCACCGCTCGAAGTCGAGCAGCGCATCACCTATCTGGTCGAAGTCGCGATCGCCGGCCTGCCTCACCTGGAATACACACGCTCGCTGTCGCGCTACGGACTGTCGCAGGTCACGGTCGTATTCGAGGACGGAACGGACATCTATTTCGCGCGCAACCTGATCAACGAACGTCTGCAGCAGGCGAAGAGTCAGCTGCCCGAAGGCATCGAACCGCAGATGGGACCGATCGCCACCGGCCTGGGCGAGATTTATCTGTACACCGTGCACGCGGCTGCAGATGCGCGTCAGCCCGATGGGCGACCTTACGACGCCACTGCGCTTCGCACGCTGCAAGACTGGGTCATCCGTCCGCAACTGCGCCAGGTGCCCGGCGTGACCGAGGTCAACACCATCGGCGGTTACGAGAAGCAGTACCACGTCACGCCCGACCCTGCCCGGCTGCTCGCGTTCGGCCTGTCGTTCGATCACGTCGTCGATGCGTTGAAGAAGAACAATGCCAACATCGGGGCCGGCTACGTCGAACGCAATGGCGAGCAGTACTTGATTCGCTCCCCGGGGCAGGTGGTCGACATTCCTTCCATCGAACAGATCATCGTCGCCCATCGCGGCGGCGTGCCGGTCACGGTGCGAGACGTTGCGGAAGTTGCATACGGAAAGCAGCTGCGAACCGGCGCAGCAACGCGAGATGGCGAGGAAACTGTCCTGGGCACGGCGGTGATGCTGATTGCGGAGAACAGCCGCACCGTGTCGAAAGCCGTCGCGGAGAAACTGGCGGAGATCAACAAGACCCTGCCGGCGGGCGTCACCGCCCAGCCCGTCTACGATCGCACCGTTCTGGTCGAGCGAACCATCGCGACCGTCCAGAAGAATCTGCTCGAAGGCGCGATCCTCGTCGTGGCGGTGCTGCTGCTGATGCTCGGCAACGTGCGCGCGGCGGTGCTGACGGCCATGGTCATTCCGCTCTCGATGCTGTTGCTGATGACGGGCATGGTTCAGTCCAGGGTCAGCGCCAACCTGATGTCATTGGGCGCGCTGGACTTCGGGCTGATCGTCGATGGCGCGGTGATCATCGTGGAGAATTGCATCCTGCGCCTGGCGCAGCGTCAACACCAGGCCGGACGATTGTTGAATCTCGACGAACGCCTGAAGACGGTGTTCACTGCCACGCGCGAAGTGTTCACGCCGAGCCTGGTCAGCGTGCTCGTCGTCATCCTCGTCAATCTCCCCATCCTGGCTCTGACCGGCGTCGAAGGGAAAATGTTTCGGCCGATGGCGCTCACCGTGATCATCGCGCTGCTCGCTGCGCTCGTGCTGTCGCTCACCTTCGTTCCCGCCGCGGTCGCTGTGTTCGTGCGTGGCAGGATCGAGGAAAAGGAGAACGCAATCGTCCGCAGTGCGCGCAGCGCGTATGCGCCTGTCCTGGAGCGCGCATTGAAGTTCCGCGCTTTGACTCTTGCCGGCGCAATGATCCTCGTCGGAATTTGCGGCTGGCTCGGCACGCGCCTGGGATCGGAGTTCATCCCCAACCTGGACGAAGGCGATCTGGCGGTTCAGGCGCTGCGCATTCCTGGCACCAGTCTCACGCAGTCGCTGGAGATGCAGCTGCAACTCGAGCGCGCCTTGCGGGATGTGCCGGAAGTCGAAACGTACTTCTCGCGAGTCGGCACCGCGGAGGTCGCGACCGATCCGATGCCGCCGAACATCTCGGACGGTTACGTGATGCTGAAGGAGCGCCGCGACTGGCAGGATCCGACCAAGACCAAGGCCGCGCTGGTGCGGGAGATCGAGCAGAAGCTCGCCGCCATTCCCGGCAACGCGTTCGAGATCAGCCAGCCCATTCAATTGCGGTTCAACGAGCTGATCTCCGGCGTGCGCTCGGATCTGGGCATCAAGATCTACGGCGACGATCTCGATCGATTGCTCGCCACGGGCAACGCTGTCGCGCAGGTGGTGAGCGGCATCGAGGGCGCCGAAGGCGTGAAAGTCGAACAGGTGGCCGGCTTGCCCGTGCTGTCGGTCGAGCCCAAACGTGCAGCGCTGTACCGCTACGGTTTGAACGTCGCGGATGTGCAGGACGTGCTGGCGGCCGCGACCGGCGGTGAAGAAGCCGGTCAGATCTTTGAAGGCGACCGGCGCTTCAGCGTGGTGGTGCGATTGCCGGAGCATTTGCGTAACGATGTCACCAATCTCTCGCGGCTGCCGATATCGCTGCCCGATGGCGGTTACGTGCCGCTCGGAGAGGTCGCGTCGCTGGAGCTCGCCCCCGGACCGAACCAAATCAGCCGCGAGAACGGCAAACGGCGGCTGGTGGTCTCGACCAATGTGCGCGGTCGCGATCTTGGCGGATTCGTAGCGGAGGCCCAGGAAAAAATCGCGCAACAGATCAAACTGCCTGCCGGTTATTGGCTCGACTACGGCGGCACCTTCGAGCAGCTGCAATCCGCATCCCAGCGCTTGGCCGTGCTCGTGCCCGTCACGCTCGCGATGATATTCGCCCTGCTGTTGATGACCTTCGGTTCGGCGAAGGACGCCGCGCTGGTGTTCAGCGGCGTGCCGCTCGCGCTCACTGGTGGAATCATCGCTCTGTGGATTCGCGACATACCGTTGTCGATCACGGCAGGCGTCGGCTTCATCACACTGTCCGGCGTCGCCGTACTCACGGGCGTGATGATGGTCTCGGCTTTCCGCGATCGACTGGCGAACGGCGCCGAGCTGGAGCGAGCCATTCGAGAAGGTGCAATGCTTCGTCTGCGTCCGATTCTGATGGTCGCCCTGGTGGCCGCGCTCGGCTTTCTGCCGATGGCGCTGAATACGAGCACGGGCGCCGAAGTGCAGCGACCGCTCGCCACGGTAGTCATTGGCGGTATTGTCTCGTCGACGCTGCTGACGCTGCTGGTGCTGCCTGGTTTGTACCGCATGGCGCATCGAACGCGAGGCCCGGACTGAACAATGGGCGGGCGTAGGTCGAAAGCGTACCCGCCCCCGCTTGGAACCATCTCCGATCGCGGTGCCTTCAGTGGTTCTCGACAAGCTAAGTCGCGAGGCTCGCCGTGCTACGCCCCAGACATCTTCCGCTGCTGGTTGCCGCAGGGCTCGCTGCCCTCGCCGGCTGTAACGAGCATCAAGCGCAAGCCAAGCGCACCGAGAATGGTGACACCGCCCCAACAAGCGCGGCGCCCACCGCTGCCGCTCCCGCGTCGCTGCCCAATTTCACCGCTCTGGTCGAGCAGTTCGGAAACGCAGTGGTCAACGTGGAAGTGGTCGGCATGGGGCGCCCCACCTCCGATTCCGGAATGGCGCCTTCCGACGCACCGCTGCGAGATTTCTTCAGGCGCTTCGGCATTCCGATGCCTGGCGAAGGCGCGCCGAACCAAGGCAGTCCTCCGGTCATGCACGGCGCCGGCTCCGGGTTCATCGTCAGCGCCGATGGCTACATTCTCACCAACGCACACGTCGTTGCCGACGCCGACGAAGTCACCGTACGACTGACCGATCGTCGCGAGTACCCAGCGAAAGTCATCGGCAGCGACGCGCGCACGGATGTGGCGGTCATCAAGATCGATGCGCAGGATCTTCCCATCGTGCACATCGGCGATCATACGAAGCTCAAGACCGGCGAGTGGGTGCTTGCCATCGGCTCGCCGTTCGGACTCGACAACACCGCCACCGCGGGCATCGTGAGCGCCACCTCGCGCGCCGTGCCGGGCGGCACGGACGTTCCCTTCATTCAGACCGACGTCCCGGTGAACCCGGGCAACTCCGGCGGCCCCTTGTTCAATCTGCGGGGCGAAGTGGTCGGCATCAACTCCATGATCTTCAGCCAGAGCGGCGGCTACATGGGCATCTCGTTCGCCATTCCGATCGACGTGGCCATGAACGTTCATGATCAACTCATCAAGAGCGGGCATGTGGTGCGCGGACGCATTGGGGTGGTCGTGCAGAACGTGGACGGCGAGCTGGCCCAGCCGTTCGGCCTGGATCGGCCGCGCGGCGCACTGGTGAGCGCCGTGGAGACTGGCGGGCCGGCAGCACACGCGGGCGTCAAGCCCGGCGACGTGATCCTGAAGGTCGACGACGAACCCATCGAGCAGAGCAATGAGTTGTCGAGCTATATCTCACAACGCCGTCCGGGCGATGAAACCACGTTGACGGTGTGGCGAGGGAAGAAAGAGCAGGAGCTGCAGGTGCGCATCGCCCAGTTGAAAGAGGACAAGCCACGCAGTGCGCCGCCCGCTGCCGAGATGAAAAGCGATTCGAGCGGTGGCGCTCGCCTTGGCTTGTCGGTGAAGCCGCTCACGCCGGAGGAAAAGAAATCGCTCGGCACTGAAGGAAACATCGTCGTTGGCGCAGTCAGTGGCGCCGCTGCGCGCGCCGGCATCCAGCCCGGCGATGTCGTGCTAGGAGTCAACGATCGGCAAGTGAACACGGTGGCGGACTTGCGCTCCGCATCCAAGGATCTACCCGGCGGCGAGCCCGCCGCCCTGCTCATCGAGCGTCAGGGCGCAAGAATTTATGTGCCTGTTCGCGTCGGCTGATGTGACGAACGCAATCATGCACCATGACGCCGGTGGCGTGCGTTACCGAATGCGCGCACTCACGAGGCAGTCACATGAGCGTTGGTCAGCGAGAAACCGCACGGGTTTCCGGCGCACGACGCGCGCCGAAGCCAGGTTTCATCGAGCCCTGCCTGGCGACGCCGACCGACGACGTGCCCAAGGAAGGCGATTGGTGCCATGAAATAAAATATGACGGTTACCGCCTCCAGGCGCATCTTCAGCGCGGCAAATGGACACTCTACACCCGGCGCGGTTTCGACTGGACCGACCTGTTCGGTGCGACCCGTCGAGCCCTGCAGCTGCTGGATGCCGAGTCGGCAATCGTGGATGGCGAGATCTACGTGCCCGATGCGAACGGCCGCTCCGATTTCCACTTGATGGAACAGGACTTGAATCAAGGTCGCGACGACCGGTTCGTCTATTGCGTGTTCGATCTGCTTTATCTGAATCGTTACGACCTGCGCAACTGCGCACTGCGCGATCGCAAGCGCCTGCTGCACGAACTGATCGGCACAGGACGCGAGCGCCTGTTCGTCAGCGAAGGCATCGAGGCACCGAGCGGCGAAGTGTTCCAACGCGCCTGCGAGATGAACCTCGAAGGCATCGTCAGCAAGCGACTCGACGCGCCGTATCGATCGGGCCGTCAGAAGAGCTGGCTGAAAAGGAAGTGCCGCAACAGCGAATCCGTTCCCATCATCGCCTTCGTGGAAAAGCTCGGCGCGAAACCACGCCGGATCGCCTCCTTATATCTCGGGCGCTATGAGGACGGACGCCTGCTCTACGGCGGCAAAGCCCAAACGGGATTCAAGACCGAGCAACTCTACGAGCTGCGCGAAAAACTCGATCCCTACATCCGAGCGACCTCGCCATTGGCCGAGCCGATCGACAAGCCCAAAGCGACCTGGGTGGAGCCCAAGCTGTGCGCCGAAGTCGAATACAGTTCTGTCACGACGCACGGACGCCTGCGCGCTCCGGTCTATAAAGGGTTGCGGGAAGATCTGAGCGACACAGCACCCGTCCATCGTCGTCGCACCAGAAGCACCCGGGTCAAACGCGAGAACATTCTGCAGTTGCTGCCCGATGCAACGCCGCCGGACTGGAACGACCTGGCCAGGTACTGGCAACGGGCTCATCGCGACGCGCTGACGCATCTTGCGCGCCGGCCGCTGAAGCTGGTACGCCATGTCGGCGGCGAGACTTTTTATCACAAGGGTCCGCTGCCGGAAGTGCCGCCCGCGGTTCATCAGCTCAAGATAAAGAAACGCGAAGGGGGCGAAGGCACACGCGTGTGGGTGGATGATCTCTCGGGCCTGCTCGGACTGTTGGACATGGACGTGGTCGAGGTGCATCCCTGGAATGCGACCGTCGACGACATCGAGCACGCGGACACCATGGTGTTCGATCTGGATCCCGGGCCGGGCATCGCCTGGCGCTTCGTGATCGATACGGCCTTTACCCTGCGCGAACTGCTCGACCAGCACGGATTCGAGGGCAGCTGGCCCAAGCTCTCCGGCGGCAAAGGCATTCACGTCATGGTGCCACTGGCGAACCGCATCACGCATGATGCCGCCCATCGACGCAGCCGTGAGATCTCCGAGCAACTGACGAGCATGGATCCTGACCGATACACATTGGCCGCGGCGCCCGCGCAGCGACGCGGCCGGCTGTTCATCGACTTCTTGCGCAATGGCCGGGGCACCACTGCGGTTGGCACGTTTTCACCGCGAGCCCGGCCCGGCTACCCGATTGCAGCGCCCGTGACGTGGCACGACATTGAACGAGGGATCCGACCGGACGCGTTCAACATCGACAATCCGCCCCTGAACACGAGCAGCAGGCTGAAGAAATGACTTGCGCGCGTATCCAACACCAGCGCCGACGCTCGCGAAAAATCCGTGCAGCTGCTCGATGAAGCGGCTGTTGGTCCTCCCGGTGACGATCGCCGATCCGTCGTCGTTTCAGCGCGATGCGCGTGCCGAATTGCGCAAACCTGTCGCGATCGACTGCAATCCGCCGAGCGCGAACGCCACCATGTGCTCGACCAGTGCGTCCGCGTCGGTCAGCAAGGTTGGGAATATTTTCTTCTGCCACTCCGGATTCACGATCAGCAGGAACAGACAGGGGCCGACGATACTCACGGTGGAGCGGCTCACGGCGGGGTGTGTCGGCGGCACGCCGAGGATGTCACCGATCATGCCGGACACCAGCTTCGCCTTCGGCATGACCTGGTTCTTCATCATCTTGTCCATGAGCGCGGTGGGCGCCATGAGCTCTCGACTCAGCACTCGAAGCTCCCACGCGCCGTCGTCACGTTTCGCGACCTCGCCGACGATCCTTCTCAATAACGAGCGCAGCTTGTCCGCCGCGCTGGCCGTGCTTTGCGTGATCTCGGCAACGATGTCGATACTCACCAGCCTTGCATGCGCCTCCTCGAGCACCGCGGCGTACAAGCCATCCTTGCCGCCGAAGTGATAATTGACCGCGGCGATGTTGGCCCCGGCCCGCTCGCAGATCTCTTTGCTGGTGGCATACACATAGCCGCGTTCAGCAAACACGCGACCGGCAACTTCCAGCAACTGCTGCCTGGTTTGCGCACCATCCTCGCGCATGGCCGTGCGGGCTGGCGAGCGCTTCGCCGCCGTGCGCGACTTCTTGGGGGCAGTGTCGGTCTTCTTCCGGGCAGGCATGCTGTGATGGGATCGAATTCATTTGAAATTCAAATTTGATTTTGAATAAACTGAGGACCGTTTGCAACTGTGCGTGGGACCTGGCCGTGCCGAAAAGAAGCATTGCACTCGCCGTCGTCGTTCTGCTGGCAATCGCCCTGCTCGGCTACTGGCTCCATGGGCGCAACCCGCACGGCGGGGACATCGTCCTGCAAGGCAATGTGGATCTGCGCCAGATCGAGCTGCCGTTCAACGACAGCGAGCGCATTGCCGAGGTGCTGGTGGACGAAGGCACCAGAGTGAAGGCGGGTCAGGTACTGGCGCGACTGGATACTCGCCGATTGTTGCCGCGTGTAGCGCAAGCCGAGGCAGGCGTTGCCGCCCAACGCGAAGTGGTGAGAAAGCTCCGCAATGGCGCTCGTCCTGAAGAAGTTGCTCAGGCTCGCGCCGCTCTGGCAGCTGCGGAAGCCGAAGCGGCGAATGCCGCCAGCCAGTTGAAGCGTCTGCGTACCATCAGCGACGAATCGAACGGCCGGGCGATCAGCCCGCAGGATCTAGAAGCCGCCATCGCGGCCGCGCGCATGAGTGAAGCGCAGGCCGAAAGCTCGCGTAAGGCGCTCGAACTGACGCTCGCGGGGCCGCGTCAGGAAGATATCGATCAAGCGAAAGCGCAATTGGATGCGGCCGAAGCCGATCTCGCGCTGCTCAAGCGCCAACTCGCCGACGCCGAACTGATTGCGCCGACCGATGGGGTGATTCGCAATCGGCTCATGGAGCCGGGCGAGCTTGCGACTCCGCAGCGACCGGTGTTCGCGATTGCGATCACGACGCCGAAGTGGGTACGCGCGTATCTGTCCGAGGTGGAGTTGAGCCGTGTCGCGCTGGGTGGGCCAGCACGAGTCACGATGGACAGCGCCCCAAATGATCCGCTCCAGGGCACAGTCGGCTTCATCTCCTCCACCGCCGAGTTCACGCCCAAAACCGTGCAGACCAAGGAACTGCGCACCAGTCTGGTCTATGAGATCCGCGTCTTCGTCGACGATCCCGAGGACAGACTGCGGCTCGGCATGCCGGCGACGGTGACGATCACGCCCACGGCACAAACAGCGGGCACGCGCGAGTCCGGCCAATGAACAGCGGCACCGACGGCTTCATCGTTCGTGGTGACAACGTCACCAAACGATTCGAGCGTCAGAAGAACGACATGATCACTGCACTCGATCATGTGTCGTTTGGCGCGAAGCCCGGTGCCTTGACTGCGCTCGTAGGTCCGGACGGTGCTGGCAAGACGACCCTGCTGCGACTCACTGCGGGACTCATGCATGCCGACGAAGGCACGCTCACCGTGCTCGGCCTGGACGCGGCCAAGCAGCCGCAAGCGATCCAGGATCGCATCAGTTACATGCCTCAACGCTTCGGTCTCTACGAGGACCTCAGCGTGCAGGAGAATCTGGATCTGTATGCGGACCTGCACGGCGTCACCCGGGAGCAGCGTGCGGAACGATATCCGCGGCTGATGGAAATGACGGCACTAGCGCCGTTCCTCGACCGGCTCGCCGGCAAGCTCTCCGGCGGTATGAAACAAAAGCTGGGTCTGGCCTGCACGCTGGTGCGCTCGCCGGAGCTGTTGCTGCTCGATGAGCCGACGGTCGGTGTCGATCCCCTGTCCCGCCGCGAGCTGTGGGAGATCGTCAGCGGGCTCGTGGAGAACGAAGGCCTGTCCGTCGTCGTCAGCACGTCGTACATGGACGAAGCCGAACGCTGCGCGCACGTCGTGGTGTTGCACGAAGGCAAAGTGCTGGCGAGCGGCGCACCGGAGGAGTTGAAGTCGCACGCCAACGGTCACTCATTCTTTGCAAGATCGCTGCAGCAGACGCCCGCGCGCAAATTGCAGGCAGAGCTCATCGACCGAACCGACGTGATCGACGCCGTCCCCCATGGCGGCCATGTGCGTACGGTACTGCGCGAGCGCGAGCCGTTGTCGATGGCGGATGTGACCTTCGAACCCACTTCACCGACGCTCGAAGACAGCCTGATGATGCTGCTGCGGGGGAAGACCGACGTGCACCCGACCGCGAATGCCGCGCTGGAGCTCAGCAAGAAGGATTCGCAGGATCACTTCGAAGTCGTCATCGAAGTGCACGACCTGGTGCGCAAGTTCGGCGACTTCACGGCGGTGAACCGCACCAGCTTCGAGGTGAAGCGCGGCGAGGTATTCGGGCTGCTCGGTCCGAATGGCGCCGGCAAGACGACCACCTTTCGAATGTTGTGCGGCTTGCTGCCAGCCACCTCGGGAAATTTGAAAGTGGCTGGCGCCGACCTGCGACGAGCGCGCGCCGAGGCGCGACAGAACATCGGCTACGTCGCGCAGAAGTTCTCGCTGTACGGCGATATCAGCGTGCTGGAGAACTTGCAGTTTTTCGCGGGCGCCTATGGGCTGCGCAATTCGCACGCTGCGCGGCGCATCGAGTGGGCGCTGGAGAATTTCGAGCTCGAGCAGCGCGCGAATTCGACGGCCGGTTCGCTGCCCGGCGGCTTTCAACGCCGGCTCGCGATGGCCGCCGCGCTGCTGCACGAGCCCGCCATCGTGTTTCTCGACGAACCGACGAGCGGTGCCGATCCGCTGGCGCGGCGCGAGTTCTGGCGACGTATCGGCTCGCTGGCGGATCACGGCACCACCATCGTGGTGACGACTCACTTCATGGAAGAAGCCGAGTATTGCGATCGCATCATGATCCAGGACGCCGGCACCATGCTGGCGATCGGCACGCCCGAAGAAGTGCGCAATCAGGCCGGCTCGGGCGGCGAGCCGGCGCACTCCATGGAAGAGGCCTTCATCGGCATCGTCGAACAGGGTCGTCAACGGGCGCAGCGCCAGGAGCACGCGGCATGATCGACCAGGTGCACTCGCAACGGCTGTCCTGGCGCCGCCTGCGCGCGCTGACAGTGAAAGAAACCCGGCAACTGCTCCGTGACAGGAGCAACCTCATGGTCGGGCTGTTCCTGCCATTCGTGCTGATTCTGGTGTTCGGCTACGGCCTGTCGTTCGACATCAAGAACGCGCCGGTCGCGATCGTCTCCCAGGACACCTCGCCCACCGCCCAGGATGTGATCGCCGGCTTTTATCTGTCGCCCTACTTCACCGTGACGCCGCTGCACTCGATGGCGGAAGCACAGCGATTGATGCGCTCCGGGAAAGTCGAGGCCATCGTCTATCTGCAGACGGATTTCTCACGGCGGCTGGCGGCAGGTGACGCCAGCATCCAGGTGCTCGTCAATGGCGTGGATGCGAATCGTGCACGCGTGCTGGAAGGTTTTGCGCAAGGCGCGATCTCGCAGTGGAACGTGAAGCGTGCGGCGGCCGGTCAGAACAGCGCTCTGCCCGCGCCCGCCGTGCAATTGGAAACCCGACTGTGGTTCAACGAAGCGAACACCAGCACTCACTTCCTCGTGCCCGGGCTCATCGTTTTGATCATGACCCTGAACGGCGCGCTGCTGACCTCGCTGGTGATGGCGCGCGAATGGGAGCGCGGTACGCTGGAATCGCTGTTCGTCACGCCGATCAATACCGGCGAGCTCATCGCCTCGAAGCTCATTCCCTACTTCGGGGTGGGCCTGGCGGGCCTCGCCATGTGCCTGCTGGCGGGCAAATTCCTGTTCTTCGTACCGATCCGCGGCTCGCTGCTGCTGATCGTCCTGATCTCGATGCTGTACCTGCTGGTGTCGCTGAGCCTGGGGCTGCTGATCTCCGCCGCCACCAAGAACCAGTTTCTCGCCTCGCAGATTGCGCTCATCGTCAGCTTCCTGCCGGCGCTGATGCTGTCGGGGTTCATTTTCGATCTGCGCAGCGTGCCCGTCATCGTGCGGGCCATCAGTACCGTGCTGCCGCCGACCTATTACGTCGAGGCGCTGCAGACACTGTTTCTCGCCGGCAATGTCCCGGGCCTGCTCATCAAGGACACCGCCGTTCTGTTGACGGCGGCGGTGCTGCTGTTCGTGCTGATCCGGATCAACACGCGGAAGCAACTGGTATGAACGCCACGCTACATCGGATCCGGATCCTGATCCGCAAGGAGCTGCTCGCCATCCTCAAGGATCCGCGCAGCCGCCTGGTACTGGTGCTGCCCGTGATCCTGCAATCGCTGCTGTTCGGCTATGCGGCCACGTTCGACCTGAACGAGGTGCCGTATGCGCTGCTCGATACCGACCGCAGCAATGCCTCCCAGCAGTTCGTGAACGTGCTCGACGGCTCGGGCGTGTTCGATCGGGTGATGAACCTGAGCAGTCCGAATCAGATCGGCGAGACCATCGGCAAGAAGCGCGCGCTGCTGGTGATTCATCTGCCAGCCAATTTCGAACGCGACATCCTCTCGGGACGCGGCGGCGTCGTGCAAGTCATCGCGGACGGCCGCAATTCGAACACCGGCAACGTCGCCGCGTCCTACGTCAGCGCCGCGGTCGATCGTTTCAATACCCAATGGAACCAGCTGCGCGGTGGCTCGAACCCGCCGCTGACCATCGAAACCCGCGCCTGGTACAACCCGAATCTGGAGACCCGCTGGGCCATGATTCCCAGCCTGATCGGTGCGCTGAGCATGCTTCAGGTGCTGATGCTATCGGCGCTGTCGGTGGCGCGCGAACGCGAGCAAGGCACGTTCGATCAACTGCTGGTCACGCCGCTGCGCCCGACGGAGATCATGATCGGCAAGGCCGTGCCGCCCATTCTCATCGGCCTGACGCAATCCTCGATCATTTTCCTGCTCGCGCGTTTCTGGTTCGGCATTCCCTTTCAAGGCTCGCTGCTGACGCTGTATTCCGGGCTGCTGCTGTTCACCACCGCGGCGGTCGGCATCGGGCTGGCACTGTCGGCATTCTCGAAGACCATGCAACAGGCGATGCTGTACACGTTCGTGCTGCTGATGCCGATGATGCTGCTGTCCGGCCTGACCTCGGCGATCAGCAACATGCCGCGGGCGATGCAGTACCTCACGTATGCCAATCCGCTGCGCTATGCCATCGACCTGGTACGGCGCGTGTATCTCGAAGGCGCGGGTTTCGGCTATCTCTACCATGACATGTGGCCGCTGGTGATCATCGCGTTGGTGACCCTGCCGGTCGCGGTCTGGTTGTTCAGACACCGGCTGGTGTAGGTGCGTCATGCGAAGCAAGCTCTGGATCCTGGTCAGTTCGGCACTGCTCGGTGCGTGTGCCGTCGGTCCCGACTTCAAAGCGCCGGAACCTGACTTGCCGCCCCAGTGGCGAGCTGCGACGGCGAGCCAAGATGCAGTCGAGCGAGAATGGTGGAAACGATTCAACGACCCGACGCTCGATGCGCTCGTCGAGCGCGCACTCACGAGCAATGCTCAGGTGCAGATCGCGACGCTGCGGGTCGTGCAAAGCCGGTTACTGCGTGGCGTCGAGGCGGGTGCGCGCTGGCCACAAGTGAATGCCAGCGCCGGCTATTCGCGGGAACGACAGAGCGAGCACGGTACGGCCACCCGACTCATCGATCTGATCGCGCCCGGCCCCGAGGGCGAGCAGATCATCCGGTTGCTCAGCGATCCCTTCAGTGTGTATCAGGGCGGCTTCGATGTCGGCTGGGAACTGGACTTGTGGGGGCGCGTGCGCCGCTCGGTCGAAGCAGCCGATGCCAACCTGCGGATGACCGAAGAAGATTTGCGTGACGCGCAGCTATCGCTCGTGGGCGACGTCGTGCGCAATTATCTCGAGTTGCGTGGCGTCCAGGATCAACTGCGCATAGCGAATGCGGACGCCGCCGCCAGCGCAGATCTGGTCGAGCTCACGGAATATCGCGTCAGGGGCGGACTGGTGGATCAGCTCGATCTGGCCACTCAGCGGGCGCGCCTGGCCGAATCGAGATCCAACATTCCGCAATTGAGACAACAGGAAGTGCAGTTGATCAGCGCGCTGGCGGTGCTGCTCAACGTGGAGCCCGGCGGGCTGGACGCTCAACTCGCGGCCACGCAATCCACCTTCAGCCTGCCCTCGGCGATTGCCGGCGGCGTGCCGTCGGAAGTCGCCAGACGACGTCCCGACATCAAACGGGCCGAAGCCCAATTGCAGGCAGCCACAGCGGAGATCGGAGTCGCTGTCGCAGATCTGTATCCTCGTTTCACGCTGACTGGCAGCTTCGTGCAACAGTCGCTGAGTGCGTCGGACTTTACCGATTGGGGATCCCGCCAATGGTCGGTCGGTCCGAGCTTGAGCCTGCCCATCTTCGATGGCGGACGGCGGCGAACCGCCGTCGAGATCCGTAAGCTCGACCAACAGCAGGCTGCAGTAACCTATCAGCAAACCGTGCTGCGCGCGTGGCACGAGATCGAAAACGCACTGAGCGGTTATAGCGCGGAGCAGGAGCACAACCGCGAGCTCGCCACCGCGCTCGCCGCCAGCCGCGAGGCTTACGAGATCGCGCGGGTCCGATACAACCACGGCATGATCAATTACCTGGCCGAGCTCGATGCGCGCCGCACCTTGTATCAAACGGAACGCGCCTACAGCCAGAGCAACACGCAGCTGGGGACGCAATGGGTCGCAGTGTACAAAGCACTGGGCGGCGCCTGGACGCCCTAGCGAAGCTCTGTTGATCGGCTTCCCTGACGCAACAGGACTGCAACTATTTGCAATGCTCTGCTGATCGGAGGCAACGACGGCGAGGAATGCCCGTTCATCAGATGTTCCCTGGCACGCTCGGCATTTCTCCGACGCCACTCGCCTCCTCGCCCCCGCCACTCTCGATGAGTTGCCGATAGCGGCTGCGCGCCGTGCCCGAAGTGCGACTCACGCAGCAGCAATGCTGTAGGTAGGTTGATAACGGATCCGCTTCGGAATCCATGACGGCGGCCGCCGCATCTCGCTGCGGAACATCTTTGCTTGCGGGAGGTTCTATGCGCTTCCGGCAGGGAGGCTCCCGAATGGGTGGCCTGCATTTCACACGCAGTGCGTTGCATCGCGCTTACCGCGGCTCGGTGCTGGGCCTCGCGGGCATCGGCCTCGCTGCGTGCTCGGGCGGCGTGCTGGATCCGCTGGGCCCGGTGGGTGCGGACGGCTCAAAGATCCTGATCAACGCCGCGGTCATCATGCTGGCGATCGTGATTCCAACGATCCTGCTCGCGTTCTGGATTGCCTGGCATTTCCGCGCTTCCAACCGCAAAGCGGAGTATTTGCCCTACTGGTCGTACTCCGGACGCATCGAGGCGGTGGTGTGGTCGATTCCCACACTCACCGTCCTGTTCATCGCCGGTGAGATCTGGGTGGGCTCGCACCGGCTCGACCCGTTCCGTCCGCTGGACTCGGACCTCGCGCCGCTGGAGGTGCAGGTCGTGTCGCTCGACTGGAAATGGTTGTTCATCTATCCGCAGCAGCGGGTCGCGAGCATCAATCACCTGGTCATGCCGGCGGGTCGGCCGGTGCACTTCTCGATCACCTCGGCCAGCGTGTTCAATGTTTTCTTCGTGCCGCAGCTGGGCTCGATGATCTACGCCATGCCCGGCATGGTCTCGCAGCTGCACCTGCAGGCCGACAATCCAGCAAAGACCTGGGGCATCTCGGCGCAGTTCTCCGGCGACGGCTTTTCGGACATGCAGTTCGATGTGACCAGCCTCGCGTCGAACGATTTCGACGGCTGGGTCGCAGCCGCCCGTAACGGCCCGACGCTGGATCGGACCGCCTACGACGGCCTGCTGCATCAGTCTCACGACGTGCCGCCCATGACCTTCGGCGCAGTCGATCCGCATCTGTTTCATGCAGTCGCCACGCAAAGAATACCGCCGGGTCCAGGCCCGAAGCCGGGCGCGCCGCCGCATGCCGGCCGCGAAGTGACCCCCGCCGGAAAGGATTGAACATGTTCGGCAAGCTCGACTGGTCGGCCATCCCGTTCTCGCAACCGCTGCCGTTGATCACGTCGTTCGTGCTGATCCTGATCGTGATCGGCTTGCTGATCCTGGTGACCGTGAAGAAATGGTGGCCGTATCTCTGGCACGAGTGGATCACCAGCGTCGATCACAAGCGCATCGGCGTCATGTATTGCCTGCTGGGCATCTTGATGCTGATTCGGGGCTTCGCCGACGCGATCATGATGCGCACCCAGCAGGCGGTCGCGATCGAGTCCGCCGGCTATCTCACGCCCGAGCATTACAACCAGATCTTCACCGCGCACGGCACGATCATGATCCTGTTCGGCGCCATGCCGCTGGTGCTGGGCTTCATGAATTATCTGGTGCCGCTGCAGCTCGGGGTTCGCGACGTAGCATTCCCGACGTTCAATTCGGTGGGCTTCTGGCTGACCGCGAGCGGCGCGCTGCTCGTGAACGTGTCGCTGTTCATCGGCGAATTCGCGCGTACCGGCTGGCTGCCTTATCCGCCGCTCAGCGAGACCACCTACACGCCGGGGGTCGGCGTCGACTATTACTTGTGGGCCGTGCAGATATCGGGCATCGGCACGCTCATTACCGGCATCAACATAGTCACCACCATATTGAAGATGAGATGTCGCGGCATGAGTTACCTGCGCATGCCGGTGTTCTGCTGGACGGCGCTCGCCTCGTGCCTGTTGATCGTCGCCACCTTTCCGATTCTCACCGCGGCACTCGCGATGCTGACCCTGGATCGTTACGCCGACTGGAACTACTTCACCAACACGGCGGGCGGCAACCCGATGATGTTCGTGAACCTGGTGTGGGCCTGGGGCCATCCGGAGGTCTATATCCTGGTGCTGCCCGCCTTCGGCATCTTCTCCGAGATCTTCTCGACGTTCTCCGGCAAGCCGCTGTTCGGCTACCGCTCCATGGTCGCGGCCACGTTGTTCATCTGTATCGTTTCCATGCTGGTGTGGCTGCATCACTTCTTCACCATGGGGGCGGGTCCGGCGGTCAATACGTTCTTCGGCATCTCATCGAGCATCATCGCGGTGGGCACGGGCGTGAAGATCTACAACTGGATCTTCACCATGTACGGCGGCCGCGTGCGCTTCGAAGTACCGATGCTGTGGTCGCTCGGTTTCATTTTCACCTTCATCATCGGCGGTCTGACGGGCGTGCTGCTCGCCGTGCCTCCGGCGGATTTCCTGACCCACAACTCGATGTTCCTGGTGGCGCACTTCCACAACGTCATCGTGGGCGGCGTGGTGTTCGCGTTGTTCGCGGGTCTGGAGTACTGGTTTCCGAAGGTGTTCGGCTTCGGGCTGCATCCAACCTGGGGCAAGGCCGCGTTCTGGTGTGCTTTCGTCGGCTTCTGGGTCACGTTCGCGCCGCTGTATGTGCTCGGCCTGCTCGGCATGACGCGGCGCCTGCAACACATCAACATTCCGGAATGGGGGCCGTGGCTCTACGTGTCCCTGGCCGGCGTCGGCATCCTGATCCTTGGTGTGATCTCGCAATTGACCCAGCTGGTGGTCAGCATTCGCGACCGCGACAAGCTGCGCGACGTAACCGGCGACCCCTGGGACGGCCGTTCGCTCGAGTGGGCCACGCCGTCGCCGCCGCCGTTCTTCAATTTCGCCGTCATGCCGAACGTCGAAGGCGAAGAAGCGTATTGGGGCATCAAGCTGCGGGCGGTCGAGACTCAGCAGCTGGCGCCGGAGCCGAAGTACGAAGCCATCGAGATGCCGCTGCACAGCAGCGTCGGCTTCTTCACCGCGTTTTTCACTTCGGTGTTCGGTTTCGCGATGGTCTGGCACATCTGGTGGATGGCCATTCTCGCGCTGGTGCTGGCGTTCGCGGGCTTCGTGGTCTTCGCCTGGCGCGACAAGCACGAGTTCGAAGTGCCGGCCGAGGAAGTTGCGCGCGTGGATCGAGCTCGTCGCATGGCACGCGAAGCATTCCTGGCCCGGCTCGGGGAGCAAGGGGCAGTGCCGTGAGCTACAAAGGGCTGCCGGCCAGCCTCGAAGCGATTCGCCGCGTTCGTGAAGACCCGCACCGTCTCGGCCATCGCGCCCATGCGCCGGGAGAGCCGATCGAAGGCGCCGGACATGGCACGACCGGTCCCGCCAGCAAACGAATCATCGTCGGCTATGGCTTCTGGATCTTCCTGCTCAGCGACATCGTCATCTTCTCCTGTTTCTTCGCGGCCTTCGCCGTGCAAAGGAATGCGACGGCCGGCGGCCCGACCATGGCCGAGATCGTCGAGATCGACCGCCTGGCCTGGCAGACGGCACTGCTGCTGCTGTCGAGCTACGCGTGCATGCTCGGCTTCGCGGCCACCCAGGTGAGAAATCGCCTGTGGACCCAGGTGTTTCTGGCGATCACGGGGCTGCTCGGGCTGGGCTTTCTGCTGCTCGAAATGCAGGAGTTCATCGAGCTGGCGGAACGGGGCTTCACGCCGCAGCGAAGCGGCATGCTCACGGCATTTTTTGGACTGGTCGGCTTGCATGGCGTGCACGTCGGCGTCGGCGGACTGTGGCTCGGCACCATGATGGCGCAGGTGCAGGTCAAGGGCTTTCGCCGCGAGATCGTGCATCGGCTGATCTGTTTCAACCTGTTCTGGCACGCCCTGGACATCGTCTGGATCGGCATCTTCACCATCGTCTATCTGATTCCGAGCATCCCATGAGCACCTCCGACTCCGATCCTCGCCTCTACGAGAACGCGCTCGAACAGACCGAAGACCACGCACCCGGCGACGAGCCGCCGGAGGAAGGCAGTCACTGGGTGCGCAATGCCAATCTCGGACTGGGGTTTTCCATCGTGCTGACCGTCGCGGCCTTCCTGCTGGCCGGTTCGGATGTCATCTACGAACCGGCCATACCGGTGGCGCTGATCGTGCTCGCGATCGCCCAGATGGGCGTGCACCTGGTGTTCTTTCTGCACATCACGACCGGCCCGGACAACACCAACAACGTGCTGGCGCTCGCGTTCGGTCTGCTGGTGGTGTTCGTGGTGGTGATCGGCTCGGTCTGGATCATGAGCCATCTGAACCAGAACATGATGCCGATGGACCAGCTGATGAAGATGCAGCCGTAGGCGTCAACGTTCCTTCAATTCGCCGGCGCTGGGGCCCACGGTGTCCGCCGAGTACGCGCCGCGTCTGCCCATGGGCCTCGGTTCGCCCTCGGTGGTGTCTTTTCTCGTCTGCCGTTCCATTTCGGAATTTATCTCGGCGCCGAGAATGATGATGTAGCCGCTCAGGTAGAACCACATGAGCAGCACGATCACGCCGCCCAGGGCGCCATAGGTCTGGTCATAGCGGCCCCAGTAGCGCACGTACAGCGCGAACAGCACACTTCCGAGCAGCCACAAGGTCGCTGCGATGAGCGACCCGGGCGTAATCCAGCGCCATTGCGCTTCGCGCCGATCCGGTGCGAATCGATAAACCACGGCCAGGCCGAGCACGGCCACTGCGAACAACAGAAGCCAACGAATCACGAGCAACACCGTCTGGGTCGCATCACCCAGCGGCACGAGCGACAGCACCACGGGGACCGCGACCCCCAACAGCAGGACCGCGAGGAAACCGACGACTCCGCCGACGGTGAATGCCAGCGAGATGAACAGCTGCTTGAAGAAGCCGCGGCGCTCCTGCTCATCGTAGGCGACGTTGGTGGCGGTCATGAGCGCGACCATCCCCTGGCGCGAGCTCCAGAGCGCCAGGGCGATACCGATCACGATGCCGACGCTGAGCGTGCTCTGGGGATGCTGCGAAAGATTGGTCAACCGCTGCTGCAGGATGCTTTCGGCCTGCGGCGGCAGAATCTCGGCGACCTGCTGCATGTGATTGGCGATATCGGCGGGCGAGGCAAACAGCCCGTAGATCGATACGGCGGCCGCGAGCGCTGGAAAGACCGCGAGCAACGCATACATCGCCAGGCCAGCGGCGATGATGCTCACGTTGTCGGCGGTCATCTCTTTTTGGACACGCCTCGCGATGTCCCACCAGCCGCGCGCCGGGATGTCTCGGGGACGCTCCGCGGTTCGTCCGCGGTGCCCCCGGAGATTTTCCATCTCAACGTCGGCGTGCAGTGAATGTGCGTGACGTGCCATGATCGTCGTGAGCGAACAGCCCCTATGGCAATCGCTCAGCAACGACGCGGGTTCCCGACCGGCGGCCCCGAACGGCCGCCGACCTGAAAATCAGTTCACACGCACCATTGCCAGGCGCTCCGCCGGGCTCAGCTCGGATTCGAGCACGACTACGAAGCCGGTCTTGTTCCTGATCATCGCAAGCTCGCCGCTCGCCAGCTTGCGGTCGATCTTGTCCGGCGTGATGTTCCACATGGCGCCGGTTGCCGGATCCACCGCCAGCATGCCGATCAGCCCGCCGATGACCAGATTGCCCCAGTACCATCCGGACATCTTCGGCGTCAGCTCGACCTCGGTCACCTTGTAGCCCGGCAGCTCCAGCCGCAGCGTATAGCTCTGGCCCGAAAAGTAGCTCTTCTTGGGATCCAGCGAAATCGTGCACGGAGTCTTTTCCACCGCCACCACGTCCATGATGCCGCCGCCGCTCTTGCGTACCGACGCGGTGGCGCCGGGCGGTTGGGTGGCGATGGAAATTTCTCGATTGCCGCCGTTGACGATGGATGCGCAGCCGCCTGCAAACAAGCTCGCGCCCAGGATCCCGAATGCCAGCGCGCCCCGAACCAACCTGTTCCGCCTCATGTGTCCTCCGCTGAATGTTATTTGTTCTGGCCGTTGTAACGACGGGCGATGGACGCTAGCCGTGGCGCTCGGAAGGCGTCAAATTTTCCTCACGGAATTAAGACGCAGTCGTCAGTTCGTCACTGGCTGGCATTGCGAAGCGCGGCGATGAAATGATCGAGCAGCGGAGTACTCGATCCTCGTGCTCGCAAGACACCCAGCTCGACCCGCGCCGGCTTGCCCCGCAGGCGTCTGTATTGAACGCCCCGACGTTTCAGATTGCGCACCGAGGCGGGCACCAGTGCGAAGCCCATGCCGCTCGACACCAGACTGATGACGGTCTGCATCTGACGGGCATGCTGGGTGATGCGCGGCACGAAGCCGAATGTACGGCAGTGGTCGTGAATCAGATCGTACAGGCCCGGGGCGATGTCACGAGGCGGAATGATGAAGCTTTCCCTGGCGAGCGCCCGCAGATCGATCGTCCCCTCGCCTTTGGCGAGCGGATGATTCGCCGGCGCGGCGAGCACCAGCTCCTCATGTAACAAGACGTCGAACTGCAGGTCCGGCTCGTTCACCGGGGCCAACGCGATCCCCAGATCCAGGCGCGCAGCGCGCAGCTCGCGAATCTGGGCGTCGGTCGTGAGCTCGTGCAGTTGCACTTCCACCAGCGGCCGACTGGCCCGAAAACTCTTCAGCGCCGGCGGCAGGACGCCATAGTCGGCGATCGATACGAAGCCGATGGACAGCATGCCGATCTCGCCCCGATCGGCCCGGGCCGCCGCACTCTTCGCATGTTCGAGCCGCGCGAGGGCCCCACGCACCTCCTCGAAAAACGCGGCGCCCGCGACGGTGAGCGAAACGCCGCGGGTCGTGCGTTCCAGCAATCTCACACCGATCTCGTCTTCCAGCGCCCTGATCTGCACCGAGAGCGGCGGCTGCGAAACATGCAACAGCCCGGCCGCGCGCGAGAAGCTGCCCGCCTCGGCGACGGCGATGAAATAGCGCAGCTGACGCAGTTCCACTATTCGCAAATCCTATGGCGACCCTCTGTCGATTGTATTGGCGGATATAGTGCACGCCAAGCCAGACTCGCCGCTCCAGCCTTGCCAGGAGCTTCGCCGTGCCCGTCTATCGTTCCCGCACCAGTACCGCAGGCCGCAACATGGCGGGCGCGCGTTCCCTGTGGCGCGCCACCGGCATGCGGGACGAAGACTTCAGCAAGCCCATCATCGCGGTCGCCAACTCGTTCACCCAGTTCGTCCCCGGTCACGTGCATTTGAAGGACCTGGGTCAGCTGGTCATCGAGGAAATCGAGCGCGCCGGCGGCGTGGGCAAGGAGTTCAACACCATCGCCGTCGACGACGGCATCGCGATGGGCCACGACGGCATGCTGTACAGCCTGCCCTCGCGCGACATCATTGCGGACAGCGTGGAGTACATGTGTAACGCGCACACCGCCGACGCGCTGGTGTGCATCTCGAACTGCGACAAGATCACGCCGGGCATGCTCATGGCGGCGCTGCGGCTGAATATTCCGGTCGTGTTCGTTTCGGGCGGTCCCATGGAAGCGGGCAAGACCCGACTCGCCGACAAGGACGTGGCGCTCGACCTGGTCGACGCGATCGTCGCGGCCGCCAATGACAAGGTCTCGGACGCCGACGTGCAACGGATCGAACGCTCCGCCTGCCCCACCTGCGGCTCCTGCTCCGGCATGTTCACGGCGAACTCCATGAACTGCCTCACCGAAGCCCTGGGACTTTCACTGCCCGGCAACGGCTCGCTGGTCGCCACACACGCCGATCGGGAGCAATTGTTTCGTCGCGCCGGACGGACCATCGTCGAGCTGACCAGACGCTATTATCTGCAGGACGACGCTCGCGTCCTGCCCCGGAACATCGCTAGCAAAACGGCGTTCGCCAACGCCATGTGCCTGGACATCGCCATGGGCGGCTCGACCAACACGGTGCTGCATCTGCTGGCCGCCGCGCAGGAAGGCGAGATCGAATTCAGCATGAGCGACATCGACCGGCTGTCGCGTCGGGTGCCGGTGCTGTGCAAGGTGGCGCCATCCAGTCATTACCACATGGAAGATGTGCATCGAGCCGGCGGCGTCATGGCGATTCTCGGCGAGCTGGATCGGGCCGGGCTGCTGGATACATCGGTTCCGACGGTGCATTCCAATTCGCTGGCGGAAGCCTTGGAAACCTGGGACGTGATGCGGACGACGGACGCGGCCGTGCGCGACTTCTATCGCGCCGGTCCTGCCGGCATTCGCACTCAAACTGCGTTCTCGCAGAGCTGCCGCTATCCGGAGCTCGACGTCGATCGCAACGCCGGTTGCATCCGCGCCTCTGAATCCGCCTATCGGCGCGACGGCGGGCTGGCCGTGCTGTACGGCAATCTCGCCGAGCGCGGTTGCATCGTCAAAACCGCCGGCGTCGACGAGAGCATGTTGAGTTTCACCGGTCCGGCGGTGGTCGTCGAAAGTCAGGACGCGGCGGTGGAAGCCATTCTCGGCGGCAAGGTGAAAGCCGGCGATGTCGTGGTGATCCGCTACGAAGGCCCGCGCGGCGGGCCGGGCATGCAGGAAATGCTCTACCCCACCAGCTATCTGAAATCCAAAGGGCTGGGCAAGGTGTGCGCGCTGATCACGGACGGTCGATTCTCGGGCGCGACTTCTGGGTTGTCGATCGGCCACGTCTCGCCCGAAGCGGCCGAAGGCGGCAACATCGGCCTGATCGAGACCGGCGACGTCATCGTCATCGACATTGCAACGCGCAGCGTGCGCGTCGATGTGAGCGACGAGGAGCTGGCGCGTCGTCGAGCAAACAAATCCAGCCAGGGCTGGAAACCGGGTGCACCGCGCCCTCGCCTGGTCAGCCAGGCGCTCAAGGCCTATGCGAAGCTGGTCACCAGCGCAGACCGAGGCGCCGTTCGCGATCCGAAGCTGCTCGCGGACTAGTCGTGCGCTGCCGCCTAGTATCCGATCGCCCGGCCGCGCTCGTTGCGGCCATCGCTCGCGCCGAGGCGCTGGCCCGTCTCGAGATCGATCTGGATGCATTCGCCATCGCCGCCCAGACCGAAGCTGATCGTGTGGCCGCGCGCTTCGAGCAGCTTGATGGTGTCGGGCGAGAACCGATTGCGCTCCATCGCGATCCGATCGGGAATCCATTGATGATGAAAGCGCGGCGCATTCACCGCCTGCTGGATGTCGAGCCCGAAATCGGCGACGCCGACCAGGATGTTGGCGACCGTGGTGATGATGGTCGGGCCGCCCGGTGAGCCGAGCACCAGCCACAGCTTGCCATCCTTGAGCACGATGGTCGGCGTCATGGCCGACAGGGGCCGCTTGTTCGGCCCGACCAGATTGGCATCGCTCTGGATCAGACCGAACATGTTCGGCACGCCGGCCTTGGAGGAGAAATCGTCCATCTCGTTGTTCAGCAGGAAGCCGAGCGAGCCGATGGTGACTTTCGAGCCGTAGCTGCCGTTGAGCGTGGTGGTCACGGCCACTGCGTTGCCCTCTTTATCCACCACCGAGTAGTGCGTCGTCTGAGTGGACTCCGGGGCCGGTGCCTTCACCGGTTTTCGTTTCGCGTAGTCCGCCAGCGCTTGCGAGACTTTCGGTCGCTCCAGGCGTGCCGACGCGGTGGCCCGTTGCGGGTTGATGGACGCACGCCATTCGTCGGCGTATTTCCTGTCGCTCAGCTCGATCACCGGCAGGCTGCTGAACTCCGGATCGCCCAGGAATTGCGCCCGGTCGTAGAACGCCCGGCGATAGCTTTCCACGATCAGGTGAATCGCTTCCGCCGAGCCGAAGCCCGCTTTCGCGATATCGAAGCCTTCGAGGATGTTGAGCGTCTCGATCAGCGCGATCCCGCCGGACGACGGTGGCGGCGCGCTGATGATGTCGAGGCCGCGATACTTGCCACGCACCGGGGTACGCTCGACGACCTCGTAGTTCTTCAGATCCTCCACCGTGATCAGGCCGCCGCCCTGCTGCATGAACTCGGCGATCTCGCGCGCCATCTTGCCGGTGTAGAACTCGTCGGGGTTGGCCACGATGCGCTCGAGCGTGCGCGCCAGCTCCGGCTGTTTCAGCACGTCGCCCTGCCGCCAGCCTTTGCCGCCGTTCTGGAAAATGCGCTTGGAATCCGGGAAGTTCGCCAGGTTCTTGTCGTTGGTCAGCGCGCGCGCCTCCGCCCAATCGAGCTCGAAGCCCTCTCGCGCCAGCTTGATCGCGGGCGCGACCACTTGCTGCAGCGTCAACTTGCCGAACTTCTGTTGCGCATGGACCATGCCTTTGACGGAGCCGGGCACGCCGACGGCCTTGTAGCCGACGCGGCTGAGCATCGGAACCACGTTGCCCTGCGCGTCTTGATACAGCGTCGCCGTGGCTTTGCCGGGAGCTTTTTCCCGGAAGTCGAGGAAGTGGGTTTCGCCCGAGCTCATGCGCACGAGCATGAATCCGCCGCCGCCCAGGTTGCCCGCCGCCGGATGCACCACCGCGAGCGCAAACCCGGTCGCGACGGCTGCATCGATGGCGTTGCCGCCCTCTTTCATCATGTCCACGCCGGCCTGCGACGCCAGTTCGTGAACGCTCGCGACCATGCCGTGATCGGCGCGCTCGGGACGCATCCCGGCGCCCAGGCACAAGGGCGCGACGACCAGGGTAAAGACGAACAGGAAACACCGAGCCTGGAGCTTCATACGAGGGCCTGCATGTCCAACAGCCGGTCCATTGTGCCGCACCAATCGCATGCACGGCCACACCGGCTTCAATTCCCGTCTGTGGCTCGATCGAGCCCGAAGTCGTTGCGATTTTGGATGAATCCGTCGGAACCAGTTCACGGGTGCAGGTCCATTCCCGAAATCTCACGGAAACTCTGTGACCGGCGCCTCGTAATTGCGGTGCTGCCGCGCGTTAAAAATCCGGCCTCGAAATTCCCAATAAGAACCGAGGCCGAAGATGACCCGCGAGAATGTGACTGCGCTCACGGTTGCTGCGCGCAACTCCACCCGTTCCACGCTGCTCTCGGCACTCATATCCGCCATTCTCGCGAGCTCCGCGGCCGCCAATCCGACCGGTCATAACGTCGTTCACGGTACCGCCGACGTTCAAACCAATGGCTCGGAACTGCTGATCACCACCCAGGGCCGCACCATCATCGATTGGACCAACTTCTCGATCGATGCCAACGAGACCACGCGGTTCGAGATGCAAGGCACCGACCTTGCCGTGCTCAATCGCGTGATCGGTGCGCAGGCATCGCAGATCGATGGTTCGCTGCTTGCCAACGGCCGCGTCTATCTCATCAATCCCAATGGCGTGCTGATCGGCGCCACGGGCACCATCAATACGCAGAGCTTCATCGCCAGCACGCGTGATGTGGACAACGCCGATTTCGTGGCCGGCGGCGATCTGTTGTTCAGCGGCACGGGCACAGCAGAAGTGCGCAACCTGGGCAGCATCACTGCCACCGATGGCGACGTGCTGCTGTTCGGCAAACGTGTATCCAACAGCGGCACCATCAATGCCTCGCAAGGGGTCGTGGCGCTGGCTGCCGGCGATGAGCTGTTGCTCGCGGCGCCGGACTCGCCGCGACTGTTGGTCAGCCTCGACGGAATCGCGCTCGATGACAACGGCATCGGCGTGAACAACACCGGCGTGATCGCGGCGGCACAGGCTGAATTGCAGGCGGTTGGCGGCAATCCTTTTGGCCTCGCGGTGAACGCTCAGGGCGTCATCGCCGCGACTGGCGTCGCTGCGCGCGACGGACGCGTCTATCTCACTGCGGGCGGCGACAGAATTGCCGTGGGCGGCTCGGTCGAGGCGCGCAACGAGAACGGCAGCGGCGGCTCCATCTGGATCGACGCCGGCAGCGAGTTCAGCAGCGTCGTGAACATCGACGGCACGCTCGATGTTTCATCGCCGAGCACTGGTGGCGTGGTCACCATCGACGCCACCGAAGTCCGGCTCAACGCCGCCTCGGAGGTGCTGCTCTCCGGCACCGACCAGTCCGCGGGCAGCATGGTGATCGGCCAGCAAGGATGGACCGACTACATCGATGTTGCGGAGGGCGCGACCATCGAAGCCAGCTCGAACGGCAGCGGCGGCGGCGCCTGGCTCGAAGCTGCGGGCGTGGCGTTCAATGGCCGATTCGAAGCGCGCGACAACTCGGGTCAATCTCGTCTCACCATTCTTGCCGACGACTACGTTGCATTCGGCGGCCTGGCCGACCTGCGCAGCTTCGCCGATCCAACCCTGTTCGGTCTGGTCGACATCAACAGCGAAGGCGCGCTCTACATCGATAACGTCGGCGGGCCCGAGGAAGTGTTCCTCGACGCGGCGGCTCTGCAGGCACAGCTGGAACATGCGAACGTCTGGTTGCTGGCCGGCAGTCTCACCGAGCTACCGATCAGCGTGCTCGCCCCGCTCACATGGGAAAGCGCCGCCAAGCTCTCGCTGACGGCCACCGGCGATATCAACCTGCAGGGCTCGATCGGCGGCGCCAATGCCGAGATCGAAATCTACTCCTACTCCGGCAACGTGACGGGGTCCGCGAATGCGGCAATCACTGCGCGCGAGCTGTCATTGCAAGCCGATGGCGATCTCGCCCTCCTCGGACGCATCACGGCCCCGGAGCTCACGCTGCGGGACGTCGGCGGTATGCTGAGATTGAACAACGAGGCCAACCGGCTCGAGAACGTGATGTTCAATCGCACCTCCGAGGCCGCCAGCGGCGCGGTCGAGATCGTGGACAGCAAAGGCGGCCTGACGCTCTACGACACCACCATGTACGATTCGAGCCTGGCCGCGAATGGCGATTTCACGGTTCGCACGGTCGGCGACCTCACGCTCTATCACACGTTCAACATGGACGTCGATGGCGTAGTCACGTTGGTCGCGGCCAATGGACTGTTCAACAACCTTTCCACTGAGTACGCCGACGTGTTCGGCAGCGCTGCGACGGGGCTGGAGCGCATTCGCGTGTATGCGGCGGGGCCCGGCGAGATTCGTGGCCTGACGGGTGCGTCGTACCAGAATGTGAGCTATCCGGACGATCCTGCTGCTTCCGAGCGCGTGGTCTTCTACTACAGCTCACCGGGCAATCATCCCGGCACGCCGACGGATCCGGAGGAACCCGGCTCGCCGAACGAGCCGGCCGATCCGGAAGCGCCGGGCAATCCGAGCGGGCCGTCTGGTCCATCAGGGCCGTCTGGTCCATCAGGGCCGTCGGAGCCCTCGGGGCCGCAGAATCCCTTGCCCTCCCTGCCCCCGAGCGTGCTCATACAGAATGCGCTGGGCAATTCTTTCGAACAACTGAATCAGCTGGCCAACATCAATCCGCAGCTGCTTACCGCAATCAACTCGTTCCCGGCAGCCATGCTCCCCGCGGGCGATCCGCAGATGATGGCGGCGCAATTCATGAATGCGCTGCAGAACTATGCGCCGACGAATCCAATCGCGTTTGGCGGCGCGCCGATCGACATCGCCGGGCTGGCAGCGACGCTCAATAACCTGGACGAGATTCGCAATGCGCTGTCGAGCGTGTTGCAGATCGATCCGAGCGTGGTGGATGGCGCGCTATCGAGCATCCTCGCGCCGTGGAGCGAGTTGCTCTCGCAGGCACCACCGGAGTTTCGCGAGCAGGCCGCATTGCTGGTGACGGAGTACAGCGCGAACTATCAGCCGATTTCCTCAAGCTTCTCGCAAGGCCTGCAGGGTGGCCCTGCTCCGAGCATCACGTCCAGCCTGATCGGCGCGTCCGGCACGCTGGTGATGAGCGGCGGCTCGGGGCTCCCGATATCTTCTCCGAACGCGCCGCAGAATCCGGTCGAACTGCCCGTTCCCTCGGGCCCGATCGCATCCGTACCAAGCGGCGGCGCACTGGTCGCGGCTCCCGGCACGTTCAATCCCGGCCCAGGCGGCGTGATGCTCAGCGGTGAAGCTACCGCAGTCCTGCCGGCCTCGGACTCGGAGTCATCGATGGCGCCCGCCGAAAAGTTCTCGAACCTGACCAAAGCGCCGCCAGTCTTGGAGCAGGCGGACGAGCCAGCCGAAAAGCAGGCACCAACGGCTGCACAGCAGTTCATCGAGAAGCTGTCGCAGACCGAGGAAGAAAAGAAATCCCCCGAGCAGCGCAAGATCGAGGAAAAACTCGCGCAACTCAAGGCCGAGGAACAGAAGAAGCTCGAAGAGCAGCGCCGGCTCGAGGAGCAGAAGGTCAAACAGCTCAAGCTCGAAGAAGAGAAGAAGCTCGCCGACAAGCTCAAGTTCGAGGAGCAGGAGAAGCTCAAGCAGCTCAAGCTCGAAGAAGAAAAGAAGCTCGCCGACAAGCTCAAGTTCGAAGAGCAGGAGAAGCTCAAGCAGCTCAAGCTCGAGGAAGAAAAGAAGCTCGCCGACAAACGCAAGGTCGAGGAGCTCAAAAAGCTCGAGCAGCAGAAGCTCGCTCATCAGCAGGCCACGCCTGCCAGCGTCGCGGCTCAGCTGGCCGCGATCCAGCAGGCCATCATCAAGCTGGCGGGCTCGAAGAAGAACGACGCGATGCTGCAGGCCCTGACCGCGCTCTCCGGCGCGCTGTCCCAGGAAAACCTGGCTCGAATCATGGCGAATGAGGGTCTGGAGGGCGTGTCCATGCTGCTCACCAAAGCGGCCCAGCAGATGGAAGCAATCGCGCAGTCAACCATTACCACCGCCTCGGTCACCCAGACGATTCAGGAGCAACCGGCACACCAAATGGTCAAGTCGACGCCGTCGCAGCCGGTCCAGCAGCCGATGCAGGAGCTCACGAAAGCCCCGCCGACACAGCAGCCGCCGGCGCAACAGCTGCCGGTGCTGGCACAGCCGACCAAGGAACTGCCGGCCCAGCAGATGCCTCAACCCTCGCAGCAGCTGAGCAAAGAGCAGCTCCTGAAGCTGACGCAAGAGCAGGCAGCGAAGCAGAAGCAGGACGCATTGATGCAGCAACAGGCAATGCCCGGCATGGCGCCGATGAACAGCGCCGTGCAGATCTCCACCTCTTTCGCCGCGGGCGGTCGCTGATCGGCATCCAACAAGGAACAAGACGCCATGAACCGCTCTCTTCTGCTCGCTCTGAGCCTGTGTGCAGCTGCCTGGTCCGCCGCTTCGGGCGCTCAGGATCTGAATCGTATCCAGCCCGCACCCGTGCCACCCGTCGAGCCGCCGGCCGCACCGGAAAACAATACGCAATCCGCTGCGAACGGCGGCGCCGTGCTGATGACGCAGCTCAAAGGGCTTGTGTTCATCTCCTCGCTCGATCAGCTCGCACAAGCGCCCGGCGAGGCGTCGTTGGATACGTCGCGCGTGCCGCTGCTCGACGATCCCGAGTTCCGTCAGCGCATGTCTTCGTATCTCGGCCAGCCCTTGCAGCAGAGCGGACTGCGACGCCTGCTCGCCACGGTCAATCTGTTCTATTCGATGCACGACAAGCCTTTCGTCAACGTGAGCGCCCCCGAACAGGACGTGACCGATGGCGTGCTGCGCGTGATGGTGATCGAAGGCCACCTCGATCGCGTGCGCGTCGAAGGCAATCGCTGGTTCTCCGATGACATCTATCTCGATGCGCTGAGGCTCGATGCCGGGGATCCGCTGCTGAAGTCCCGCATCGATGCCGACATCGATTGGATCAACCGCAATCCGTTCCGAGGCGCCACAGTGGTCGCCGTGCCGGGCCGATCGTTCGGCGGCACGGACCTGGTCGTGCGCGCGAACGAGCGGTTCCCGCTGCGGGTTTATGCGACGGCCGACAACAGCGGCTCGAAGAACACCGGCCGCGAGCGGCTCGGCCTCGGCGCCAACTGGGGCAATGCCTTCGGCGTCGGGCATCAGCTCAACTATCAGTTCACGGGCAGTACCGACTTCGACCGTTCCATCGGCCACTCCGGCAGCTATGTGATTCCGCTGCCGTGGCGACACCTGTTCACCATCAGTGGCGCATGGTCACGCATCAACGCGGACATGCCCGCGGACTTCGATTCCGAAGGCAAGTCGTGGCAGACCAGCGTTCGCTACGAAGTACCGTTTGCTGCCACGGCCGGCGGTGTCACACAGTCGCTGCTGATCGGCGCGGACTTCAAGGAGTCGGACAACAACCTGGAGTTCGGCGGCATTCCGGTAACGGACAACACCACCAACATCGCCCAGGCGGTGCTGGGCTATCAGCTCAACGGCAGCGACCGTTTCGGCAACACCGGCTTCTCCGCCACGCTCGCGTACTCGCCGGGCTCGCTCAGCAGCCGCAACGAAACTGAGTTCTTCCAGATCAGCCGTTGGGGCGCGAAGGCCGACTATACGTACGCGCGCTTCGACATCGACCGCGTGACCGCGCTGCCCAGGAATTTCTCGTGGCGCGCTTCCGCCTCACTGCAATTCGCGAGCGACAACCTGCTCGGCTCGGAGCAGTTGGGCTTGAGCGGCACCTATGGCGTGCGCGGCTTCCTGGAGAACGATGCCTTCGCCGACACCGGCTACCTGCTTCGCAACGAATTGCTGCTGCCCGCACTCACCTTCACTGCCATCGAGACTCGACTGGAGCCGATGGCGTTCTACGACTATGGTGTCGGCGCCAACAAGCGACTGCTGCCGGGCGAGCGCGAGCGCACCACGTACAGCGGCGCCGGTTTCGGTGCGCGCCTGGTCATCGGACGCGGACAGGAAATCCGCTTCGCCTACGGCTGGCAATTGCATGCCCTGCCCGGCGAGCGTCATGGCGATCAAGCTCACGTGCGCATGATGTTCAGCTACTGAGGGACGTTCCGGTCGAGGCGGTGCCCGCCTCGATTTACCCCAGGTCCAATGGTGCCGCCCCGAGCGCGGTGCGAGCATTTCCATCTGACAGTGCGCGTGCGCTGAGCCCCCGAAGCGACATCACGCGTGCGTCACGCTGCCGGCCGCTCCTGCCGAGGCACTACCGATGACGACGTAGGAAAGCTTGCCAACAGTGATCTCGGATTCAACCGGCCGTCGATGGGCACGCGAGGGTCATGCTCATCGTTGCGGCTCTCTGGAAGGATCGCGTCATGGGCAACGTCAGGGAATCTCCGATCGAGCGGCGTTCATCGCCATCGCTGGCTTCGATCGGCGAAGCATTTCGATCCATTGCAGTCCCGCCGAAGTCAGGGAAGTCGATACATCAAAGCTTCCCCTGTTCGAGCCGAGCCACTCTCTGGGGCGTCAGTATTGCACTCGTATCGATTGCAGGCTGCGAGAGCATGTCGCACCGGGTCGGGCAAACCGCGACCGTGCAGTTCGGTGTCGTGCAAAGTGCCGAGCAGGTAACAGTGGGCTCGCAGGCCGCGCAAGGAGCACTCCTCGGCGGAACGATTGGCGTGCTGGCGGGCGGCAGTGCGCGCGGCGCCATCACCGGAGCTGCGGTTGGTGGCACTGCCGCCGCCGTTGCCGAAGGCGATCGCACGGCCATGCAATACACCGTGCGGATGCTGGACGGCAGCTCAACGCGCATCGTCAGCGATCAGCGCCAGATCAAGATCAACGATTGTGTCGCCATCGAGCGGGTCGGCAGCAGCGCGAACATTCGTCGGGAATCGGCGCACTACTGCGATCCCGCCAACACCGAGGCCGTCCGCCAGGTCAGCGACGCCTCCAGGGCGAGCGCCCTGCAATGTGAAAACGCCAAACGCGACCTCGCGGCGGCGGAGCGGCAGCAGTCGCTGGACCTGGCGATTCGCAAGGTCGAGCTACTGTGCAATGACTAGCGAGTCAGCGCGCGTCGAGCTGCCCGCCACCCAGCGCGATATACAACGACACCAGATTGGAAACTTCGGCCCGGCGTACTTGTAACAACGCCTGCTCGGCCGAGAACAGGTTGCGCTCGGCATCGAGCACTTCGAGATAACCGACCACTCCTTCGTTGTAGCGCAGATGCGCGAGCTCCGCGAGCTGCCGCTGCGCACGGGTGGCCCGCTCCTGGGCGCGCACCTGCTCGGCCAGGAATTTTCGCCCCGCCAGCGCATCCGACACCTCCTGGAAGCCGGTCTGAATGGTGCGCTCGTAGTCGGCAACGGCAATGTTCTGACGAGCCTTGGCGACGTCCAGATTGCCGCCTCGTGCACCGAAATCAAAGATCGGCAGCGAAATCGTCGGGCCGTAGGAC
This sequence comes from uncultured Steroidobacter sp., assembly GCF_937958065.1. Classification (GTDB taxonomy): domain Bacteria; phylum Pseudomonadota; class Gammaproteobacteria; order Steroidobacterales; family Steroidobacteraceae; genus Steroidobacter. The sequence continues at coordinate 146,852 of NZ_CALFXI010000097.1, forward strand.
CAGCTGCGTCGATCGTTGCCGACCAGACCGCTCAACTCCGTCGACGCGAACCCGTAACTGCCGGTGAGAGTGATCGTAGGAAAGAACGCGGCCCGCGCCGCTCCGATGTTCGCACGAGCCGCGCGCAGCCGCTGTTCGGCACCGAGAATATCGGGCCGGTTCGACAACAGCTCCGAAGGCAGCCCGGCGGCCAGTGCTTCCAGATGTGCCTGCTCTGCCAGTGGCAACGGATCCGGCAAGGGCTGTTCGACCGTGGTACCGACCAGGGTCGCGAGCAGGTTTTCATTCTGTGCTTTGGTGAATTGCAAAGACGCGAGGTCGGTCTCTGCCTGCGTCAGCAGCGTTTCGGCCTGACGGAAATCCAGCGCCGAAGTGACGCCCGCATCCAGACGCTTCTGCGCGATGCGCAGACCTTCGCGCCGGGAGTTGACGGTAGCAACGGCCAGATCGAGGCGTTCCTGCGCTTCGAGCAAGGCGAAATATGCAGACGCCACGTCCCCGATCAGCGAGAGTCGAAAGGCTCGGGCCGCTTCAACCGTCGCCAGATATTGAGCACGCGCGGCCTGCGTCAGATTCCGAACGCGGCCCCAGAAATCCAGCTCGAAGGAGCTGATACCCACCCCGATGAAGTAGCGATCGAAGGTGCTGCTAACCCCAACCGGACCGATGCCTGCCAGCGGCGCGCTCTCGGGGCCGACGCCGGAGCGCGTGCCCTCCGCACTCACGGCGAGCGTTGGCAAGCGCTCGGAACGCTGAACACGAAATTGACCGCGAGCCTCCTCGATCTGTGCGACCGCAATCACCAGGTTGCGATTGTGTTTCAGCGCCGTCGCAATCAAGGCTTCCAGTCGACGGTCGGCAAAGAAGTCGCGCCAGCCGAGCTGCGGCGCCCGGGTGCCGGCATTCGGATCGTCGACATAGCTGTCCGGGTAATGCGCCTGAGTAGGCAACTCGGGACGTACGTGACGAGGCGCGAGCGAACACGCATTCAGCAGCGCACACGCAAGCGCCATGGTCGCAGCCGCTCTGGAAATTCTAGCCATGGGGCGACTCCAGCTCCTCTCGCGGCGCGGCTGGCGGACGGTGCAACCCACGCGTCAGCCAACGTCGTACGGACATGTATAGGAGTGGAATGAAGAATACGCCGAGCACGGTCGCCGCGACCATGCCGCCCATGACCCCGGTGCCCACCGCGATGCGGCTGGCGGCACCCGCACCTGTGGACAGCACCAGCGGCACCATGCCGAGAATGAAAGCGAGCGAAGTCATGATGATGGGCCGCAGGCGCAACTTGACCGCGCTCATGGTGGCATCGAACGAGGACTTGCCCGCCGCCTCCTCTTCCAGCGCGAACTCGACGATCAGAATCGCGTTCTTCGCCGCCAGCCCGATGATGGCGATCAAGCCGACATTGAAATAAACATCCGCGGGCAGCGATCGCAGCATCGTAAAGACCACGGCTCCCAGCGCGCCCATCGGCACGATCAACAGCACGCTCAGGGGCACGGTCCAGCTTTCATACAGCGCGGCCAGCAACAGGAAGACCACGACGATCGACAGCCCCAGCAGCGCCACCACCTGTCCGCCGGCCTGCTGCTCCTCGAACGAGATTCCCGTCCATTCGTAGCCGAATCCTTCCGGCAATTGCTGGGCCAGCCGCGCCATCTCCGCCATCGCTTCGCCGCTGGAGCGGCCCGGTGCCGGCGAGCCTGAAATCGTCATCGACGGATAGCCGTTGTAACGTTCCAGCTGCGGCGGACCGGCGGTCCATTCGGTCGTGGTGAATGCGCCGAACGGCACCATTTCTCCTTGGGTGTTGCGCACCCTCAAGTCCAGAACGTCCGCCGGCGTCATGCGAAACGGCGCATCGGCTTGCAACAGCACGCGCAGGATTCGGCCCTCGCGGCTGAAGTCGTTTGCATAGGCGCTGCCAAAGGAAATGGCGAGCGTCGCGTTCACATCGGCAATCGACAGCCCCAGGGCGCGCGCCTTGACTCGATCGATGAGCACGCGCAGTTGCGGCGAGTCCGCCTGATTCTCCGGCCGAACCGCCGAGAGCAACGGACTTTTCATCGCGGCGGCCAGGATCTGATTGCGCGCATTCACCAGAGCCTGCTGGCCGTGGCCGGCGCGATCCTGCAGCTTGAACGTGAAGCCCGCGGCGACGCCCAGCGATGGAATGGACGGCGGATTGAGCGTGAAGATCATCGCTTGTTTGATTTGGGAGAGCGCCACGTTGGCCTTGCCCACCAGTGTCAGCGCGTTGTTCTGCGCCCCAGGACGCTCGTCCCACGGGGTCAATGTAACGAACGACATGGCATTCGACTGGCCCTGACCGAAGAAACTGAAGCCGCGGATGAAGACGATGCTGCTGGTCTGCGGTTGCGCCTGATAAAAGGCCATGACCTGGTTGATGGCTTCGTTGGTGCGATCGACGGTCGCACCCGGCGGCGCTTGTACCACTGTGATGATGGCGCCCTGATCCTCGGCGGGCAGAAAGCTGCCCGGCAGGCGCGTGAACAACAGCAGCGTGAGGCCGACGAGCAATAGAAAGATGGCAAGATAACGCAGCGGCTTGCGCAAGATGCCGCCGACACGCGCCTGATAGCCGTTGGTCACCCGGCCGAACCAGTCGTTGAAGCCTCCGAAAAAACGTGCGGACCATCTGCCGATGCGGCTGGTCGTGTGTTCGGAGTCCGCACGGCTGTGCAGTCGTTCCGGTTTCAACAGGGCCGCGCACAGCGCCGGAGTGAGCGTGAGCGCCAGCAGGGCGGAGAACGCGATCGACAGCGTGAGCGTGAGCGAGAACTGACGGTAGATGCCACCGGTCGAGCCCGGGAAGAAAGCCATCGGAATGAACACCGCGACCAGCACCAGCGTGATGCCGATGATCGCGGACGTGATCTGGGTCATCGCCTTGACGGTTGCTTCGTAGGGCGGCAGACCCTCTTCGGTCATGATGCGCTCGACGTTCTCGACCACCACGATGGCGTCGTCGACCAGAATGCCGATGGCCAGCACCATGCCGAACAACGTCAGCACGTTGATGGAAAACCCGAGCGCCCACAGGCCGAGGCAGGCGCCGGCGAGCGCGATCGGCACCACGATGGTCGGAATCAGCGTCGCGCGCCAGTTCTGCAGGAACAGAAACATCACCAGAAACACCAGCACCATGGCCTCGAGCAGCGTTTTCACGACCTCCTCGACCGAGATGCGGATGAAGGGCGTCGTGTCGTACGGCACCACCCAGGTGATGTCCTCGGGAAAGTTGCGCTCCAGCTGCGCCAGTCGCGCCCTCACTCCCTCCGAGGTGGCCAGCGCATTCGCGCCCGTGGTCAGCTGAATGCCCATGCCGGCAGCCGGCTTGCCATTCAGCTCCATGTCGGAGAGATAGGTCTGCGCGCCCAGCTCGACTCGCCCCACGTCGCCGAGCCGCACGGTCGAGCCGTCCGGATTGGCGCGCAGGATGATCGCGGCGAACTGCTCCGGCGTGGTGAACCGATTCTGGGTGAGGATGGGCGCGTTCAACTCCGTCCTGTTCGCCAGCGGACGATCGCCCAGCGCCCCGCCGGGCGATTGCGTGTTCTGTTCCTGGACCGCCGCGAGCACTTCGGCGGCCGACAGCCGATAGGTCGTGAGCCGATCCGGATCGAGCCAGACGCGCATCGCGTATTCGGAGGAGAACGATCGAATGTCGCCGACGCCGGGCACGCGGCGCAGCTCATCGATCACGCGCGTGGCCGCGAAATTGCCGAGCTCGAGCGAGGGCGTCGCGCCGGTCTTGGACGTGAGCGCGACGATCATCAGAAAGCTGGACGTCGCCTGATTCACCAGCACGCCCTGGCGGCGAACGTCCTCGGGCAGCCGCTGCTCGATGGCGCGCAGCCGGTTCTGAACGTCCATCTGCGCCACGTCGATATCCGTGCCCGAGGTGAACGTCAGCGTGATCGACGCCGCGCCGTTCGATTGACTCGACGACGACATATACAAAAAACCCTTGACGCCGTTGAGCTCCTGCTCGATGACTTGAGTCACATTGGTCTCGAGCGTCGCGGCGTCGGCACCGGGATACGTGGCGGTGATCGTCAACGAGGGCGGCGCGATGGCCGGATATTGTTCTATGGGCAGCGCCAGCAGCGCGAGCAAGCCGGCGAGCAGAATGCCGAGCGCGATCACCCAGGAGAAAATCGGGCGATCGATGAAGAAGCGCGGCGACACGCGTCACTGCTCCGCGGGTTTGGCGGTGCCCGGCGCTGGCTGGTCCGCACTGAGCACACGTACGTGCGCGCCAGGTTGAACTTTCTGGATGCCGTCGACGACGACGCGATCGCCGTCATCGAGACCTTCGAGCACGATCCACTTGTCGCCGCGCTGTTCGCCGAGCTTCACCGGCCGGGGCTCGATCGTGTCGCCCTGTGCGACGGTCAGCACCGTCGCACCCGATGCGCTCAGTAGAACCGCGCGTTGGGGAATCCAGAATCCGTGCGGCCGAACGCCTGCTTCGATGCGAGCCCGCACGAATTGTCCGGGCAGCAGGATCCGCTCTGGATTCGGAAACTCGGCGCGCACCGCGGCGGTGCCGGTTGCCTGATCGATCGAGAGATCCAGAAAATCCAGATGACCGGCGTGCGGATAGGTGCTGCCATCCTCGAGCAACAGGGTGACTCCCACTTTGCCCAGCTCGGGAACCTTGAGCGTGCCCGCGGCGATGTCTTGTCTGATGGCGAGGAGATAGGCGCTCGACTGGGAGAAGTTCACGTAGATCGGCTCGAGCTGCTCGATGGTGGTCAGCAGCGTCGCCGAGGAGGCGCTGACCAACGCTCCTTCCGTCACCTGCGCGCGCCCCGCTCGCCCATCGATCGGTGCAGTGACGGTGGTGTAACTCAAGTTGAGTTTTGCGCTCTCCAGCTGCGCTTCGGTCTGGGCCACGTCGGCTTCGGCGGTGCGCAGGCGCGCCATGGCGGCGTCGAATTCCTGCTGACTGATCGCCTGTTCCTTGACCAGACCTTTGTAACGCTCCACGTCCTGCCGCGCGTTCGCCGCCGTCGCTTGATTGCGAGTCAGTGTGGCGCTGACCGCGCTGACGTTGGCTCGATACTCGCGTGGATCGATCAGAAACAACGTCTGGCCGGCTTTCACGTCGCTGCCTTCGTTATAGAGCCGACGCTCGACGATGCCGTCCACACGGGCGCGCACCTGAGCCGTGCGAATGGCCTGCACGCGACCGGGAACTTCCGTGATGTTTTCAATCGACTCCGACTTGGCGGTGACGACCCGCACCTCCGGCGGCGGCGGTGCCGGCGGCGGCTGGCTTCCGCAGCCACACAGCAGCATCAGATACAGGGCGGCGCCAGCTCTGGCCGATCGCAGCATCGGAAGCGCTATTGCACCTGGGGAGGAATCTGAAAGCTGTGATACGGCGGTGGCGAACTGAGCGTCCATTCCAGGCCTTGCGGATTGGCGCTGTCCCATACTTTATCGGTGGCCTTGGCGCCGCCGCGGATCGTCTTGATGATGATGTACACGAACAGCACCTGCGCCAGCCCGAAGCCGTAGGCGCCGATCGAAGACACCAGATTCCAATCGGCGAACTGCGTGCTGTAGTCCGCTATACGGCGCGGCATTCCGGCCAGGCCGAGGAAGTGCTGTGGAAAGAACAACACGTTGACGAAGATCGCGGACATCCAGAAGTGCCAGCGGGCGAGCTTCAGGTCGTACATGTGCCCGGTCCACTTGGGCAGCCAGTAATAAACCGCGGCGATGATGGAGAACAGCGCCCCGGGGACCAGCACGTAATGAAAATGCGCCACCACGAAGTACGTGTCGTGATACTGGAAATCCGCCGGCACGATGGCGAGCATCAGCCCCGAGAATCCTCCGATGCTGAACAGGAACACGAACGCCAGCGCGAACAGCATCGGCGCCTCGAAGCTGATCGACCCTTTGAACAGCGTGGCGGTCCAGTTGAACACCTTCACGCCGGTCGGCACGGCGATCAGCATGGTCGAGAACATGAAGAACGTCTGGCCGGCGAGCGGCATGCCGACCACGAACATGTGATGGGCCCAGACGATGAACGACAGGAACGCGATCGAGGCGATCGCGTACACCATGGCGTCATAGCCGAACAGCGTTTTGCGCGCGAAGGTGGGAATGATCTCGGAGATGATGCCGAACGCCGGCAGGATCATGATGTACACCTCCGGATGCCCGAAGAACCAGAACAGGTGCTGGTACATCACTGGATCGCCGCCGCCGGCGGCTGCAAAAAACGTCGTGCCGAAATAATGGTCGGTGAGCAGCATGGTCAGCGCGCCGGCCAGCACCGGCATGACCGCGATCAGCAGGTATGCCGTGATCAGCCAGCCCCAGGCGAACAGGGGCATTTTCATCAGGCCCAGGCCCGGCGCGCGCAGGTTCATGATGGTGACGATCACGTTGATCGCCCCCATGATGGACGAGGCGCCCATCATGTGCAGCGCGAAGATCGTCATCGGAAAGGCATCGGCCATCTGCAGCGACAGCGGTGGATACAGGGTCCAGCCGGTGCCCATGCCCCCGCCGGTGGCGAACAACGAGCCGAACAGCAGCGCAAAGGCGAACGGCAGGATCCAGAAACTGAAATTGTTCATCCGGGGCAGCGCCATGTCGGGCGCGCCGATCTGCAGCGGCAGCATCCAGTTCGCGAGCCCCACGAACGCCGGCATGATGGCGCCGAAGATCATCGTCAGGCCGTGAGCGGTCACCAGCACGTTGAAGAACTCGGGGTCGACCAGCTGCATGCCCGGCCGGAACAGCTCGGTGCGGATCAGCAGCGCTTCGATTCCACCGACCAGGAACATGGTCAGGCTGAACAGCAGATACATCGTGCCGATGTCTTTGTGATTGGTCGCCAGCAGCCAGCGGCGCCATCCCTTCTCCGGGCCGTGCTCGTGCTCCGCGTGCAGCCGCTCGCCCTCGCCGCTTGCAGGGATGCTGCTCATCGGATGACTCCTCGGCTTCGTTATTCACGGACACGTCACGCCGATGCGACTGTGAGCGCAATCGCGACGCGCCGGCAAGGCGACGAAGACCGGCAGCCAGTCGGTGGTTCGTACATCCCGCACGCGCAGCAGAACCGCGCGCCTGGGTAAGATCAGAGATCCGCCAGCGGCCGCTCGGCGGCGGCTTCGTCCATGATGTCCAACGCAGCGATGATCTGCTGCAAGCCTTTGTGCAATCCCCGCAAGGCTGCTGGCGACAGCTCCGCGATGGCTTCGGGCAGGACGCCCTCCGCCGGCCCCGGCGCCCGGGCGATGATCCGCCGTCCGAGCGGCGTGACCGACAAGGTCACTCGCCGGTGGTCCTCGGAGAGGCGCGTTTTCTTGACGAGCGCCGCGCGCACCAGCTTTTCGATGTGCAGGCTGCACGTCGACTGGTGGATCGACAGTTTGGCGGCGAGCTCCGAAACGCCGAGCGCCTCGCCGCGCGCCAGCTCGTGCAGGATCCACACTTGAGAACCGGACACTCCGCAACTGCGCCGCACCTCCTTGAAGTGCTGCCGTACGGAGCCGTAGATGATTCGAAAACTCTTCAACACCGCCAAGCTCAGATCCGCCTTCTGGCGGGACCTGCCGACCGGGTGCGATTTACTCATAAACGGGCGCGCGTGCCTCATGTTGCCGGGACCGCGCGGATCATAGCAGGGGCGCGGCCGGCCCAGGCAGGGGCAGGTTTGCCATGGGGCGGCGTGATTGGGCAAAATACATTGATGCCAATGTATCGGGGCGGCGTCCGCCCCCCGCCGTCGTCCACGAGCGCTCCGCTCGCTGGTAACCATTACTTGCCCCGAGGGTCATGATGCCGACATTCTCCGGCCTCGATCAGCTGCCGCTATTCACTAATTCCGCGCTGGATTGGCTGCTGGCGCTGGGCATCGCGGCGCTCGCGCTGCTGGTGCTGCTGACGGTTCGCCGTGCCATCCGCGCGTATTACCAGAAAATGGTCAACACCGCGCAGACCGAGCTGCTCGAGATTCCCCTGCAGGTCCTGAGCCGGACGACGCTGCTGCTGCTGGTGATCGTGTCGCTCTACATCGGCTCGCAATGGCTCACCATCGGCCCGAAAACGCAGCAGATGCTGGGCTCGGCAATCACCATCGCACTGTTCTGGCAGGCGGGCATCTGGGCCGTGGCGGCCGCATCCATCTGGCTGGACCGTAAACGTCAGCGCAGCCTCGCCGTGGACCGCGCCGCTGTCGGCTCGCTGGGCATCATCGGCTTCGTGATCAATGTCGCGATCTGGGCGATGGTCCTGCTGTTGACGCTCGACAACCTCGGCATCGACATCACCGCGCTCATCGCCGGCCTGGGCATCGGCGGCATCGCCGTGGCACTGGCGGTCCAGAACGTGCTCGGCGATCTGTTCGCCTCGCTGTCGATCACGCTCGACCGGCCGTTCGTCGTGGGCGACTTCCTGATCATCGGCGACTTCCTGGGCAGCGTCGAATACATCGGGATCAAGAGCACCCGGCTGCGCAGCCTGAGCGGCGAGCAGATCATCATCGCCAACAGCGATCTGCTGGGCAGCCGCGTGCGCAACTACGGCCGCATGAACGAGCGCCGCGTCGTGTTCGCCACGCGCCTGACCTACGAGACGCCGCTCGAACAGCTCGAGGAGATCCCGGGCGTGATCCGCCGGATCATCGAGTCGCAACCCAACACTCGCTTCGACCGCAGTCATTTCGCCAAGCACGCGCCGGATGCGATCGAGTACGAGACCGTGTATTACGTGCTGTCCGCGGACTACAACAAATACATGGACGTTCAGCAGATCATCAACGTCACTCTGCATCGCGAGCTGCAACAGCGCGGCATCAGGTTCGCGTATCCGACGCAGCGGTTGTATGTGATTCCGCAGGAAGGCGTCGCGGACCCGTTCATCGAGCGCAGGAAGACCGCCTGAGCGGGCCGGAACATAGTGGGCCGAGGTCCGTTGCATCCCGAGTCAGCTTCGAGGAGCCGGACCATGAGTGCGCAACCTGCGTCAGCACGGATTCGATCCTGGCCAGAGCAGTCGCGTGAGGCCGCGGAGCTCGTCATCAAAAAGTATGGCGAGCCTGATGAAGTTACCGACACGCAGCTGCTGTGGCACAACCGCGGTGAATGGAAGCGAATCGTGGCCTCGAAGGCGTTCTTCCAGCACGACTTCCCGGCCCCGCACAGCGATTCGGTCGAGTGCGTGATCGACTATCGCGTGCCGGTCGAGAAATTCACGCCGCTCGCCCAGTTCGACGGCAGTGTCATCGTGGAACGTACCGCGGGCGAAGTCTCGGCCCGCTGTCACGATGAAGAGGCGAACTCGCTCGCGCTGAACCTGATGCACGACATCGTGACGGGCAGCAAGGACGTCGCACAGGCACGCAGCTACTACGCAAAGGAATTCGCCGACTATCGGCGCAAGCAGCCCACGCCCTACATGCAGCAACTGCGCTTCACGCCGCCCCACGGCGGCACCGCGGACAGCGACACTCGCGCCCTCTCCGATCAGGACCTGGAACAGGCCAAAAAGGAAGGTGAGTCGCGCAAGTGAGCTGAGTGCGCAAGGACGCTGCAGCAGCCCGATCTCGCCGCGAGCGCCCTTGGACGCAGCGCCACAGAGAATCCATCGCGCATCGAAGGTTTTTTTCCGAGGCGCCGTTGCCCGGCGCTTAACCGAGTGCTTCCCATAAATGAATGCGGGGATCTCCGCGTGTACGGCCTATCGAGCCGGGCTGAAAATCTTTCGAGCCAGCGACTGAAATTTGCGCCTTTGACCGTCCAACGCCGTCGAGTCACCGCACCCATCGTTTGGCACGCTGGCGAGCACCGAGGGCCGTATGACCAGCTTGATGACGCAGGAGATGCGCCTTCGCACGACGCCGCTGCCCGCGTCACGGCGGATCCATGTTTCACTCACCCTCGCGTTGCTGACGGCAGTCTGGTTCCTGCTCCCGGCCGTCCGGCCGTTGACTCATCCCGATGAAGGGCGGTATGCGGAAATCCCGCGCGAGATGCTGGTCTCCGGCGACTGGGTGACGCCGCATCTGAACGATCTGCCCTACCTGGAAAAGCCGCCGCTGCAGTACTGGGCCACTGCATTCGCTTATAAATTGTTCGGACCGAGCGAATGGAGCGCGCGCCTGTGCGTGACACTGTCGGGCTGGCTCAATGTCGTGCTGGTATTTCTTCTCGGCCGTCGCCTCTGGAACAGGGACACCGGCACCATCGCGGCAGCACTGCTCGGCTCGAGCGTGCTGTATTTCGTCATGGGACAGGTGCTCACGCTGGACATGACGTTCGCGTTCCTGCTCAACGCCATGCTGTGCTGCTTTTGCATGGCGCAGTTGAATCGCGACTGCGCTCGCCCGGCGAGCGGCTGGTGGATGCTGCTGAGCTGGGCGATGCTCGGGCTCGCGACCCTGACCAAAGGCATCGTCGCGCTGCTGATCGCCGGCGCCGTGCTCTCTATTTATATGCTGTGGCAACGCGACTGGCATGCGTGGCGCAACTTGCGACTGCTGCCCGGAATCGCGGTCGTGCTCGTCATCACTGTTCCGTGGTTCGTGCTGGTCTCGCGCGCCAATCCCGATTTCCTGCACTTCTTTTTCGTTCACGAGCATCTGCAGCGCTACCTGACGTACGAGGCCCGACGGGTCGAGCCCTGGTGGTATTTCATTGGCATGCTCGCGGCCGGCACCTTGCCCTGGACGTGGCAAATGTCGAGCGCCCTGGCTCGCGGATGGCGCGCCACGGTACCGCGAGGACAGTTCGATGCCTGTCGGCTGCTCTGGGTGTGGTGCGTTTTCGTGGTGGTGTTCTTCTCGCTCTCCGGCTCGAAGCTCGCGCCTTATATATTGCCAGTGCTGCCCCCGCTCGCGCTGCTGACGGCCGCCCGCGAGATGCCGACGCGATCGCTGGACCTTTCCGCCTGGATCATGCTCGCGAGCTCCGCGGCCCTGGTCGGTTTCACTTTGATTGCGCCCAACGTACTGGACGATCCAGTGGTGACATCGACCGCCTATGAAGCACGGCCGATGGCCGTCGCATTTGCCCTGACCGTGGCACTGGCCGTGCTGTTCTATGATCGAGCCGCTAAGAAAGAGCAGCGGGTGCGGTCCTTCGTGAGTCTCGCGGTCGGAGCATTTCTGAGTGTGTCGCTGTTGTTTGCAACGATCGGTCAGGACGGCTCGCTGCGTTCCGGAAGAGATCTAACCGCCAGCATTCCCACCGAGCTCGCCGCGCGTGCGCCGCTGTTCACGTTGCGTACTTACGACCAGAGCCTGCCCTTTTATCTGCGACGCACCATGGTGCTCGTCGAGTATCGAGGCGAGCTCGACTATGGGTTGCAGCACGAGCCTGACAAGAGCCTCGACATGGATACGTTTCAACAACGCTGGCGCGCGGCCCCGGAGGCAGTCGCGATCATGTCGCGTCGGACCTATGAGGAGCTGGTCAACGTCGGTCTGCCCATGCGAGTGCTCGGCACCGATCGCTACCGGGTCGCGGTGAGCCGCCAATGAACTTCATCACCTGGACACTCGTGATCACTGGCGTGGCGCTCAATGCCGCTGCCCAGCTCATGCTCAAGGCGGCCACCACTGCCACCGGTCCGATTGCGCTCAGCTGGTCCGGCATGACGGCCGCGACGCCTCGCATGCTGATGCACGCCGGCTGGTGGGGCGGACTCACCTGTTATGCGATCAGTGTCTTGATCTGGATACTGGCGTTGTCGCGCGCGCCGGTCAGCGTCATCTATCCCATGCTCTCGATGGGCTACATCGTCAACGCGATCGGCGCGATGTTGCTGTTCGACGAGGCGTTGTCCACGACCAAGATGACCGGGATCGCCATCATCATCGCGGGCGTGTGCATTCTTACGCGGAGTCCCGCATGACCCCTCTGCCGTTTGCCCGCATCAGCCTCGATGAGGAAACGATCGCCGGCGTCTGTCAGGTGTTGCGTTCGGGATGGATCGCGACCGGGCCGTACGTCGCACGCTTCGAAGCCGCCTTGTCGGCCTACTTTGGAGGTCGACCGGTCCGCGCCGTCACTTCCGGAACGGCGGCGCTGGAGCTGGCGCTGCTGGCCGCGGGCATCGGCCCGGGGGATGAAGTCATCGTACCGGCGATGAGCTTTGCAGCGAGTGCCAACGTGGTTCTGCGAGTCGGCGCGAAGCCGGTGTTCGTCGATGTCGAGCTGGCCAGCCGCAACCTGGATCTCGCCCGCATCGAAGCCGCGATCACGCCGCGGACTCGAGCCATCATGCCGGTGCATTTCGCCGGCCACGCCGTCGACATGGATCGTCTGCTCGCCATGGCGCGCGCCTGGCACGTGCGGGTCATCGAGGATGCGGCGCATGCGATCGGCTCGATCTGCCGCGGCCGCCGCATCGGCTCGTTCGGCGACATCGCCTGCTTCAGCTTCCATCCCAACAAGAACATGACCACGATCGAGGGCGGCGCCGTCGTGCTCGACAGTCCCGATGAGATTCACGCCGTGGAGCTCGGGCGCTTTCACGGCATCGAGCGCGATGCCGACCACAATGTCGACGTGATGCAGCCCGGCGGCAAGTACAACCTGTCGGATGTTGCGGCTCGCGTTGGCTTGGGCCAGTTGCCGCACCTGGATGCGTTCTGCGAGCGCCGGCGTGCCTTGGCCGATCTCTATTTCGATGAGCTGAGTCTGGATCCACCGGGCGTATTGCCGGCGCGCGGCGATGCCGGACATTGCTGGAACATGTTCACGGTGCTCCTGCCGTTCGCCGACTTGGGGCTCACGAGAGTGCAATTTCAGCAAGCGATGGCCAGGCGCGGCATCGGCATCGGCGTGCACTATCCTTCGATTCCCGGGCTCACCGTGTACCGGAAGCTCGGCTATGACGAGCGGCCCTTTCCCAACGCGGCGCGCATCGGGCGCGAGACGGTGACCTTGCCGTTGTTTCCACAAATGTCCGACGACGACGTGCGTCGCGTGTGCCGCGAGCTGCGCGCCGTTCTGGCCATCCGGACATGAGCGCCCAACGCTTCATCACGCCGATCCGCGCTCCGCGCCTGAGCATCGTGATCCCGGTGTTCAATGAAGAGTCCTGCCTGCCCGCCTTGTTCGAGCAACTCTATCCCGCGCTCGATGCGCTCGGGCGCTCCTACGAATGCATCTTCGTCGACGACGGCAGCACCGACGCATCGGTCTCGCTGCTGCGGAAGATGTTCCAGGCTCGTCCCGATCACACCCGATTGCTGATCCTGCGCGGCAATTTCGGTCAGCACGCCGCGATTCTGGCGGGATTCGAGCGGGCGCGTGGCGAGTTGATCGTGACGCTCGATGCGGACCTGCAAAATCCGCCCAGCGAGATTGCGCAGGTCGTGGCCCAGTTCGATCGGGGCCATGACTACATCGGGACCGTGCGTCAGCATCGGCAGGATGCCTGGTGGCGGCGAGCGGCGTCCAGCGCCATGAACGGAGTTCGCGCCCGGATTTCCGGCATTCGCATGACCGATCAGGGCTGCATGCTGCGGGGCTATGCGCGCGCCGTGGTCGATGCCATCAACCAATCTCGCGAGGTCAGTACTTTCGTTCCCGCGCTCGGCAGTCTGTATGCGCTGCGCCCGACCGAGATTCCAGTGCAGCACCACGAACGCAGCAACGGACGATCCAAGTATTCGCTGTATCGCCTGATCCGCCTCAACTTCGATCTGGTCACCGGCTTCTCCGTCGTGCCGTTGCAGCTGTTTTCGCTGGGCGGCATCGTCATCGCGCTGCTCTCGGCGCTGTTCGTCGTGTTCCTGCTGGTACGACGGATCGTGGTCGGCCCCGAAGCCGAAGGCATGTTCACGCTGTTCGCACTGGTGTTCCTGCTGATCGGCATCGCCTTGTTCGGCATCGGCCTGCTCGGTGAATACATCGGACGAATCTATCTGCAGGTTCGTCACCGGCCGCGCTACCTCATTGACGCCATCCTCGAAAGCGACCTGCACCGGGAGGATCGATGACGAGCGCGGTGGTGTTTGCCTATAGCGAAGTGGGCGCGCGTTGCCTGCGCGTGCTGCTCCGTCACGGCGTCCAGGTGCCGATGGTGTTTTCGCACGAAGACGATCCTTCTGAGGTTCGCTGGTACCGCAGCGTCGCCGAGATCGCCCGCTCGAATCACATCGGCGTGGTCATGCCTGCCAATCCGAATTCCCGCAGTTGGATAAGCACGGTCGCGCAGCTGCGGCCCGATTTCATTTTCTCGTTCTACTATCGTCACATGCTGTGCGATGAGTTGCTCGGGCTCGCGAGCCGCGGCGCGCTGAACATGCATGGCTCGCTGCTGCCCAAGTATCGCGGCCGCGCACCGGTCAACTGGGCGATCCTTCACGGCGAAACCGAAACGGGCGCGAGCCTGCATCACATGTGCAGCGCTCCCGATGCGGGTCCTCTGGTGGCACAGGAACGCGTCGCCATCCGAATCGAAGACACGGCGCTCGACGTCTCGTTGCAGGTCGCCGCGGCGGCCGAGCGCTTGCTCGATCGTGTGCTGCCGGATCTGATCGCCGGCCGCGCGCTGGCGACGCCGCTGGACCTTTCGCAGGGCTCGTACTTCGGCCGCCGCCGGCCCGAAGATGGGCAGATCTCATGGGACTGGCCGGCACTGCGCATTCACAATCTCATCCGCGCGGTCGCGCCGCCCTTCCCTGGCGCATTCGGAGTTAGCGCCGGACGCACGTTCCGATTGCTCGGCAGTCGGTATCTGCAAGAGCCAGCCCGCTTCCCACAGCGCGCGCCCTGCCTGTACGCCGAAGGGCTGGCGATCTATCTCGATTGTGTCGACGGCAGCCGCCTCACCTTGCCGACCGTGCAACTCGATGGCAAGCCGCTGGCTCCCACCTGCTTCGCCGCTCGCTGCGGCACCCCTATCCTTTCTGTTGGCCATCCGGAGGCGATCTCATGCGACGTGTCCTGATACTTGGCGTCAATGGCTTCATCGGACATCACTTGAGCCGGGCGCTGCTGGCTCGCACCGACTGTCACGTGTACGGCATGGACCTCCACGGCGACCGCATCGACTCCTTGCTGCGCGATCCGCGGTTTCACTTCGTCGAAGGCGACATCACCATCAACCGCGAATGGGTCGAATATCACGTGCGCAAGTGCGACATCGTGCTGCCGCTGGTAGCGATTGCCACACCGGCTGCTTATGTGCGCGAGCCGCTCAAGGTGTTCGAGCTGGATTTCGAGGCCAATCTGGCGATCATCCGGCATTGCGTGAAGTACGGCGCGCGGGTGATTTTCCCATCGACCTCTGAAGTCTATGGCATGTGTCCCGATGCCGAGTTCGACGCCTACTCCTCGACCCTCGTGCTCGGCCCCATCGGCAAGTCGCGCTGGATCTACTCGTGCGCCAAGCAGCTGCTCGATCGCATCATCTGGAGCTACGGTCTGGAAGGACGCCTGGACTTCACGCTCATCCGGCCTTTCAACTGGATCGGCTCCGGTCTGGACAGCATCAGCACCGCGAAGGAAGGCAGCTCGCGCGTGCTGACTCAATTCCTGGGCAATATCGTGCGCGGCGAGCACATCAAGCTGGTCGACGGCGGCACCCAGATGCGCTCCTTCACGTACATCGACGATGCCATCGATTGTTTGTTACGGATCGTCCACAACCCGGCCGGCATCGCTTCCGGCAAGATCTATAACATCGGCAATCCCGCCAACAACTATTCCATCCGCGGGCTCGCCGAGATGATGCTCAGGATCGCACGCGCAAGGCCGGAATACAGTGAATCGGCGCGAAAAGTGTCCTTGATCGAGGTTTCCTCCGACAGTTACTACGGCCAGGGCTATCAGGATATCCGGACGCGAGTGCCGCGCATCGACAACACCTGCAAGGACCTGCATTGGCGGCCCAGGACCGATATGCCCACGGCGTTGCAGGCGATCTTCGATGCATACGCCCAGGATCTGCAGCGGGCACGCGAGCTCACTCCGACCGAATCGCTCCCCACCCTTGGCGAGCACGACGCCGCCGCATAGTTTCCGCTCGGCCATGTCGCAGCGAGTGGCGCTGAAGATCGATGTAGATACGCTGCGGGGCACGCGCGAGGGCGTTCCCCAGTTGCTGCGCCTCCTTGCGCGCCAACGGGTCGACGCGACGTTTCTGTTCAGTCTCGGGCCGGATCACACCGGACGGGCGCTGAAAAGAATCTTTCGCCCGGGGTTCTTCAGCAAAGTCGTGCGCACCTCCGTCACCCGGCACTACGGCTGGAAAACGCTGTGCTATGGAACGCTGCTGCCCGGGCCCGACATCGGCCGCCGCGAGCAGGCAACGATGCGAGCCGTCCGGGATGCCGGCTTCGAAGTCGGAGTTCATTGCTTCGATCACGTGCTCTGGCAGGATCACGTGCGAGGCCGCGATCCTGCCTGGACACGTCGTCAGATGACGCTCGCGGTCGAAGCGTTCGACCGCGTGTTTCACGACAAGCCTCCGGTGCACGGTGCCGCGGGATGGCAGTTGAACGAGTTCGTGCCGGCGATCGAGGCCGAGCTGGGCTTTCATTATGCGAGCGATACCCGCGGCCGCGAGCCTTTTCTGCCGGTCATGGGCTTCGCGCGCGGCAGCTGCCCACAGCTGCCAACGACGTTACCGACGTTCGATGAGATCATCGGTGTCGACGGCTGCACAGAAGAGAACGTCGCGCACGTATTGTTTCGACACAGTCTCGCACCGGCGCCGGCGGGACATGTCTTCACACTGCACGCCGAGCTGGAAGGAATGCGTCTGTTATCCGCGTTCGACACCCTGCTGCAGCGCTGGCTCGATCACGGCCTGCAGCCGTGCTCGTTACGAGAGATCTATCGTCACCTGCCCAGCTTGCCGGCGGCGCATGAGATTCATTTCGAGCCCATCAAGGGCCGCTCCGGCGAGCTCGCCTGCCAGGGTCGCAACGTCGACGCCCTCGATCAGTCAGAACCGCGCCTTGGTCTCGACGATCAGCTGCACGTTCTTGATGGAGGGGTCGCCGTCCAACGGAAAGGCCAGATCGACATGGATGACATTGCCGAGCCCGGAGCGCGTACTGGCAAGCCGTAAGCCGATGCCGATGTCCTTCAACAAGCCGAGGCTCGGTGTGTTCACGGGAGTATCGCCCCAGGTTCGGCCCACGTCGATGAACGCCGCGCCGCCGACTCGAAACAAGCGCCAGGGATACCAGTTCGTGAAATAACGTTGCTCGACCGTGGCCAGCGCGCGGGCCGTGCCCGCCTGATAGCGCAATGGATAGCCGCGCAGGCCATTGTCGCCACCGAGCAGTACCTGTTGATCCAGATCCAGATCGTGACCGACCGTGGCCTGCACTGACGCAAAGAACAACCGACGTGAGGACTGCTGCACGTAATAGCGCGCGGACGCATCGAACAAGGTATTTTTCAGCTCGCCCGACTCGAGCCGCCCGCCGAACGAGCCGGACAGCAGCAGCGTCGTTGCCTCGGAGGGCGCCATGCCATGCGAGAGCGTGGTCCCGAAGATCAAGGCATTCCGGTCGGCACCGAAGGCCGTGTCGGACCAGCCCAGCAACGCCTGCCAGCTCGTGCCAAGATGAAAATCTTCGGTGCGCCCGATCTGATCGTGATTGAGGTACTTGGTGAAATCGTCCTGGATCAGATCGAACGAGATCCAGGGATAGACGAGCTTGCGATCCTCGGGCACGAGCGCGCCGTTCCAGCCCGGCGCCGGCGCGAACTCACGATCGTCGAAGGTCCACCCGACTCGCCAGCGCCGTGCCCAGCCGTTCTGCAGCCCCCGCGACCAGCCCCATGACGCCCCCGCCACTCGCTGATTCACCTGAAATGCATCGACGATCTTGCCGCGGTCGTACAGGGAATCGACACGCTCGTTGTCGGAGACAGCCACGCCCGCGGCCCAGCGCGTGTCGAGTGCATAGAACGGCCGATCGAGCGCGAAGACGTGGGAGGAGCCGTCGCTGTTGTTTGCATAGCGCGCCAGCAACGATGCCCAGGTGCCGCCGATGTGCGGATTGATGTACTCGATCTCGTTCGTGTCGCGATCAACGGTCGATTTGTGCGACAGCGACAGCGCCGTGCCGGTGCCGAAAAGATTCAGCTCTTCGAGCTCGAATCCGTAGGAATTCGCGCCGCCGCGCCGTCCGAAGGAGATTCCGGGGTTGAGCGTCCAGACATCGCGCGTCGTCACCAGAATGTCGACGCGGCCGTCGTGCCAGGCGATCGGCCGCACCGATGCATCGTATAAGTAGCGCGCCGCGCGCAGAATTCGCTCCGACTCCTGCAGCAGGCGTTCCGAGTACAGGTCGCCGGACCGAAACAACAATCGCTGTCGGATCACGCCCTGCCTGGTCTGTATGTGAACCGCATTGGCGGCCCGGTACAGAGCCTTGTTCTCACGCGGATCGTTCAGGTCGAAAATGTTCTGCGCATCGATATAGATCTCGCCGACGATCGCTCCCGCACGCTCCAGCTCGGGCCCGCTGGGTAGCGAGTCGACGGGCGCCTCGGCTGCCGTGGCGGACAGGCTCAGTAGCGCGATCAGTAACAGACTCGCCAGCTGCATGACCGTTGGACTCGCACCGACGTGCATATCAATCGCGCAGCCCGGCGCAGTCGCCGGTGCGGTCAACGGGTCATTCGACCACGCACACGCACAAATCCATCGGCGGCCGGCAGCGACCCATCGATCGCATTCAGCGGGGCCTGCCTGGTGCCGTTGCGTCAGCTCTCCGGCTGGTCTCGCACCATCAACACCGGTATCGGCGAGTGCCGCAACACGCGCTCGGCATCGCTGCCCATGACCAGTCGTTTCAGCCCACGGCGGCCGTGCGTGCCGAGCACGATCAAGTCCGCGTGCCATTCGCCCGCTTTCGCAACGATCTCTTTCCAGGCGTGCGCGCCGATCTTCTCGACCAGTTTCTGCTCGAACGGCACTCCCGCATCGCGCGCCACCATCGCGGCGTGCTCCAGGATCTTCATACCCGAACTGCGTATTTCCTCCGCCAGCGCCTGGTAATAAGCGGTCGATGCGACCTCGGTGTCCAGAATCAGCGTATTCAGAACATGCACGAGCAGCAGGTGCGCCCCGGTTGCTTTCGCCAATCGGATCGCTTCCTCCAGCCCCCGCAGAGCCGCTGCGCTACCGTCGACCGCAACGAGAATCTTCCTATACACGCGCTTCACCTCGGGCCGCGACGCCGTCGAGAACCTGGCGAATGTGCGCCGACAACTCTTCTGCATCCACCGGCTTGTGGAACACACGACAGGCGCTGATCGACGCACACCGCGGCGATACCTTCATCGTGTCGCCGCTGAGCACCACTGCCGGAATTTCGAGTTGCCTGAGCTCGCGCAATTCCTCGATCAGCTCCGCGCCGTTGCGGGTTGCATTGAGCTGAAAATCGCTGACGATCACGTCGGGAGATTGTTCCCATTGCTGGATCGTGCGCAATGCCTCTTCCGGCGAGCTGGCGACCTTCACTTCGTGGCCATCCATCTGCAGGAACAATGCAGTCGCATCGCGCACCGAAGCCTCGTCATCCACGAGCAAGATGCGTCCAGCGCGGGAGATGCTCGGCGCCATCGGCGCCATCGGCACGACCGTGCGCGCCAGCTGCAGACTGTCGACCGCAGCGACGAGTTTCAGAGTGAATGTCGTCCCTCCACCGAGCGTCGAGCGCACGCCGATGGGAATATCCAGCAGCTTCGTCAGCCTGCTCACGATGGACAACCCCAGGCCGAAGCCTTCGCGTGCCGCGCCATCGCCCTGCTGCACCTGATGGAACTCCTCGAAGATGCGCTCCAGCTGATCCTCCGGGATGCCGCGGCCGGTATCGGAACATTCCAGCACGACGGCGTCCGCCTCACGCCGTGCTCGCAGCGAAATCCGGCCTCGATCCGTGTAGCGGATGGCATTGGCGAGCAGGTTTTGGACGATCTCCCGGAGCAACGCCGGATCCGTGCGCACGGCCTGCTGCGTCGGCAGAATGTCCAGCTGCAATTGTTTCGCCCGCGCCTGCGGCAGGAACTCCGCTTCCAGCGAGGCGAGCAGTGCGCCCAACGGCACGAGCTCGACACGCGGCTGGATGACGCCCGATTCGATCATGCTGATGTTCAGCAGCCGGTTGACCAGCATGGCCATGGCATCGAGCGAATCCTTCTGTGCGGCCACGATCGCCTGCACCGGCGCGCTCAGCTGTTGCCCGCTCAAGGCCGCGTTCAACAACGACAGGGAATGCAATGGCTGGCGCAGATCGTGACTGGCCGCCGAAAGAAACCGGGTCTTGCTCGCGGTCGCCTCGGCGAGCGTTGCGTTCGTTTCATCGAGCTGCCGGACTGCCTGAGCCCGGGCCGTCATTTCCCGTTGCACTCGAAGCAGCATCATCAACAGCAGCAGCACGGCGGCCGTGGACAGCGCCGCGATCAAATGAAAGTTTCGTTGCAGGCTGGCCTGTTCCTGCTGCTTGCGCCCGGTCAGCAGCTGCGCCTCCTCGTCCGACATGGCTTCGAGGTTGTTGAAAACCTCTCGCATGGTGGCGATGCCGGCGCCGCGCTGAATATCGGCGAGGGCGGCATCGATACCGGCGCTCTGGCGCAATTCCAGGCCATGATCGAGCTGGGCACGGCGCTCGGCCACCAGCTGCAGCAACGTTCGCAACCGCCCGCTCTGTTGATCGCTGTCGGCAAGCAGGTGCTGCAGATCGCGCAGCTGATCCTCCAGGCCTGCGACGCCGGCGTGGTAGGGTTCCAGATAGGCTTCCTGCCCCGTCAACAGAAAGCCGCGCTGTCCGGTTTCCATTTCGAGCAGCGACTGGCTGACGGCGGCGAGCGCGAGACGTACGTCCTCGGAATGATCGGACAGCTCCGAGGTATCACGCATTTCCTGCAAGCTCAGCCACGCCATCCATAGCACCACCGCGAGCAACAGGCCGCTGGCGATGAGACTGGCGGCGTTCTTCCTGCCGAAACCCGTGAGTGAGGCGTAGCCCACACGCATGCGATCACCTTTGCAGGCAGTGCGGACAGGGTAGCAACGCTCGGGAAGAATCCACTAAGGAGACCCGCCTAGTCCCTCTCGGAAACGCGCGGATGGAATCGACGTGACATCATTTGCCACGCTCACTTCATTCCGTTCGGTCTCGTGCCGGTGCGCGTCAAGAAACAAATTCGCATCATGAGGTTTGCGAACGAATGAGCGCATCCAGCAGCACAATGCTGTTCTGTGCGTGAGCGCCACGCCGTCCTGACGCACGCCGAGCCCGAACCCGCTTCCGCTCGGTTTTCCAGGTCGCCACTGCCGCCGGGAGGGCTCACCACCCGCAGCCCGACCCGCCTGACCATGCACGTATACGAGCAAAACGGGGCATTTGATAGCTTGCGGGCGGATGTATGATTTGCGGCAGGAGCTGCATATGAGACCGCTCGACGTAGCGATTCGCTCGACCCCGCCGTCGTTGCGGGAGGACAAGCCGATGACGATTGACCAGCAGTTGCTCGCCGACCTGGTCGAGTTCGCGCCCGACGCCATGTTGATCGTCGACGGGTCGGGTCGAATTCTCTACGCCAACCAGCGCGTGTCGGACCTGTTCGGCTATCCGCGCGAAGCCATTGTCAGTCGCGATGTCGAAGTGCTGCTGCCCGCACGCTTGCAGGCGCGCCACGCGCATCACCGTCGCAAATTCGCGGAGGATCCCCGGGCCCGCCCCATGGGCGCCGGGCTCGATCTGCTCGGCCGTCGCCGTGACGGCAGCGAATTTCCCTTGGAAATCAGCTTGAGCCCGCTGCGCAACGGCTGGGCAGCGGCCGCGATCCGCGACGTCACCGATCGCAAACGGGTGGAGCAGGAACTGATCGAAGCCCGCGAAGAAGCCGATCGCGCCAACCTCAGCAAGACCCGTTTTCTGGCCACGGCGAGTCACGACTTGCGGCAGCCCCTGCAGGCGCTGTCGATGTTGCACGGCACGCTGTGCCGCATCGACATGCATCCCAGCGGTCGCGAAGTGCTCGCTCAACAGGGCTGCTGCATCGATGCGATGAAGCGCCTGCTCGGCGCGCTGCTCGATATCAGCAAGCTCGAGTCCGGCGCGGTGAAGCCGCAGACCTCGGAATTTTCGCTACATTCCTTGTTCGAACTGCTGAGCACCGAGTTCTCGCCGGCGGCCCGTGACAAGGGACTCACGCTCGTCGTCGAGCACGCCGATGTCTGTACACGCACCGATCAGTCCCTGCTCGAACAGTTGTTGCGCAACCTGCTCTCGAATGCCATCAAGTACACCAGTGCCGGCACGGTCACTCTCCGGGCAATGCCGACCGCCACTGGCGTGTGCGTCGAGGTCCGCGATACCGGCGAAGGCATTCCCGAAGACCAGCTGGCTTGCATCTTCGATGAGTTCTATCAAGTGGGCGTCGGCAGAAATGCCTCGCGGGAAGGTTATGGACTGGGCCTGGCGATCGTGCAGCGAATTGCCAGGCTGCTGGGCTTGCGCATTCAAGTGCAGTCGCAGGTGGGCCAGGGCTCGAGCTTCACCTTGACACTGCCGCGCGTCGAATCGGCCAGGCCGGACGGCATCGGCGCCGGGGTGATCGCCGACGCGCATCTGACCCGTCCCGCCCGGAGCGGGAAAATCCTGGTGACCGAGGACGAGCCGAGCGTGCTGCAGGCAACCCGCTTGCTGCTGGAGCTCGAAGGCTACCAGGTCATTCCCGCCACGAGCCGCGAAGAAGCTCTCAGGCGCGGTTGCGAGCATCCAGATATCGCGCTGCTGGTCAGCGACTATCATCTGAAGGAAGATCAGACCGGCCTGAACGTGATCACCGGGATTCGCGATCTGCTGGCCCGGAATATTCCCGCCATCCTGGTGACCGGCGACACCTCCACCGCCATGCGCAAGCTGCCTCGCGATCGACAGCTCCGCCTCGCGAGCAAGCCCATCGACGCCGAGGAACTGCTCACATTGATGAATGAGCTGCTGAATGCCCGGCGCGATCGCAGCCCGAGCGCCTTCGATCATGCCGACTGAGCAATCCGCGTGCATGCGCTTGCATGATCCGGGCACGAGCCTGGTGCTGGAGCGACGGCCGGTGCCCGCGCCGGGCCCGGGGCAGGTGCTGCTCAAAGTCCGCGCGTGCGGCGTGTGCCGAACGGATCTGCATTTGATCGACGGCGAACTGCCGAACCCGAAGCTGCCGGTCGTCCCCGGACACGAGATCGTCGGCACCGTCGTGAGTTGCGGGGAAGGAGCGAACCACCGGCCCGGCACGAGACTGGGCGTGCCCTGGCTGGGTTATACCTGTGGCAAGTGCCAGTTCTGCTCGGGCGGCCAGGAGAACCTGTGCGACCGGGCCGCGTTCACCGGCTATCAGCTCGACGGTGGATACGCGGAGCACGTGGTGGCCGATGCGCGCTACTGCTTCGAGCTGCCGTCAACTCTCGACGATGCGCACGCCGCGCCGCTGCTGTGCGCAGGATTGATCGGTTACCGCTCGTGGCGAATGGCTGACGGCGCGAAGCGTTTGGGAATCTATGGTTTCGGCGCGGCCGCGCATCTGGTGACGCAGGTCGCGACTCACAAGGGACAAGAGGTTTTTGCCTTTACACGTGCAGGCGATGTCACTGCGCAGAGGTTCGCGATGGGCCTCGGCGCGCAATGGGCGGGTGCGAGTGAAGATCGTTCACCCGCCCTCCTCGATGCCGCCATCATCTTTGCACCGTCCGGCGCGTTGGTGCCGTTGGCGCTCCGCGCGGTCCGCAAAGGCGGCCGCGTGGTCTGCGGTGGCATCCATATGAGCGACATCCCCGCGCTGCCCTACTCGTTGCTGTGGGGCGAGCGCTCGATTCATTCGGTCGCCAATCTGACCCGCCGCGACGGCCACGAGTTTCTGGCACTCGCAGGCGAGATCGGCATTCAGCCCAGCATCACGACGCTGCCCCTGGCTCGAGCCAACGAGGCCTTGGACCGATTGCGCAATGGCGCGCTCAGCGGCGCTGCGGTCCTGATCCCCTGACTGGCGACGTGACTGCGAGTCAGTGCGTCTCCGCACCTGACGCAATCAACTCCAGTTGCCGGGCGTGGGCGACTTCAGCCTCCGCGGCAATCCAGTCCTCCAGCTCGTGCCCTGGCTCGAAGCCACGTTTCTGCGCACGGAAGTACGCCGCGGTCGCGACCATGTCGTGGCGTTCCTGCGCACGGTGCTCTGCCTCGATCTTTGCCATGCGTACGAAATCGTCGTGCGCCAGCTTGGGCTCGCGATGCTGGCTGGCTTCGGGCCTCGGCGCGGGACGCTGCGCCACGCTCGGCTGCTTCGGTTGTGATCTCATGGCTTCTGCGCTGCCTCGGCAGGCGAACCGGTCGCCTGCCGAAGCCTCGAATCATTTCACCTCGATGGCGATCGGCTGATCCGGTCCGCTCGGCTTGGTCTTGGGGATCCGGACCTTCAGCACGCCGTCCTTGGACTCGGCGCGGATACCCTTGGCATCGACGTTGTCCGGCAGCGCGAAGCTGCGCGAGAACGAGCCGTAGAAGCTCTCGATGCGGATCTCGTTGTGCTCCTTCTGTTCCTTCTCCTGACGCCGCTCGCCGGAGATGGTCAGCATACCCTGGTCGAACGTGACTTTGACGTCGTTCTTCGACACTTCGGGCAGCTCGGCCTTGATGAGATACTCGGTGTCGGTCTCGCTGATGTTGGCGACCGGCCGCCACTGAGTCTCCTCGCCTTCGAACCGGCGCATCGCGCGCGACAGCAAGGGCGAATATTGCCGGAACATATCTTCGAATTCGCGGAAAGGTTCCCAACGGGTGATGTTCATAGTGCAGCTCCGAATGAGGGTTGCTCGACGATCAGCGGCGCAAATGGTCGATCCGCGCCCTCGGACTCACCATTCGGGGAACGCCGTAACAAATACGTGATGGCTGCGAGCGCCTGCACCTGCACGCGATTTGCCGTCAGGCGCCCGGCGGATTTCCGAATGAGAAACTCCCGCGGGAATTTGCGACACTTGCGTCATGAACCCGCCCTCGTCACTGCGCATCGAGGAGCTGCTGGCTCCCGCGGCCTTCCCGCATCCAGTCCGCGAGCTGCGCCTGGTGGAAACGCACATCTCGTGGGTCGTCCTGACCGGGCCACGCGCCTACAAGGTCAAGAAGCCGGTCAAGCTCGATTTCATCGACACCTCCACGCTGGAGCGCCGGCAGCAGTACTGCAACGAGGAGCTGCGCCTCAATCGTCGTCTCGCGCCGGAGCTGTACCTCGAAGTCGTGCCGATCACTCGCCAGGACGGCCGGGCGCGCATCGACGGCACCGGGCCGGCGATCGAATATGCCGTTTGTTTGAAACAATTTCCTGCGGATGCCGAGCTGCCCGCGCTGCTCGAACGTCGCGACGTTTCGCTGCCGGAGATCGTGCAGCTCGGCGAGACGCTCGCCGCGTTTCACATGCAAACCCCGGAGTGCTCCGGCGCGGATGCTCCGGAATCCACCCAACTCATGTACGACACGGTGCTCGGCAATCTGGAACAACTGCTGGAATACACCGAACGTCACCAGCACATCCCCGAGCTGCGGCGGCTGTGGAACTGGACGCGCTCCGAAATCCAACGCAACGAAGCGGCTTTCGAGGAACGGGTGCGCGGCCAGCGGATCCGCGACTGTCACGGCGATTTGCATGCGGCCAATATCGTTCGGTTCGAAGGCCGATTGGTGCCGTTCGACTGTATCGACTTCGATCCGCAGCTGCGCTGTATCGATGTCATGAACGATCTCGCGTTTCTGATCATGGATCTGCACAGTTACGAACGCGAAGATCTCGCGCTCGCGCTGCTGAGCCGTTACCTGGAGATCACCGGCGACTATGCGGGCGTTCGGCTGCTGCCGTTCTATGCGGTGTATCGTGCGCTGGTGCGAGCCAAGGTCGATGCGATCGCTGCCGAACAGTCGGCTCATCTGGTGGAGCAGTACACCAGACGGATGCTGCGACGGGTACGGACAGCGCTGGCATATACCAGCCGACCCCGCCCCCTTCTCCTGCTGATGCACGGCATGTCCGGTTCGGGCAAGTCGTGGCTGAGCGAACAGCTGGTGGCCCCGCTGCATGCAGTGCGCATTCGATCCGATCTGGAGCGCAAACGCCTGCTCGGCCCATCCACTGCGTCAGCCGGCTTCAAGCAGGGCAACTATGCGCCGCAGATGAGCCAGCGGGTTTATGCCAGGCTCCTGGAAAATGCGGAGAGCTGCCTGCAAGCGGGGTGCAACGTGATCGTCGACGCCTCGTTTCTCGATGGCGCCGATCGAGAGCTGTTCACCTCGCTGGCAGAGCGCATGGATGTGACTTGCGCGTTCATCTCCTGCCACGCCGATCCCGCGACCCTGCTGCAACGGGTCGCGAAGCGAGCCAGCCGCGGCAATGATGTTTCCGAAGCCGATCAGGCCGTCGTCAACGCCCAGTTGCGTGACTTCGAGCCGCTCGCAGCGGGATCTACCCCCATCATCCAGGTCGATACTCGCGCCGCCGACGCGGTCGATCACGTGATCAGCTGGGTGCGAGCGCTTCGATAGCCGTCAGTGCGCGATCTGCGCCAGTTCGACCGCCAGCTGATGCTGGCGTTGCGAGACTTTCACTGGCGCTTGCAGTACGTGCTCCAGGGTTCGATATGACGGCGGCAGTCTCGCGAGCTGTTCGGCGCAGTACACTCGAACCTCCTGCAGCGGCGGCGCCGAACACAGGCGACGACCGTTGGTCATCACCTCGTGCAGCAGCGGCTGGCCGTCGATGACTTCGTCCTCGGACGCCAGTGAATCCATGCTGAGATAGCCGCTTGCATCGTAATGCCGATACACCTGGCGGGGTCCCGGCCAGGTTTCTTTCCATTGCGACAGTTTCCTGACCGGGCGGCCGGCGTACTGCTGCAGTTTATAGGCGCAGTCCAGCGAAGGCGCGTCATCGGACACGACCAGCTTGGTCCCCAGGCAGAACGCGTCGATGGGTGCGTGGGCCGCAACCATGGCGTCGATGGCATATTCGTCCAGCCCGCCGCTCACGAAGATTCGGATGTCCCGGCAGCCGCCGCGATCCAGCACGGCTCGCACGCCAATGGCGGCCTGTGCGAGATCGCCGCTGTCGATCCTGACTCCATGAATCTTGATGCCTTCACGGCGCAGTCGCTGTGCCAGCGCGACCACACGCCTCGCGCCCCGCTGAATGTCGTACGTGTCGATCAGCAGGACGACATTCTGCGGATGACAACGTGCGAAGTTCTGGAACGCGTCCGCTTCGAGCTCATGCGCCTGAATGAACGAGTGCGCCATGGTGCCCGCCGCCGGAATGCCGAATCGATACGATGCTTCGACAGTCGCGGTTGCGTCGATCCCGGCGATGTACGCTGCCCGGCTCGCCAGCAACGCGGCTTCCGCACCATGCGCCCGCCGCATCCCGAAATCGATGAGCTCCGCCTTGGGGGCCGCGAGCCGGCAGCGCGCCGCTTTGGAAGCCACCAATGTTTGATAGTTCAGCAGACTGATGATGCGGCTCTCGACCAGTTGCGCTTCGGGCAACGCGGCTTCGACTCGCAGGATCGGCTCGCTCGCGAAGAACACCGTCCCTTCGGGCACGGCAAACACCCGACCGGAGAAGCGGAACGAAGCGAGCCGCTGCAGCGCCTCCTCGCTCAACCGTCGCGTCGACGCGAGCCAGCCGATCTCTTCGGCCGTGAAGCTCACATGCTCGAGATACTCGAGCACCTGATCCAGCCCGGCCGCGATCAGAAAGCTGCGCCGCTGCGGCAGCCGTCGAACGAAAAACTCGAACACCGCCGTCTGGGTCATTCCCAGACGGTAGTACGCATCGAGCATCGCCAGCTGATACCAGTCGGTCAGCAATGCCGAGGGCACAGTGCCATGGGTAGCCATCAGCCGCGCTCCGCGATCCGCACCCGGAGCAGCACTCAATGACCGCTGCGATCGCCCCGCCGGCCGGCCTCGTACAGCGACCAGGTGCGCTTCTCGGCTTCGTCGATCCAGCCTTCGATCAGGCTCGTGGTGGCGACGTCACGATGCTTGCCGCACAAGTCGTGGACTTCCCGCAAGCGACTGACCAGCGATTTGTTGTCCTCGCGCAGCTCCGCGAGCATGTCGGCCGCTTCGACGAATTCGGCATCGTTGTCCTGCAGTCGTTGCAGGCGAGTGATGTTGCCGGTGGAGCGCAGGGTCGCACCGCCGATCTTGCGGATGCGCTCCGCGATCGGATCGGTCATGGCGAAGATCTGGCTCGCCTGTTCATCGAACAGCAAGTGATAGTCGCGGAAATGCGGACCGCTCACGTGCCAATGAAAGTTCTTGGTCTTCATGTACAGCGCGAACACGTCCGCCAGTATCGCGTTCATCGCGGCGGAAATGTCGCGAGTCGCCTCCGGCTGCAGATCCGTAGGTGTCGCGAGCGCGGCCTGGCGGCGACGGGTCAACTCGTCTCGCGATGCAGTGGTCTTGGTGGGCACGATCGATGTCTCCTGTGCAGAGTGGAACGGATATCAGACCCGGCGCGCGCCGGCACCAGTCGCGGTGCCGGCCGCACGCCGTGTTTCATTGTTCTTTCCTGACCGCATGGTAGGTGGCCATGATGTGTTGGCTGCCCGACAATGGCTCGGCCGGGGTCGCGTTGATCCGCATGCCGATGACATCCTTGCAATCGCCTGGCTGCACGGTCTCCTGCTTGCCGTCGTAGATCACCTTCATCGCGGCGGTTTCGTCACCGGGCTTGACGCACACGCGGTATTCCTCGGCGGTCTTGCCGTGGTGAATGGTCTTGACCTCCTTGCCAGTCAGAGCGATTTCGCCCGGCGTGACCGCCGCTTTCATCCGGTCCATGGTCGCCTCGGTCTTCTCTCCGGCAAACGCCGCGGAAGCACCCAGCAGGGCCAGCACGGTCGCGAGCAGCAACTTGGTATTCATCGTCGTACACCTCGTCGGTTGTGTTCGAATCGACCCGCCACACGCTGCGCGTCTCGGCGCTCGTCCACAAATCGGAACATCGCGCATCGCCTACGGGCAATTCGCAGGCACCTCTCGCCTGCATGCCGAGTTCCGTCTTGATGCAGGCGCATCGGATGTCTTCCGACAGCACCGGCGAAGACTCAGAGTGCCGCAATGGTCATACACTGTTGGAGGGCGCAGCGATGCTCGCAGCAACCCGCACACTGGCAATCACGATCGCACTGAGCCTGACATGCGCCGGCCCGATCGGGCCGATCGCACTGGCCTCGGCCAATGGTGGCGAAACCGGCGGCTCGACCGGCGCCGCGGCGCTGCCCGATTTTTCGCAGCTCGCGGCGGCCAGCGGACGCTCGGTCGTCAACGTGACCGTGATCGAGAAACAGGCCGCGCGAGCCTCGCAATCCGGCCAGGATGACGATGACGATCCCTTCTCGGATTTTTTCAGACGCTTTGGCGCGCCCCAGCAGCCACCGCCCGGTCCGGCGCGTGACATGGGCTCGGGCTTCATCGTCAGTCCGGACGGTTACATCCTGACCAATGCACACCTGGTGGTCGACGCGAGCGACATCACCGTGAAGCTGATCGACCGGCGGGAATTTCCGGCCAAGGTGGTCGGTGTGGATGCGCGCACCGACGTCGCGGTTCTGAAGATCGAGGCGCGGGACTTGCCGGTCGCGAAGTTCGGCGACGCCACCAAGCTGCAGCCCGGTGAGTGGGTCATAGCGATCGGCGCGCCGTTCGGCTTTGAAAACAGCGTGACCGCCGGCGTCGTCAGCGGCACCGCGCGTTCGTTGCCCGAGAACGACTATGTGCCTTTCATCCAGACCGATGTGGCCGTCAACCCCGGCAACTCCGGCGGGCCGCTGATCGATCTGCAAGGCGAGGTCGTGGGCATCAACTCCCAGATCTACAGTCGCAGCGGCGGCTACATGGGTCTGGCGTTCGCGATACCGATCGACGTGGCACGCAACGTCGAGCAGCAGCTCATCCAGACCGGCCACGTGCGTCGCGGGCGTCTCGGTCTGTCCGCCCAGGAAATGAATGCGCAGCTGGCGCAGTCGTTCGGTTTGGACCGTGCGCGAGGCGGCCTGGTGAGCTCGGTCGATCCCGACGGGCCCGCGGCCCGGGCCGGCATCAAGCCGGGCGATGTGATCCTGCGGGTCAACGACCAGGCCATCGAACATTCGAACCAGCTGCCGCCGCTGATCGCCGGGCTGGCGCCGGACTCGACGGCGACCCTGCAGATCTGGCGCGATCGAGCGCAGACCGAAAGCAGGATTCGTATTGCGGAGCTGCAGGAACCGGGTACCGGCAGCGCCTCCGAACCCGCCGCGACATCGGGGCCCGCCGGTCTGTCGGTGCGCCCGCTGACACCGAAAGAACGTCAGTCCGTCGATACCCGAGGCAGCCTCGTGATCGACGATGTCTCCGGCTCCGCAGCCAAAGCCGGGCTCGTGCCCGGCGACATCGTGCTCGCGGTGAATGGCAAGACGGTCAAGTCCGTCAAGGAGCTCGAACGAGCCATTCACAAGGCGGGCCCCACGGCGGCGCTGCTCATCCAGCGCGAGGACGCGCAGATCTTCGTGCCGATACAGTTGGAAGGGTCGCCGGGCTGACGCTATCGCTGCGGCCGGCCGGAGGTGTCGAAGTCATCGCCCGGCCGCTGCTGCACGAGCCACAGATAGTCCGCGAGTCGATTGACGAGCAGATGTCCGGGCGCGACCGGCGGCGGTTTCAACTTGGAATTCGAGGAACGCAACTTCGCTTTTCTCGGCCTGGACTTCGCGGCCTTCGACTTCGACTGGGTCAGAGCGGGCGAGCTCAAATCCGTTCCCCACACCGGTCGAGGCCGGGAGCCATGCGCCGGGATCGCATAGGTGCCCGCGATGATCTGTTCGACGCGGCTGCGAGGAAATGTATCTCCTGCGCGGCGCGCAAGCAGAGTCAGATCGGGCACCGGGGTGTTGTATGCCTGCGCGACCGCTCCGTCGCCGTGACCGGAGATGCCGTGGCACGCCGAACAGAAGCGTTGATACAGCTCCTCGCCGCTCAGCTTGGCAAGGTTTTCGGGAGCCGCATTGCGGCCCCGCGCCGAGCCGTCAGGTCGTCCGTGAGCGCACGCTGCAAGTGATCCAACGATCGCAGCCAAGAGCACGAGCACAGCGGGCATGGCCAACCCCCTACATGCAAGCGGGACCAACAGGTCGAGCGACTATTCAGTGCCGCCGCCAGCCACTCCACACGAAGAAACCATGAGCGCCTACGCGGTCCTCCGCTGCACGCGGGCGATCTGACTACGCTGAACAACCGGGACCGGCCGCACGTTTTGCGCATGGCGACGGGTCCGCAACGGCTCAGAGTGCAGGATTCATGAGCGCAATCCCTACCCGACTGACGGTCAACTGGCACTCCTGGATCGCACCGGTGCTGAGCGTGCTCCTGCTATGCGTCGTGGTGCTGGTGGTGCATCGTGAGATCCAGCATTTTCATCTGCGCGCGATGCTCGAGTATTTGCGCCGGATTCCGGCGTCGGAGCTGATCGCTGCCGCGCTCTGCACTGTCGGCAGTTATTCGCTGTTGACCTTGTTCGATTTCTCCGGCCTGCATTACATACAAAAGCGCCTGCCCTATGGACGCGTCGCGCTCAGCTCGTTCATTGCTTACGCAATCGCCAACAACGCCGGCGCGAGCGCACTGACCGGCGCAGCGATGCGCTTGCGCCTGTACACGGCGCAAGGGCTCAATGGCACGGAGGTCGCCACGCTGCAGGGATTCTGCAGTCTCACGAACGCGCTCGGCATCGGCGCGCTGATCGCACTCTCGATTCTGTTCGCGCGTGACCAGCCGGCCACGATCTTCAACTTGCTGGGGCCCTGGACCTGGGTCTGCGGCGTGCTGCTGCTCGGCGCGATTGCCGCCTATGTCGGCTGGGGCAGTTTCGCGACTCGCGGCGTGGTGCTTCGCGGCTGGTCGCTGCGACCGCCAGGCCCATTGCTCACGCCGCTGCAAGTGGTGCTCGGTTCGGTAGAGCTCTCGATTGCCTGCACGGTGCTCTGGTCGTTGCTGCCACCGGACGCGCCGATCGGACTGCCCGCCTTCGTTGGCATTTACGCAGTCGCGGTAGCGGCGGGAATCGCGAGCCATCTGCCCGGCGGCGTGGGCGTGTTCGAATCGATCGTGCTGCTGGCGCTGCCGAACGCGCCACGCAATGAGTTGCTCGGTGCGTTGCTCGCCTATCGCGCCATTTATTACGTGGCGCCTCTCATCGCCGCCGGCGCGCTGTTCGCGGCGATGGAAATCTACGCATACCGGCACCGCTTCAGTCGAGTCGGATCGATGGTCAGCGGCTATGTGACGCGCGTGTCGCCGCAGATCGTGGGAACGCTGGTACTGCTCGCCGGTGTCGTGCTGCTGATCTCCGGCGCAACCCCGGTCATGGAATCGCGCCTGTCGATCTTGCGAGGCCTGTTGCCCTTACCGGTGCTGGAGATGTCGCATCTGATCGGCAGCATCTGCGGTCTGGGACTGCTGGTGCTCGCGCGGGCGCTGTATCGACGTGTCAGAGAAGGTTATCAGCTGGCGGTCGGAGTGCTGATCGCGGGCATCGTCGCATCGCTGTTGAAGGGGCTGGACTATGAGGAAGCGCTGATTCTCGCGATCGTGCTCGGGGTCCTCTGGCTGGGTCGCAGCGCATTCCACCGGCCGGCGTCGATCATGGAGGAACGTTTCACTCCGATGTGGACCATCGGCATCGTCGGAGCGATCGGCGCGGTCGCCTGGATCAGCTACTTCGCCCATCGACACGTGCAATATTCGCACGAGCTGTGGTGGACGTTCGCATTCTCCGCCGATGCGCCGAGAGCGCTCCGGACGCTGCTGCTGACCGCATTGGCGGCGGCGACGTTTCTTACGATGAACCTGTTGCGTCCGGCACGGCCGCAACCAGCGCTGCCGACCGCGGCGGAGCTCGAACGTGCGCGTGCCATCATCGATCGCTGCGATGACGTGCTTGCGAATGCCGCTCTGTGCGCGGACAAACGTCTGCTGTTTGCGCCCAGCGACGACGCATTCATCATGTATCAAGTGGCTCGCCGCAGCTGGGTGGCGCTGGGCGATCCGGTCGGCGAACCGGCGCGCTACGAGGAGCTGATCTGGCGCTTTGGCGAGATCACCGACCGGCACGGCGGCTGGAGCGTTTTCTATCAAGCCAGCGCCGAGCGCATCCCGCTGTATGTCGACTTCGGGCTCACGCCAGTGAAGATCGGCGAAGAGGCGCGCATCCCCCTGGCGGAGTTCTGCCTCAAGGGCAGCGAGCGACGTGAGATTCGCCAGGCGCATGCACGGGCGGTGCGCGACGGCGCCAGTTTCGAAGTCGTACCCGTCGAAGCCGTGCCACCGTTACTTCCCGAGTTGCGAGCGATCTCGGATGCCTGGTTGAAACAAAAAGCGACCGGCGAGAAAGGCTTCTCCATCGGCGCGTTCCAGGAAGGATACATTCGACAATTTCCGGTCGCAGTGGTCCATTGCCAGGGCCGCACCGTCGCCTTCGCCAATCTGTGGACCGCGCGCAGCCGGGCGGAACTGTCGATCGATCTGATGCGATTCACCCCGGGCGCGCCGCGCGGCGTCATGGACTTTCTGTTCACCGAGCTGATGCTGTGGGGACGCGAGCAGGGCTATCAGTGGTTCAATCTGGGCATGGCACCGTTGGCCGGCCTGGACCAGCATCCGCTCGCCCCGGCGTGGCATCGCATCGGCAGCTTCGTGTTCCGTCACGGCGAGCACTTTTATAACTTCGAGGGGCTGCGCAGTTACAAGGCGAAGTTCGGTCCGGTCTGGAACGCCAGATATCTCGCCGCGCCGCCGGGCCTGCTGGTGCTGCCGCGGGTGCTGGCCGACATCTCGGTGCTAATCGCCGGCGGTGTGAAAGAACTGGTGAAGAAATGAGCGCGCACGCTCAGTTGTTGACCGTCCCGTCGCTGTTCATCCTGTCATGATCCTGGATGGGTCCCCGCATGCGCGACAGGTAGTCGGCGACCGCGGTGGCCTCTTCCGTATCCAGGTTGTCGAGATAGCGCACGAGGTTGGCATCCACATTGAGCCGGTGCCACGAAGCGATGCTGCGCATCTGGCGAACCAGATACGAATAGTGCTGGTCGCGCAACGAAGGAATGAAACCGTCGTCGTCGCCGCGTGCGTCTTCTTCATGACAGGAGGCGCATTGATCCTGAAACATGGCTTCTCCCAGCTCGAGCCCGCGGCCCTCGCCGGTCTCTGGAAAGCTCATGCGCGGCAGAGCATTCAGATAGCCGGACACATCGGCCCAGGCCTGCTCGTTCGCCACAGCGGACTTGGAGACCACCGCATGCATTGCGCGGCTGTCGCGCTCCAGCTCGCTGAAATCGGCCAGTTGTTTGATCAGGTAAGCGCGCCGCTGGCCGGCAAGTGATGGAATCACCTTGGCGGCACTGCCGAGCGCCTGCTCGCCATGGCACTGAGCGCAGTGGGTCGCATAGAGTTTTTTGCCATTTGCAGCGTTCTGATCCAGCTGCAGAGCGTTGCGCACTTTCTGGTCGACGCTCAGCGGCGCAGCTTCGGACGCGCCGGTCGCGAGCACACAGACCAGCAGGACGGCAGGCGCTCGAAATGAAATGCGCATTCAGGCCCCAACATGCGAGTGATGTTTGCAAGTCTCAGTGGACCCGGCCGGCCCTGCTACCGGTGAATCCCCCTAGCCTCTCCGCAAAATCCCACGTATCGCTCACGACCACGGGCGCGCACCAGGTCTCTGGCCAATGCCCCGCGAATGTATGGACCCTTGCAGCCTTACGGCGGCGGGCCCGGCGGTTCACTCGGTCGCAGTCGATAGCCCAGGCCGGTTTCGGTGATGATGAATACGGGGCGGGCCGGGTTGGGCTCGAGCTT
This sequence comes from uncultured Steroidobacter sp., assembly GCF_937958065.1. Lineage (GTDB taxonomy): Bacteria > Pseudomonadota > Gammaproteobacteria > Steroidobacterales > Steroidobacteraceae > Steroidobacter. The sequence continues at coordinate 181,776 of NZ_CALFXI010000097.1, forward strand.
CTGACGCAGATGCTTCAAGCACGCTCGCAAGCTCTGCGTGTCGTGCGTCCGATCCGGACCCCAGACTTCGCGGATCAGCTGATTGGAAGTGACGATCATTCCCGCCTGACGCGCCAGAGCTTCGAGCACCCGATATTCGAGCGGCGTCAAGCGCACCTCCTTGTTGGTGGCGCGCGCCTCGCGGCGAGTGAGGTCGATCGTGACATCGCCCAGCCGCACGATTTCCGTGCGATCCGAACCTCGCGCGCTTCGGCGCAAAGCGGCGCGCACCCGCGCGATCAACTCCGGCGCACTGAATGGCTTGGTGACGTAGTCATCCGCTCCGGCTTCCAGTGCCGCCACTTTCTGTGCCTCCATCGTGCGCGCCGACAGCACGATGATGGGCACAGCGGACCATCCGCGCACGCCCTGGATCACACTCATGCCATCGGCATCCGGCAAACCCAGATCGACGAGCAGCAGATCCGGTCGATGGGTACGCGCGGCGATCAGTGCCCGCGCGGCGGTCTCCGCCTCGACCAGACGATAGGGTTCGGACTGCAGGAGCGCGCGAAGCACGGCGCGAATGGTTGGATCGTCCTCGACGACCAGAATGCGGTGCATGGCTTGCGTCATGGCGCACCGGCAGCGGCGGGAAGAGAAAATTCCACACGCGCCCCGCCTCCGGGCCGGTTGGTCGCACGGATCTCGCCTCCATGCGCCTCGATGATGACGCGACAGATCGCGAGTCCCAGACCGGCACCCGCGACCGCGCCTTCGCCCTGGCCGCGACGAAACTTCTCGAACAAGGGCTCGGGATCCGGCATGGGAAATCCCGGCCCCTCATCCTCGATCTGCACCAGCAACTGGTTGTCGGCGTGCCGCGCTCTGACATGAACCACCGCACCTGCCGGGGTGTACTTCGCGGCGTTGTCGAAGATATTCACGAGCGCCTGCACGATCAGCGTGCCGTCCACGTGCAGCACCGGCAGTTCGTTCGGCAAATCGATGCGTACCGGGTGGCTGCGCAGCCGCTCTTCGACCCGCCCGAGCGCCGAGCCGATCAGATCGTCCAGCGCATGCGTGTCGCGGCCGAGCACGATCTGACCCGATTCGAATCGCATCAGGTCGAGCACGTTGGAGACGATCTCGGACATTTCCACCGCCTTGGCTTCGATCGAGCGCGCCAGCGAAGTGCGAATGTCATCGTCGAGATCCCGGCCGCGCTCAGCCAGCGTACTGCCCGCGCCGGCAATCGCCGCCAGTGGCGTGCGCAGATCATGCGATATCGAAGCGAGGAGCGTGTTGCGCAGACTTTCGGTCTCCGCAGCGACCCGCCCGGCTTCGGCTGCAGCCGACAGGCCGGCTCGCTCCACCGCCAGGCTCAGCTGTTCGGCGAATGCTTCGAGTAACCGCGTCTGCTCGGGCACTAGCAGGCGCCGGCGATTGTGTGGCCGCACCGCGAGCACACCGAAGCGCTGCTGGTCGTGCGTCAGTGGAAGATACATGGCCGGTGCGCCGGCTCTGTGTTCGGACCCGAGCCCCCCGCGGCACCGCTGCTCGAACGCCCATTGAGCCAGCCCCAGATCCGCGTTCTGGAACGAGCCTTCGATGGGCGCGGCGCGCGGATACACCAATTTTCCCGCCGCATCCGGCAGGAGCACGACCGCTGCGCAATCGAAAACCTCCGCGATGTGCCTGACCGCGACGCGCGCCATGTTCGCGACACCGCGCGTGGCACTCAGGTCCCTGCTCATTGCATATAACAACGCCGTGCGACGCTCTCGCGCGCCAGTGGCCCGAATCTGCCGGCGCACGCTCGTCATCAGGTTCGCCATGGTGACCGCGACGATCAGCATCACGATGAAGGTCACCACGTATTGGGCGTCGGCGATCGACAGGGTGTAGCGAGGCGGCACGAAGAACACCGCAAACGAGACGACGTTCGCAACGGAGGCGAGCACCGCCGGGCCGCGGCCGAACCTGATGCCGACCAGCGTCGAGCTGAGCAGATAGGTCATCAGCAGGTTGGGAACCGCGAAATACGGGTCCATCGCATAGGTGATCGCGGTCGTGAGCGCGCTGATCGCGAGCGCCCACCCATAGCGTGCCCATTGGATGGGGGCTCGCTCAGGAGGGGCGTCGACGAGTTGCTCCTCGGAGCGCTCCTCATGCGTCGAGCCAACTGTGATGACGACGAGCTCCTGGGCTCGGGAGACCAGTCGCGATGGCGTCGACCGGCGCAGCCAGGCAATCAATCCGCGTCGCCTCGGGGCGCCGATCACGAGGTGCGTAGCTTCTGAAGTCCGCGCGTACTCCAGCAGCGCGTCGACGACGGACAGACCGTCCAAGGTGACTGCATGAGCGCCGAGCGAACCCGCCAGGCGCTGCAGGCCTGCCCAGCGATTGCGCGAATCCGAGGGCCGGCGGAGCAACTCCGGCGTTTCGACGAAAACCAGGGTCCACGGCGCCGCCAGCAGGTCGGCCATGCGCTTGCCCGCGCGTATCACCCGCTCCGCTTGCGAATCCGCTGCGACCGCCACCAGCACGCGTTGTTTCCGACCGACCGGCAGCGCCATGCGTTCGACGAACGTTCGGTCGGCGTCGGTGCTCACATCGGTCATGCTCGGCGTGTGCGGGATTGCTGACGAGCAAGCATACCAAAGCCGTGCAAGGCCGCTGGGCCGCGAAGAATTACGTGGTGAGCAAAGCGCCGTTCTGCCCGCGCTTGGGCAGCTCGATCGTCCGGGCCAGCTTGATGGCGGGCTGCTCGATGAGCAGGAACGCGATCCACGCTGCGAGAATGCTCGCGAGCATCCCGACCGCGAACGCAACATAGGCCCAGAAGGTGGAATAATGGCTGCCGATCAGCTCCCGCACCAGCACGGTCGCGCGCCAGCCGATAGCCACGTGCAGCAGATACACGCTGTAAGAGATCCGCCCGAGGAACTGCATCGTTGCTCCCTCGAACACTCCGCGCCGTCGAAACTGCAAGCTGCACACGATCGCAATGGCCGTGGCGACGGTCACGAGCAGCGCCGTCACTCGATAAGCGTCCGCGCCGAACAGCACCGCGGCACCCATGCACAGCGCCACCGCGACCACCAACACCTCGAGCCGGACCTGGCTGCGATAATAAAGATAGACGAGCACGCCCAACGCGAATTGAAACCAGCGGTCGAGGAACAGCGCCGGGTGAACCGCCGGCAGCACTCCGACGAACAGGCACAGCGACCAGATGAAGCCGATCGCGAGCCCGGCGGCTGCGATCATGCGAGTGCGTGCAGCGGACATGCCCCCATTACGCAGTTGGGCGAGCAACACCAGCGACAGCACCAGGACCAGGTAGAACTGCACTTCGTAGCACAGCGTCCAGAAGATCGGCAGGATGTGCGGATAGCCCAGGAAATTCTGTAAATAGAATGCGTTTGCCGCGATCGTCCCGAGCGAGGGCAGCTCCCGGGCATACTGGGCCATGAGCTGTCCGCTGAGCCACAGCAACACCAGTTCCAGCGCGATCACCGACCAGTAAGGCAGGTCCAGGCGCACGAAGCGGCGTGCGGCGAAACGGCCGAGATACTTGAACGAGTACTCGCCGCCCGTGACGCTGTGTGCGATCACGAAGCCGCTGAGCACGAAGAAAATCTGCACCCCGTAGCGGCCCAGCGAGGCGAGCGCCTCGACGCCGGGGCCGAGAATGCCGGGATGACGGTCGGCAGCGGCGTCCGCAAGATGGCCGATGGCCACCATGATGGCCGCCAGGCCGCGCAGGCCGTCGATGTATTCGAACCGTGCCCTGCCGGTCGATACCTCGGCAGCGGCCGTCGTCATTGCCGCGGACGGAGCGACGACGCTGGTGCTTTGACTCATTCCTTAGCCCTGACTCGAATGCTGCCGGGTTATTCCTCGGGCAGGTAGGAGGGATGGGGTGGATTGCGATGAGGAGGAGCGACGCACAGAGAGGCCGCGCACAGCAAGCCAAGCAACGCCGCGGCGACCAGGGTCAGAACATGCATGATCATCCGCAGATCGGCGTGCCGAACCGTTCTTCTCAGCCGCGCCCCCACTGCCACGCGCCCTCCCTTCTCCCCGGGCCGGTTGGTCGCGGGCCGGTCGCTTCGGCGAGCCCGGCCGGATCGGCCCAGGAGCACAATAGAGTCAGCGGTGTGATTGCGGCGTGACTTTTTGAGGCCGGCGCCAGGCGATCCGGCAATTCGTGCGACCGGGAACTTTTCGCAACGCCCGTGCTGGTGGTGTCGCCGTACTACGCCATGGTCCAGAGGAACCACTCCACATTGCCTGCCGTTTAATGGCAGATGTCGATCATACACAAGCACTCGAGGAGGTCCTGATGCGAGAAGATGTACGCAGCCAGCAGAACCTCGAAAAAATCCTGCCCAAGCTGGGCGGGGGCTGGTTGTTGGTAGATCCGCAAGGTGAGATTCGCTGGATGGATCAGACCACGCGCCGTTGCGTGGATGGACAATTGCGCCACCTGCGGCTGCCGCTGAGCAGGGACGAGAACGCGCTCGACTGTTTCATCTCGGCGGTCGAGATTCCGGTGAACGGTCGGATGCAGACGTTGAGCGTCGTGCAAGCGGTGCCGGCGCAGGAGGCAGCACGCCGCGATCTGCACCACCTGATCAACGACGCCGTCCACGATGTGCTCCGGGATCCTTCGTGGCTGGCACGGCCGCTCAGCGAAAAGCTGCGGGCCTGGTGCCAGGTCACGCAGCCGGTGGCACGCGACGAGGATTTCGCGGCGCTCACGCCGCGCGAGCGGGAAATCCTGGGCTTGATCTGCGAAGCTCGCTCGGACGCGGACATGAGCCGCATGCTGAACCTGTCGCAGAACACGGTGCGCAATCACGTCGCGTCGATCTTTCGAAAAATCGGTGTGAACCGACGCAGCGCTGCCGTCATCTGGGCACGCGAGCGCGGCATCACCCGCCGCGACGGTTAGCTCCGGCGCTCTGCGCCTGCGCCCTCCTACTAGTAGCCATAGTAGTTGGCGCTCTCTTGCGCGCCCACCCGCCGGGGTGTTCTGCTGCACGGATAACGATCGTGACCTCAGCATGAGACCGCCCACCCAGGGGCTGGCCCCGGGCCGATGAGAGATGAGACCGAGATCAAATTGCTGATCGAGAACCGCGCCGAGGGCATCATCGTGGTCGACGCCGAGGGCGTCGTGGTGTCCGCCAATCCGGCCGCGGCACATATCTTCGGACGGCCCGCGCATGCGCTGATCGGCACGCGGATCGGCGTTCCTCCGAGCGCGGAGCATTTGAGACATGCGACGAAGATGGAAGCCGTGGGCCGCCTCACCGCCGGCATCGCGCACGACTTCAACAATCTGCTCACGGTCGTGCTGGGCAATCTCGACGGCGCACAGCGACTGCTCAAGGATGCGGACGCGACCGTGCACCGGTCCATCGCCAACGCGATTCATGGCGCGCGACGCGCCGCCGTGCTCACCGACCGGCTGCTCGCCTTCTCACGTCGCAAGCCGCTGGAGCCGACCATTCTCGACGTGAGCGCACTGGTCGAGCGACTCGCCGACCTGTTACGCCGCTCGCTCGGCGAAGACATCCAGGTGAGCACGATCCAGGAGCTGCGGCTCTGGAGCGTGGAGGTCGACGCCACCGAATTGGAAACATCCCTCCTGAACCTCGCCGTGAATGCCAGAGATGCCATGCCCTCGGGCGGCAAGCTCACGATCCAGACCAAGAACCTGGAGATCGACGCGGCAGCCGCGCGTGCCGGCGACATCTCCCCCGGCCCCTACGTGCTCATCCAGGTCACCGACAGCGGCTCGGGCATGTCGCCCGCCACCTTGAAACTCGCCTTCGAGCCCTTCTTCAGCACCAAGTCCAGCTACGGAGGCACCGGCCTCGGCCTGAGCCAGGTCCATGGATTCGTCCGGCAAAGCGGCGGACGCGTCGAGCTCGCCAGCGAACCGGCCAAGGGCACGAGTGTGAGAATTCTGTTGCCGGCCGCCGAAACTGGCGCAAGCCTGCCACGCCGCGAAAGCATCGACGCGCCTGCAGGCCCGATCGCGCGCGGCAGCCAGAATCAGATCATCCTGGTCGTCGAAGACCATACCGAAGTGCGCAACTACGCAGTGGCGAGCCTGAGCGGACTGGGCTATGGCGTGATGGAAGCGGCCGACGCCTTCGCGGCCCTCCAGATTCTCGAGCGCGAGCCCGCGATTGCCATGCTGTTCACCGATCTGGGCCTGCCCGGCGGCGTGGACGGCAAGAGGCTCGCGGAGCAAGCCCGCAAGCTGCGTCCGAGGCTGCCAGTGTTGATCACCAGCGGCTATGCGAACGATCTACTGAAAGCGGACGGGCGGCTGGACGACAGCTTCGAGCTGCTCAACAAGCCGTTCACGCTGCCCTCGCTCGCGCGGCGCGTTCACGAGCTGTTGGCGCGGCCAGCCTCGGACGCCTGCATCCTGGTGATAGAAGACGAACCGCTGGTGCGAATGTACATAACAGACATTCTTGCCGACGACGGCTTGCAGGTCGAAGCAGCAGAAACATTCGCGGCCGGGCTGAACGCACTCGACACGCTCGGGGACCGATTGTCGGGCGCCATCATCGATCTGACTTTGCCGGACCGGTCCGGCGCGCAGATCGTGTCCGAGATCCGGCGCCTCCGGCCTCTACTGCCCATCGTGGTCGCAACCGGCGGCGCCACGGCCGAGGTGCGTGAGCAATTCCAGCAGGATGGACGGCTGCGAGTGCTGTCCAAACCGTTCGATCGGCGCGCGCTGATCGATGCATTGAAGGCACTTGGCGTGCCCTACCCGCAAGCCGACTGAGCCAGGTGAGCTCGCGTCAGTCGGTGTCGCGAGCGCGACCTGCCGGCGCCTCGCCGAATGAATATCTCACGCCGAGCCACGCGCCGAACGGCGCACCGGGGCCGCGAAACTGCTCGGGGGCGGGCTCCAGACCCTGCGCGGGACCGAACGTTCGGTCGGGACCTGTGAAGAAGTTCTCGCCCACCACGCCAAAGTTGAAATAGCGCCGATCGAACAGGTTGTTGATACGGGCGAACACCTCGAACCTTTTGGTAGCAAGATAGCGCGCGTCGAGATTCACGACCGTGTAGCTCGGCAGCTGACCGTTGCGGTCCTGATTGTTCTCGTCTCCGCGAGCATAGACCCCTGCACTGGTCAGGACATTCGCACCGATGAACAGGGTCGGTGTGACGGTCCAGTCGGCCCGCACTTTGAGCACATGCCGTGGAGTGCTCGGAATTCGATCGCCCGGTTCGACCTGGATGATCCCTGCTTCATCCGCACTGGAGTTCGCCGGGCTGTTCTCGGCGAATGACGAACGAAAGGTGGCGTCGAGAAACGTATAGCGGACCGCGAACGATACGGGTTCGCGCTGAGTTTCCAGCCCCAGCTCCACGCCCTGGCGCCGCGTGCCGCCTACGTTCGCGAAAAAACCTGCATTGGTCGCGCCGGCACCGGCACTGATGAAAGTAATGTCGTTCTCCAGGCGCGTCCGATACACGGCCGCACTCCAGCGCCACGATGTCGCCATGCGCCCGCGGGCACCGACTTCGATGGTCTTGGATATCACCGCCGCGAGCGGCGGATCGGCGAGAAAATCATTCGGCAGCTTGCACGCCGCATTCGGGTCGGCGCACGTCAGCTCGATCGCGGTGGGCGCACGCATGCCTTCGTTGTAGCTCGCGTAGGCGGTGAGATCCTGCGTTGGATTGAAGTTGATGCCCAGGGCAGGATTGAGCCGCGAGAACGAGTGCTCGCCGTTCAGCAGGGGCGCCTCGCCGCTGCGATCCTCGATGCGAACGCGGGCATGGTTGTAACGAGCCGATGCCGACAACGTCCACTCGGCATTCAGGTTGAAGGTATCCGCAAGGAACGCGCCGAGGTAGCGCGTGCTGGTGTCGGCGTCCGTCTCCAGCTCGAAGTCGTCGATGCCGATCGTGTTTCGATCTGGAGTGAACTCGGCATCCTGCGAGCGCTGCGTGAAGCGTGCGTCGGCGCTATCTGCGGTTGCACCGAGCATGAGCTGATTCTTGCGGCTGCCCCACTCGTGGTTCAGCACCAGTTGCAGGCCGCCGCCGTAACTCTCCTGCTCGATATCGGACGCATCGTTGGTCGCCTGGAGGCCGGTCTCGAAGAAATCGTCGTTGACGTTGCTGCTGAGATTGCTCGTCCGGTAGTTGCGGTAGTAGAAGTTGCCGCCGAACAGCACCTCGTCGCGAAAGAAGTGACTGCCCTTGACGGTCACGAATGCCAGCTCGTTCTCGTTCTCGTCCGGAAACGTATAGGCCTGCCGGATGTCGTCGAGAAACGAGCGCGGCAGCGTTTGTGTCCCCTGCAGCTCGTTGTCCGCTGCCGTAAAACTCACATCCAGATCGCTGGTCTGGTTTTGCCAGCCAACCTTGCCGAAGAACCGTCGGACCCGGCTGGGATTGTGATCCGCCCAGCCGTCATCGTCGGTGGCATCGGCAGTGATGAACCAGTCGAGCTCGCCGCGCGAGCCGCCCCAATCGAATTCACCGGACTTGCGGCCGAACGAGCCGCCCGACAGCTCGACACCGCCGCCGGGAAACTGCGCTCCGCTTTTTGTGTAAACGGCCAGCGCGCCCCCCAGCGTGTTCAGGCCGAACGCCGGGTTGGAGCCCGGAATGAGCTGAATGCTGGCGATGGCGGACTGTGGAATGAGATCCCAGTTCACGACGTCGCCGAAGGGCTCGTTGACCCGCACTCCATCCTGAAACACCGAGACGCCCTGCGGCGTCCCCAGCAGCGGCGATGCGGTGAAGCCGCGCAAGCTGATGTCGGGCTGATACAGATTGCCTTGGGCGGCATTCGAGGAGATCCCCGTCGGATTCTGCTCCAGATAATCGGTCGCCGTGGCCTGACGCTGTCGCGCCAGATCCTTGCTGGTGTAGATCTGCACGTTGGCGGGCACGTCGCGGAGCGCAGTGCCGAGGCCCGGCAGCGGCGTGGTCCCGACCACCACCACTGTCGGCATTTCCAATGCTTCCGCGCGGTTCTGCCCCGGTTTCTCCTGGGCCTGCGCCGACGCAGCCGCGGCTACGCAGATCGTCAACCTAGCTCGGGTTCTCCAGGCTGAAGGTCGCGCTGTCATCGTCGTAAGCAAATATTTCGGCATAACGACCCCAGCTGATCACTGCTCGCAGCGTCTGCTCGGCTGCTTGCGCCGTCATGTAGTCTTGCAACTCGTCGGAGAAACGGCTCATCGGCGCCACATGCGAGGCACGCTCATCCAGAATGCGCCGGATGTGGGCTGCGAGCGCTACATAGCTCAGCAGATGGCTCGCAAAGATCCGCTTGCGTTCATCGACGCTGGCGCTCGCAAACGCCATGCCCGGCTCCAGCAGCCGGATGTCGCCGCCTTCGACCTCCGCCAGCCGCATCATCTGCAAGGTCTCGGCGACAGGAAACAAATCGTCGATCTCCATCTGCAACCGCGACGCGATCTCCGGCAGATCCGCTTTGCCGTCGAATGGCTCGGAGGCGAGCGCCTCCATCAGGCCCGACAGCAGATTCGACGATACGCGCGGGAGAATCGTGCCGATGCCCAATCCCTGTAAACCTTCGGGCCGAAGCCCGGCCGCACCCGGTCGTGCGCGAGCCGTCATCTCCACGTAAATGCGCTCGACCAGGGCGCGAAAGGCCGGGTCGAGACGATTGCGTGGCTGCGGCAGTGTCACGCCGATTTCGGAAAGCACCCGGCCCGGATTGCTGCCGAACACGAGAATGCGATCGCACATGAGCACCGCCTCCTCGATGTTGTGCGTGACCAGGATGACCCCCTTGATCGGCATTCGACCTTCGGACCACAAATCGAGAAAGTCGGTACGCAGCGTCTCGGCCGTCAGTACATCGAGTGCGGAAAACGGCTCGTCCATGAGCAGGATGTCGGGATGCACGACCAGTGCCCGCGCGAAACCGACGCGTTGACGCATGCCGCCGGAAAGCTCGCGGGGATAGGCCGATTCGAAACCGTCGAGCCCGATCAGATCGATGGCCGCCAGCGTCCGCTGACGAATCTCGGCCTTGGGCAGGCGCTGCGCTTCGAGCCCCAGCGCCACGTTCTCGAACACGCTCAGCCAGGGAAACAGGGCAAAACTCTGGAACACCATCGCCACGCCCGGCGCGGGACTCGAGATCGGCTTGCCCAGATAGCGCAGCGTCCCGGCGTTCGGGCTCGACAGGCCGGCGATCAGGCGCAGCAGCGTCGACTTGCCCGAGCCGGAGCGGCCCAGCAAGCCCAGGATCTGCCCCTGCCGCAGCTCCAGGTCGACCGCATCGAGCACCAGCAGCTCGCCTCCGTCCGGCTTCGGAAAAGCCTTGCGGACCTGCTCGATCTGCAGCAGCGGCTCGGCAGCGCTCATCGACCCTCCACAAGTTCAGGCGAGACGAAAGCTTCGCTCAGCGTAGTAGTACAAGGGACGCCAGAACAATCGATTGATGGTGACGACGAACAGGCTCATGGTGGCGACGCCGAGCACGGTGCGGTGAAAGTCGCCCTCGGCAGTGGCGGAGGCAATGTAGGCGCCCAGGCCGTGCGCTCTCACTTTGCTGTCGCCCCAGCTCGCCAGCTCCGCAACGATCGAAGCATTCCACGAGCCGCCCGAAGCGGTAATCGCGCCGGTTACGTAGAACGGGAAGATTCCAGGCAATCCCACCCTGCGCCACCACAACCAGCCGCGCACCTGAAGGTTTTGCGCCGCGTAGCGCAGCTCGCCGGGCAAGGCCGATGCGCCGGCAATCACGTTGAACAGGATGTACCACTGCGTGCCCAGAATCATCAGCGGGCTCAGCCAGAGGTCGGGATTGAGATTGCCTCGGACGATGCCGAACACGACCACCGGGAACAGCAGATTCGCCGGAAACGCCGCGAGAAACTGCGCGATCGGCTGCACGATCCGGGTCGCTTTGGGCCGCAGCCCGACCCAGACACCGACCGGCACCCAGATCAGGCTCGCGATCGCGATCAGCACGAACACTCGCAGCATCGTGATCGCGCCGAGCTCGATCACCTCCAATCCGTCGGACCAGCTCGTGTGCGCAACCAGCCCTCGCGCGCCCTGCCAGCTGACGACGATCAAGACCGCGACGATGACGCTCAACCAGATCGTATTGGCCAGGCGGTGCGTGCGCGAGGGATGTGATATTCGAGTGCTCGATACTCGCGGCGCCAGACGATTCGTCCATTGCGCCAGCGTGCGCAACAGCTGCGTGAAACTCCGTATCAATCTCGATCGCACCAGCATGGTCAGAATGAATGACTGCGGGGCGCGCGAGCCCGGCTCCTGCTCGACCCGAAAGCGATCGACCCAGGCCACCAGCGGCCGGAAGAACAACTGGTCGTACAACAGGATCACGATCAGCATCGTGGCGATCGCCCAGCCGATGGCGACCAGATTGCGCTGCTCGATCGCGAGCGCGATGTACGAGCCCACGCCGGGCAGTTTGACCGAGGTGTGGCCAACGCTGATCGCCTCCGAGGCGACCACGAAGAACCAGCCGCCGGACATCGACATCATCATGTTCCAGACGAGCGCTGGAGCCGCGAATGGAACTTCCAGGCGCCAGAACCGCATCCACGGCGACAGGCGGAACGAGTCGGCCGCTTCCCTGAGCTCGGACGGCACGGTACGCAGCGATTGATAGAAACTGAATGCCATGTTCCATGCCTGGCTGGTGAAGATGGCAAACACCGCCGCGAGCTCCGCGCCGAGCACGCGCCCCGGCGCCAGCGACATGAAAAAAACGACGGTGATCGAAATGAACCCCAGGATCGGAACGGATTGCAGAATGTCGAGCAGAGGAATGAGCAGCTTGCCCGCCGGCTCGCTCTTGGCCGCCCAGGTTGCATACGTGAACGTGAATGCAAGAGACAATGCCATCGCCGCGAACATGCGCAGCGTGGTACGCGCCGCGTACTCGGGCAGGTGCGATGGATCGAGCGACAGCGGCATGGCCTGAAGCTCCGCCAAGGGCTGCATCAATCCGCTACTCGCTTCCGCAAAGAACACGAGCAGGGCCAGCACGATCATCGTCGCCAGCGCATCCCAGCCGGTGATGAAGTCGCGTGCGAAGCCGAAAGGGCTCACTCTCTCGCTCATACGTGCTGCTCGCGAGCCGCCCGGCGACCTTACACTTGGAAGCGCTCGCCCACCTGGTCCCAGTTGATGTTCGTGAAGAACGCGTCGATGTACTTGCCGGCGGCCGCGCCGAAGTCCAGGTGATAGGCATGCTCGTACATATCCATCACCAGCACGGGCAGCGTGTGCGGCGGATTGTGAGCATGGTCGGCCAGCCAATAGTTCTCGAGCAGCTGCAAGTGCTGGTTGTAACCGAGCACCACCCACCCCGAGCCGCCGCCGAGCCCCTGCGCGATCTTGCGAAACTCGTTCTCCCACGCGCTGAAGCTGCCGAAGGATTTCGCAATGCCCGACCGGAACTCGGCCGGTGGCTTGCCATCGCCGCCGAGATTGCCGAAATACAATTCGTGCAGCACCACCGAGCCGGTGCGAATCAGATGCTCCCGCTTCAAATCGTCGTACAGGTAGGGCGGGTCTTGCGAGGTGAGCTGACTGCGCAGCTTCTCGCGCACGAGATTCAGCGCCTTCACGGCGCCGACATAGTTATTTTCCCAATGAGATTGGATGAGCCTTGCCGACAGCCCATTGAGACGCTTCGGATCGAAAGGCAAGCCCTTGGGCTCGATCGTGCGAGTCCACGCGGGGCCCGCGGGCTCCGCCCCCTGTTGGGCCGCCGCCTCGGTGGTGGCGAGCATCGCGGCTCCCACAGCGGCAGTTTGCAGAACTTCCCGGCGCGTCGTCATGGCGTTCACTCCCGACCAGCTCGATCCGCAGCGCCGCCATTGTGCCGGCAGTCGCCGCGCCAGCGTCAATTGCGATGAACACTGTATCGAGCCCGCCGGCCCGTGAAGCCTACGACCAGTCGGGCGCGAGCAGCCGCCGCTTGCCGTCCACCGAACGAACCACACCGGGCTGGTCGAGGCCCTCGCGATCCCACAACTCGCAGGTCACTTCGCGATGGCGCTGGTCGAGCGCTTCGCAATAGTTGGTGTACATGCACAGGCGCACCTCGGCGCCCCGCCCGCTCAGTACCTTGATGAACCAATCGGGATCGGCCAAAGCCTGGCGGGCGAAGCCGACCACATCGGCCTGGTCCGCGGCGAGCACCGCTTCGGCCTGTTCGAAATTGTGAATGCCGCCGGCCGTGATCAGCGGGGTCGAGTGTCCGGCCGCCCGCAGCGCGCTGCGGATCTGCTTCGATGGCGGCAGGTTGCGTCCGAACGGCCCGGTCGCATCGGAGTAGTAGGACGGCATGCACTCGTAGCCGCTCTTGCCCGTGTACGGATACGCAGCCTCGCCGACCTTGGGCTGCTTTGCGTCGTCGAATTTACCGCCGCGTGAGACGGAAATGAAATCCATGCCCGCGCCCGCAAACTGCGTCGCATACCACATCGAGTCCTCGACGGTGCTGCCGCCCTCGATACATTCCTCGGCGAGAAATCGACAACCGACCGCGAAGTTCCTGCTGACGGCCGCGCGCACGGCGGCGAACACTTCCAATGGCAGACGCACGCGCGCCTCGCGCGAGCCGCCATAGCCATCGGTTCGACTGTTCGTCGCCGAAAGAAACGATGCCATCGTATAGGCGTGAGCATAGTGCAGCTCGACACCATCCAGCCCGGCCGCTTCGGCGCGAACCGCCGCGTCTGCAAACAACTTCGGCAGTGTCTGCGGCAGCTTAGCTATATGTTCCAGCTCGACGTCGGTCACGCGCTCTCGATAGCCACGCTCCAGCGATTCGATTTCGCGAGGCGTGAGCACATTGCGCAATCCTTCGTCATCCAGCTGAGCCAATCGTTCTCGCGCGGCCGCTTCCGATGCGCCCGGCATGCCCAGCCTTTCGCGATGCTCGTCGGTGATGCGCAGCAGTCGCTCCAGATATTTGGCGCGCTCGGGACGGCGACGCATGGCCAGGAAATCGATGAGCTGAATCAGCAGCCGCGTGCGACCGCCGCTGGCACGCTTGACGACCTCGACCAGCTCGCGAATGCCAGGAATGAAACGATCGTCGCCGATGCGCAGCAACGGCCCGCTCGGCACGTCGCGAATGCCGGTCGCTTCGATGACGATGGCGCCGGGACAGCCGCGAGCGAATCGCTCGTACCAGGCCAGAACGTTCGGTGTGACGAAGCCGTCCTCGCTGGCGCGCCAGGGCACCATCGCGGGCACCCAGGTGCGTTGTTCAAGAGCGAGCGGCCCCAGCTGCGCGGGGCTGAACAATCGCGAACGCGCGGCCCGCTCGGCGCTGGGCCACGGACCCGAGATTGGCTGGTAACGAATTCGCTCCGCCGGCCTCCACATGGAAAGCAGCTCCGCCGCTCAGCGAGCGCTGGGGACGACCGCGGTCGCTTCGATTTCCACTTTGGCCTCCGCTTCCATCAACGCCACGACCTGGACCACGGCCATCACTGGAAAATTCCGGCCGAGGACCTCGCGATATGCCTGGCCGATCTGCGGCAGCTCGGCGTAATACTCGTCGCGGCTGGTGACATACCAGGTGAGGCGCACGATGTGTTCGGGCCCGGCGCCCGCTTCGGCCAGCACGGCGACGATGTTCTGCAACGTCTGGCGGACCTGTGCGGCCAGCCCGACTGCGAACTTCTGCTGCTCGTCCCAGCCAATCTGCCCCGCCACGAAGATCTGGCGGCCTTCAGCGGCGATACCGTTGGCATATCCCTTCGGACGCGGCCAGCCGGCGGGTTGCAGCACTTCAATGGTCATTTCAAAACCTCTCGGGCGATGATCAGCTTCTGTACCTCGGTCGCGCCTTCGTAGATGCGCAAGGCACGAATGTCCCGGTACAAGCGCTCGACGACCGCGCCATGGACGACGCCTCGCCCACCAAACATCTGCACGGCGCGATCGATCACAGTCTGGGCACTCTCGGTGGCGGTCATCTTCGCCATCGCGGCACTCTTGGTTACGGGTTGCCCTGTGTCACGCTGCCAGGCGGCGCGATACGTGAGCAACGCGGCGGCGTCGATGGCAGTGGCCATCTCGGCAATCGCCGCTTGGGTCAGTTGAAAATCGGCCAGCGTCTTGCCGAACATTTCACGCTGCCGCGAATAGGCAATCGCTTCATCCAGTGCGCGACGAGCGAAACCCAAGGCCGCAGCTGCCACCGACGCGCGGAAGATATCGAGCGTGCGCATGGCGATCTTGAAGCCCTCGCCCTCGGCGCCAATGCGCCGTGCCACGGGAATCCGGCATTCGTTGAAACGCAACGTGCCGAGCGGATGTGGCGCGATCACGTCGATGCGCTGTTCGACGCTGAATCCCGGATCATCGGGCTCAACCAGAAAAGCACTGATGCCTTGCGCGCCCACGGTGCCGTCGGCTCGCTTCTGGCCCGGCGTGGTGCGCGCGAACACGCAATACATATCCGCGATGCCGCCGTTGGAGATCCAGGTCTTGGTGCCGTTCAGCACGTAGTGGTCGCCATCGAGGCGCGCCGACGTCTGCATGGCGGCGACGTCCGAACCCGCATCCGGCTCGGACAACGCGAATGCCGAGATTGCCTCGCCCTTCGCGACCTTCGGCAGATACTGCCGTTGCAGGTTCGCATCGCCCGCAATGGACAGCGAGCCGCTGCCCAGCCCTTGCATGGCGAACGCAAAATCGGCGAGGCCGTCGTGATAGGCCAGGGTTTCCCGGATCAAACAAATCGCGCGGGAATCGAATTCCTTCAGGGCGCCGCCCTGATCGGCACGAACACAGTAACGCGTGATGCCGGCGTTGCCGAGTGAAGTAACGAGCTTGCGGGCTTGCGCATCGACTTCCGCACGCGACTCCCCATGCGCGTCGTCGGTCAGGTGCTGCGCACTCCATCCTGTCACCAGATCGGCGAGCGTCTGATGCTCGGGCCCGAAAAAGGGCCAGCTGAGGCGTTCGCTCAGATCGAATCGGGTGCTCATTTGCCCACGAACTCCGGTTTGCGCTTGGCTGCAAACGCCTCGAACGCGCGGCGGAAATCTTCGGTCTGCATGCAGATGGCCTGGGCCTGCGCTTCCGCCTCCAGGGCCTGCTCGATGCTCATGTTCCATTCCTGGTTGAGCATGTTCTTGGTCATGCTGTGCGCGAACATCGGGCCCGTTGCCAGATTGCGCGCGAGACGGGTCGCTTCCGGCAGCAATTGTTCCGTGGCCACGAGCTGATTGAAGAAGCCCCAGCGCTCGCCCTCTTCCGCCGTCATCGCACGCCCGGTGAACATCAGCTCCGCCGCCCGCCCCTGCCCGATCAGCCGCGGCAGAATGGCGCACGCGCCCATGTCACAACCGGCGAGGCCGACGCGCGTGAACAGGAATGCAGTCTTCGCGCGAGGCGTGCCGATGCGCATATCCGACACCATGGCGATGATCGCACCGGCGCCGGCGCAAATACCGTCGACCGCCGAGATCACCACTTGCGGGCAACTGCGAATGGCCTTGACCAGGTCGCCCGTCATGCGTGTGAACGTCAGCAGCTCGGGCATGGTCATGCGAGTCAGCGGGCCGATGATGTCGTGCACGTCGCCGCCGGAACAGAAATTCTCGCCCGCCCCATCGATGACGACGACGCGAATGTTCCGGTCATAGACCAGGTTGCGGAACAGATCGCGCAGCTCGGCGTAGGAATCGAACGTGAGCGGATTCTTGCGCTCGGGGATATTCAACGTCACATAGCCGACGCCCTGCTCCACCCGCCACAGAAAATGTTTGGCCTGATAACCGGACAGATCGAGTTGAGTAAACGACATACGCCCTCGCCATCGCACCGGCGCGAAGCGCCGGCACGGAACTGTTACATGACTTCGCCGCCGGCGACCGCAATGCTCTGGCCGGTGACGCTTTCGGTGCCGGGCAGGCAAAGCCACGCGACCGCGTTCGCCACTTCCTCGCACCGGATCAGGCGACGCTGCGGATTGTTGGCGACCAGCGCCGCCAGCGCCTCGCTCTCCGAGCGGCCGGTCTTGGCCTGAATGTTACTGATGGTCTCGCGCACGATGTCCGTATCGGTGTATCCCGGACAGACTGCGTTGACGGTGATGTTGCGGCTGGCGACTTCGAGCGCCACCGAGCGAGTGAGACCGATCACGCCGTGCTTGGCTGCGCTGTACGCGGAAACGTAGGGATAGCCTTTCAATCCCGCGGTGCTCGCGACGTTCACGATGCGGCCGAAGTCTCGTTCCAGCATCGAGGGCAACACCAGGCGCATGCCGTTGTACGTACCCGTGAGATTTACCGACAGCATCGCGTTCCACAATGCGTCGTCCATCTTGTGCAACGGAGCGCTGGTGGCCTGCCCGGCGTTGTTCACCAGGATATCGATGGGGCCAAAGTGGTTGACCGCATCCTGGACGGCGGCGCGCATCTGATCGGAGTTGCCGACATCGGCAGCCACGGCGTAACAGGCATCCTGACTGAGCTTGCCTGCAGCGGCGGCCAGGCTGCCCAGCTGACGACCGAGCAGCGTAACGCGTGCTCCTTCAGCCAACAGCCGCTGCGCGATCGCAATACCGATCCCGCGACTCGCGCCTGTGACGAGCGCGTGCCTACCCGATAAAAGTTGTTGGTTTGCGCTCAAACGGCACCCATCCGCGTCCGACCCGACCATAGTACGAGCGATATATTTTAAGTGTCAACCTTTTGCGCGGGCCGCCCCGCATGCGGCCGTTGCCGCTGCCCTGCAACTCTTTTAGCATGCGAACAGTCCTTCAAGCGCCCAGTCCGGAGAGCCCCGAGCGGCCGCAATATCATGACCACTTCGCCCGCAGCGCCCCGCCCCTTCGCCGAGAAACTCGGCGGCGCTCCTCACAGCAAGGCCTCGCTTCGCCTGTGGCTACGCCTGCTGAGCTGCTCGATGATCATCGAGCGACGCGTCCGGACGCGCCTGGAGGAGGAATTCGAGACCACGCTGCCGCGCTTCGATGTGCTCGCGGCGCTGGAGCGCGAACCGGACGGCCTCACCATGAGCCAGCTGTCCACGGCGCTGCTGGTTTCCAACGGCAATGTCACCGGCATCGTCAACCGCCTGATCGAGGAATTGCTGGTGGTCCGCACCTCCGAATCCGAAGACCGGCGCATCGCCACCGTGCGACTCACCCGCAAGGGCCGCGAAGCGTTCCAGCGCATGGCCCGCAAGCACGAAGAGTGGGTCGACCGGATGTTCGCCGGCGTCACCGACGCACAGATGGAGCAGCTGATGAAGCTGCTTGCCACCGTGCGTCATTCGATCGACGAAAACCCGGTCTGAGTCGACCCCGGTCCGATCAGTTCGAGAACGCGGCAATCCCGGTGATGGCGCGTCCGATGATCAGCGCATGCACGTCGTGCGTACCTTCATAGGTGTTCACGACTTCCAGGTTCACGAGATGGCGCGCAATCGGAAACTCGTCCGAGATTCCGTTGCCGCCCAGCATGTCGCGCGCCGTGCGCGCGATTTCCAGCGCCTTGCCGCAGGAATTGCGCTTCAGGAACGACGTGAGCTCCACCGGCGGATGGCCCTCGTCCTTCAGGCGCCCGAGCCGCAGACAGCCCTGCAGACCCAGGCTGATTTCGGTGGCCATGTCGGCGAGCTTTTTCTGGATGAGCTGGTTGGCCGCGAGCGGCCGGCCGAACTGTTTGCGATCCAGCACGTACTGCCGGGCCGTCTCGTAACAGGATTCAGCCGCACCCAACGCGCCCCACGCGATGCCGTAGCGCGCCGAATTCAAACAGGTGAACGGGCCTTTCAATCCCGTGACCGTGGTGAACATGTTCTCCTCGGGCACCAGCACGTCGTCCATCACGATCTGTCCGGTGATGGAGGCGCGCAAACCGACTTTGCCGTGAATGGCCGGAGCGGACAGCCCGCTCCACCCCTTCTCCAGGATGAAGCCGCGAATCAGGCCGTCTTCGGTCTTGGCCCAGACGACGAACACGTCGGCGATCGGCGAGTTGGTGATCCAGGTCTTGGAGCCCGTCAGGCGATAACCGCCGTCCACTTTGCGGGCGCGCGTGATCATCGAGCCGGGGTCCGAGCCATGGTCGGGCTCGGTCAGGCCGAAACAGCCGATGGTCTTGCCGGCGATCAGATCGGGCAGATACTTGCGCTTGTTCGCTTCGCTGCCGAACTCGTAGATCGGCACGATCACCAGCGAGGACTGCACGCTCATCATGGAGCGATAGCCCGAGTCGATCCGCTCGATCTCGCGGGCGATCAGGCCATAGGAAACATAGTTGAGCCCGGCGCCGCCGTATTGCTCGGGGATGGTCGGACCGAGCAGGCCGAGCTCGCCCATTTCGCGGAAGATGCTCTTATCGGTCTGCTCGTGCCGAAACGCCTGCTGGACTCGCGGCAGCAGCTTGTCCTGCGCGTACTCGCGCGCGGTGGCTGCGGCCATGCGTTCTTCTTCGCTCAACTGTGCATTCAAGTCGAACGGATCTTGCCAATTGAATTGCGCCTTCGAGCCGCGCATAGATTTCGGTGCCTCTTACTCTTCAGCGTCGAACGTTGTTTGCCAGGTCGGCCGCGGCGCGCGCCAGATTGTTTTCATACTGGGCGCGGGCGGAACGATACTGCTTCGGCCAGGCCTGAGCGTTGTAACCGATCTTCGCGGCTTCGTGCATCACGAAGAACGGATCCGCCAGGTGCGGCCTCGCCACCGCGCACAGGTCTGCGCGCCCGGCCGCGATGATGGAATTTGCATGATCCGCTTCCGAAATCGCGCCCACGGCGATGGTCGGCACGCCGATCTCGTTACGAATCTTATCGGCAAACGGCGTCTGGAACAGGCGTCCGTAGACCGGCTTCTCTTCCTTGACGACCTGTCCGGAAGAGCAATCGATCAGATCCGCGCCCGCGTCTTTGAACATGCGCGCGAATATAGCCGCATCTTCCGGCGTATTGCCGCCGTCAAACCAGTCGTGCGTCGAAAGACGCACGGAAATCGGCCGGTCCTCGGGCCATGCCGCCCGCACCGCCTGGAACACTTCGAGCGGAAAGCGGGCACGATTCTCGTGACTGCCGCCGTATTCGTCGTCTCGCAGGTTCGTGAGCGGGGACAGGAAGCTGGACAGGAGATATCCGTGCGCCGCGTGCAGCTCCAGGATATCGAAGCCCACGTCCGCGGCGCGCCGGGTGGCGGCGACGAAGTCAGCGACCACTCGGTCCATGTCTTCCCGCGTCATGGCGCGCGGCACGACCGAATGAGGCAAGTACGGCAGAGCCGACGCGGACAGCAGCGGCCATCCTCCTCGCTCCAGCGGCTGATCGATGCCTTCCCAAGCCACCTTCGTCGCGCCTTTGCGGCCCGCGTGACCGAGCTGCACACCGATCTTGGCCGGCGTCTCTCGATGCACGTAGTCCACGATGCGCCGAAACGCCGCCGCTTGCTCGTCATTCCACAAGCCGAGACAGCCCGGCGTGATGCGAGCATCTGGCGACGTGCAGGTCATCTCCGGAAACACCAGCGCCGCGCCGCCCATCGCTCGCGCGCCCAGATGCACCAGATGAAAGTCGTTGGGGACGCCGTCTTCGGCGGAATACATCGCCATCGGCGACACGACGATGCGATTGTGCAACGTGAGCCCGCGCACCTTGTACGGAGTAAACATCGGCGGCGGAATCACGCCGCTCGCCTCGATCTCGACACCGGCTCGCGCGGCAAACCAGCGCTCGAAGTTCTCCAGCCAGGTCTTGTCCCGCAGTCGCAGGTTCTCGTGGCTGATTCGTTGCGACCGGGTCAGCATGGAATACATGAACTGCTCCGGTTCCAGCTGATCGGCATACCGATGGCCGACCACTTCGAACCACTCCATCGCGTTGCGCGCGGCGTTCTGGATGCGCGCCACATCGACGCGGCGAATCTGCTCGTAAGCCTCGAGCACCGCCGGGATCTTGTCCGCCTCGTGGCCGGCGATGTCGAACTGATTGGTCAGCTCGATCGCATCGTCGATGGCGAGCTTGGTGCCCGAGCCGATCGCGAAATGCGCCGTATGCGCGCTGTCGCCCATGAGCACGACATGACTCTTGCCGTTGTAGTGACTCCAGCGCTCGCACACGAGTCGATTGAAGTTCAGCCAGGACGAGCCGCGCAGGTGGCGCGCGTTGGTCATCAGCCGATGACCGCCGAGCGTCTCCGCGAAGACCTTTTCACAGAACGCGATCGACTGATCCTGGTCCGCCCGGTCCAGGCCGTGCGCCTTGAACGTCTGCTCGGTGGTTTCGACGATGAAGGTCGAGGTCTTGTCGTCGAAGCGGTAGATGTGCGCCTGGAACCAGCCGTGCTCGGTGCGCTGGAAATCGAAGGTGAAGGCGTCGAAGGTCTTGTCGGTGCCGAGCCAGACATACCGATTCGGCCGCACCTGCAGATCGGGCTTGAAGGTGGCCGCGTATTTGTTCCGGATCCTGGAATTCACGCCGTCGGCGGCGATGATCAGATCGGCGTCGGGGAATTCTTCGTCGTCGTTGACCTCGCGCTCGAACACCAGCTCGACGCCCACTTCCACGCAGCGCTCCTGCAGGATGTTGAGCATCTTCTTGCGACCGATGCCGACGAAGCCGTGGCCGCTGGTGCGCAGCTTGCGGCCCTTGAAGACCAGCTCGATGTCGTCCCAGTGATTGAAGGCATCCTCGATCGCAGCCGCGGTCGGCGGATCCCACTTGCGCATCGATTGCATGGTGGCGTCGGAGAACACCACGCCCCAGCCGAACGTATCGAAGGGCCGGTTGCGCTCGACCACGGTGATCCGGTGGGCAGGGTGCTTGCGCTTCATCAGGAGCGCGAAGTACAGCCCCGCGGGGCCACCACCGATGCATACGATTCGCATGGACTTTCTACCTCTCGGTGAGACCGCTCGTGTCGAACGCGATCTTCACGACCATCAATAGCATGCGACCTCCGCCGATAAACTTCAAGCCTAAAATGTTTCGGCCGAAGCTCGCGTCGCGCAGGTTGCCGATCAAAGTAACGGGGCTGACTAGGAAGCCAGGGACAGATGGGCCTTCAGGCCCTCGCCCTTCTCGTCCGCGAGGGCTTTGGAGCGCGCCTGCGCCAGCCATTGAGCGCTACGCCGCTCCGGTGGCAGCGCGAAAAAGGCGCTACGGATGGCTTCGAAGTTGCGCAGACCGCGCTCGAACGTGTCACCGTAACCTTTGATGAGCCGCTGGCAACGCACCCACTCCAATGCCAGACCGAGATCGGTGCCGGCTGCGGCCTGCACGTCGCCGAGCCAACGCTCGATGCGCGCCTGCTCTTCACGATAGCGCAGCGAGCTGCGCCGAAAGCGACGGTACTTTGCCAGGGCGCGCAGCACGAGGAACCACCTCAGGCTGGTGGTCTCGACATGACGCCCCTTCTGGAAGAATCGATCGAGCGTGGACGTCAGGCGTTTCGAGCTCAGCACCGCGTGACCCAGACCCGCCGGCAGCGTTTCGCAGATTTCCTGCAACCGTGGATGCATGAATTCCGTCACGCTCAGATGCTGCTCGTCGCCCGCGCGCACTTCGGAACGAACACGCTGCATGCGACTGGCACGCGTCTTGAGATCCGCTACACGGATCGTGTCTTCGTAGCTCATCCACAGCGCGAGATGACGAGCGGTCTCGGCCGACAGTTCGAACGGTGCGCGATCGAGGGCGGCGATTTTCTCCAACCGATCGAGATAGAGCTCCGCGTACGTGCCATCCTGGTAATCCATCATTCGCTGCACGCCATGCAGAGCGTTCGCGTGCGCGGGCTGCGGCAATCGGCTGATCAGACGCGCGTGCAGTTGCCGGCCCATCGGCGTCGTCGGCTGCGGCAACGAGTGATCCGGCTGCGCGGGCAGTGCAACGGCGCCGCTCGCCGCTCGAAAGCCCTGTTCGAACCCGGCGAGATTGCTCTTCACTGCAATGCCGCTGTCCTTGATGGCCTGCTCGAATGCCTCACGCGTGAACGGCAACACCTCGCTGCCAGCCAGCGCGCCGAACATGACGGCGCTGATGACGCTGCCGGAACGTTCGGTCGCCGCGTCCATATCGAATCCGATAAACCGCTTGGAGCGCTGGCCCGCCGCCTCGATGATTCGCTCGCTGCTGCCGCGACCGTCACCCATCGCCGCTTTCTCGGATATCGCATACACACGATGCGTCGAGGTGATCAGTGTCGTGCGATCCGCACTCACGAAGTTTCGCAACAGCGCGCGACCCGCTTCCATGAGCTCGGAAGCAATGACCACGTCGACGTCACCGGGTACGGGCATCTGCGCCATGATCGGTTGGCGTCCATCCACCGAGCGCGCCAGCTCGATGTAATAAACGGTCGAGCCGGTGCGCTGAGCAACGCCGGGAACGGAGGTGCCCTGCGCCAGCCAGCCATTGTGAAGCGCGACTTCCTGAATCCAGTCGGCAAGCACGCCGCCGCCCTGCCCGCCCATGGCGAGAATGGCGATACAGATACGATTGCGCTTGGGATCGATACTATTCATCAGAACGCCTGCGCAGCACGCGCGCGCTCGTCGCGACGCTGCAGGAAGCCAATCAACGCCAGCACGATGCGCTTGCGAACCCGCTCCCAGCGGCTCGGGTTGGAAACGATGCTGGCTCGATAAAAGCTCGGACAAAGCACGGCGGCGTGCGCGACTTCACCGCACAGTCCGCAGCCGACACAGCTGTTTTCCACGTGCGCGATCGGATCCTGCCGCAGCGGATCGGGATTGGGTTTGATGGAGAGCGACGGACAGCCCGACAGCCGGATGCAACTGTGATCGCCCGTGCAGGTGTCGCTGTCGACGCCAAAGCGCTCTCGCACCACACGCTTGCCCTCGGCGAGCGCCTTCTTGACCTGCGGCTTCTCCCGTCGCTGCCGGTTGAGCATGCACTCCGACTGGGCCACGATGATCTTCGGCCCCTTCTCGGGCGAGGTCATCGCTTCACGCAACGCCGACGTCATCTTCTTCAGATCGTAGGTGCGATTGATCGTCTTCACCCACTTCGCGCCGATCCCTCGCACCGCATTCTCGATGGGGTGGCGCGTGGTGCGCACGCTGTTGTCGGCACGCGAGGAAAGAATGTCCTGTCCGCCAGTCGCCGCGGAGTAACCGTTATCGATGATGACGGTGACGGTGTCGTCCTTGTTGAAAACGGCGTTGCCGATGCCCGAGGTGAGGCCGTTGTGCCAGAACCCACCGTCGCCCATCACTGCGATCGCGCGCTTGTCTTTCGGCTTGAACGCCGAGGCGCCGGCGGTTCCCAGGCCGTAGCCCATCGTGGTGTTGCCGATGTTGAACGGCGGCAGGATGGAAAAGAGATGGCAACCGATGTCCGCGGACACGTGCGTCGCGCCGATCTCACGTTCCAACAGTTTCATCGACGTGAAAATCGGGCGCTCCGGGCAGCCGGTGCAGAAGCCCGCGGGACGGCCGGGGATCTGACTGGCCACGGACGCCGGCAGCTGAGAAGTCACCGGCGGCGGCAGCTCGATCCCCGGAGCCCACTGGGCCAGAAACTTTCTGAGCCCGTCGATGATCACCTGCGCCGTGTATTCGCCGCTTCGCGGCAATATTTCTTTGCCGACGATGCGCGTCTGCAGATCGGCCCGACGCACCAGCGTATTCAGCTCGTGCTCGATGAATTCCGGCTGACCTTCCTCGATCATCAGTACCGCGCGCTTGCCCCGGCAGAAGTCGTTGACCTCCTCCGGCACCAGCGGATAAGTGACATTCAGGCAGTAGACGGGCAGCTGCGTGTCGCCGAACGCGTCGGACAAGCCAAGCAGCTCCAGCGCGCGATTCAGATTGTTGTACAGGCCGCCCTGCACGATGATGCCAATCTCGTTGTCGCTCGGCCCGAACCATTCGTTCAACTTCTGGTCCCGCACGAATGCGACACCTGCGGGCCAGCGCTTCTCGACCTTCTCCACTTCGTGCAGGAAGTTTGCAGGCGGCAACACGATGCGACTGGTATCGCGCACAGCGGACGCAGCAGCGTCGCCGACCGTCATCGGCGGACGTACGTTGTCCTTTGCGACGAAGCTGCCGGTCATGTGACAGGAGCGGACGCGCAGCTCCAGCATCACCGGCGTGTTGGACGCCTCGGAGAGCTGAAATCCCTTCTCGACGGCATCGACGATGCTGGGCAGATTCGGGCGCGGATCGAGCAGCCACATTTGCGACTTCATGGCGAACGCATGCGTGCGCTCCTGCATGATCGAGGAGCCTTCGCCGTAGTCTTCACCGACGATGATCAATGCACCGCCAGTCACGCCACCGGAGGCGAGATTGGCGAGCGCATCGCTCGCCACGTTGGTACCGACGACTGACTTCCACGCGACGGCGCCTCGCAATGGATAGTTCACCGAAGCGGCCATCATGGCCGCCGCGGTTGCCTCGTTCGCACTCGCTTCGAAATGCACTCCCAGGCTGGTCAGCAACTCGTTGGCGTCCGCGAAGACGTCCATGAGGTGGCTGATGGGCGACCCTTGATAGCCGCCCACGTACGCGACACCCGATTGCAGCAACGCCTTGGTGACTGCAAGGATGCCTTCGCCGGTGAATGTTTCGCCCGCCCCCGCCTCGAGCTTCTTCACCTCCGCCTTGAAGGAGCGCTCGGCCATGTTTAGCTTCCGGCCACCAGCGCCAGCACGCGCAGCGGGCTGCCCGAGCCGTCACGGATCTTCAGAGGCGCGGCCACGATGAGCGCACCGACCGGCGGCAGCTGGTCGAGATTCTCCAGGCACTGCAGGCCATAGCGCCCGGCACCATGGAACAGCGTGTGCGCGGGATACGGAGGATTGAGCAGATGCGCCTGGCCGGCATCGGTGCCGATGGTCTCGACGCCGAAGCCGAGCGCATCGCGCTGCTCGATGAGATAACGAACCGCATCGCCCGAGGGGCCCGGCGTATGCGCACCGTCTTCGCGACGGTTCGTATATTCATCTGCCTTGCGCTTGGACCAGTCAGTGCGGAACAGCACCCAATGGCGCGGCGGAATCTTGCCGTGCTTGGCTTCCCACGCCTGGATGTGTTCCACCTCGAGCAGGAAGTCGGGATTCGCGGCGGCTTCTTTGGAGAAGTCCATGACCACGGCGGGAGCAACGAAATCCCGCACCGGAAGCTTGTCGACGGAGTTGTCGGGGAGGTTGGCGCCGCTCACCCAGTGCACCGGCGCATCGAAATGCGTGCCCGTGTGCTCGCTGACGGTGAAGTTGCTCCAGTACCAGGCGACGCCGCGCTCGTCATAACGCGAGATCACCTCGCGGGAGAACGCTGCGCACTGCCCGAATTGGGGCGGCAGGACCAGCACGGGAGTGTCTTCGGATAATGTTTGCGTCAGGTCGACGACCTTGATGGCGCCACTGGCGACATCAGCCGCGAAATTCATCAGTCGCTGCGTGCTCGACATAGCCATCCCCTCTATGATTGGGCTTGTGGCAATATGCGCCGAGAAACTTGCAAATGCAAGTAACTCGGTCCTTTCGAGAACAGGCTCATGCCCAAAGACCTTCGTCCCCACGGCGACCCCGGTTCGGAATCGTTCCATGTCGATCGTTATCCGTTCTACCAGCTGAACCGCCTGGTCAGCCGCTACAACGTGGTGATCGAGACGGAGCTGCGCCGCATAAAGATCGATATTCCGACCTGGCGCGTGCTGATGATTCTGGGGGAGCAATGTCCGCAGCCGATCGGCCAGGTGGCCAGGCTCGCGGTGATCAATATTTCCACGATGATGCGCATCGTGGGGCGCATGGAAAAGGCCGGCCTGATCAAGACCGTCCCGAGCGCATCGGACGGTCGCATCACCGAGCTGATGCTGACCGCCGCGGGCCGGACCAAGCTGGCGGCGGCCCGGAAGATCACGGCGCCGATCTATCAGCGCCTGATCGTCGGCTTTTCCGCCGACGACTTCTCACATCTGCTGGATCTGCTGAGTCGTCTGCACAGGAATCTCGAAGACTGATCGAGCCGAAGTCAGACGTTGAACAGCATTTCGCCGCGCCGCTCCGCAAAACGCCAGCCTTGCGGCGTGCGAACGAAGCGATCGGAGAAGCGGCCGACGAGTTGCATCGTTGCCTTGCGTCCGCGGCCCACTTCATTCGCTGCCTCCGTAGGCGCCGCGAAGAACAGAATCCGCGCGGAACCTGACGCTGTCGAATCGCTCTCCGGCGTGATGAACACGTTGGTCACCATGTGCATGGCCACGTGCGGAGTCAGCCGCATGCGATACGAGGCAATGACGTCATCCACCGTCATCGCGCGCTGCGGCTCCGCGGGACGATAAAACAAACCATCGGGCGCGAACACGTCCTTCAGCTGCTCGTAGCGTCCGGAGTCCACCAGCTCGGTGAAGAGCAGCACCAGGCGCGAACATTCGCGCTCGATCTCGGCTGCCACGGTCGAAGAAAGATTGCTGGTCATCACGCTGCCCTGTCACGAAATTCGAGGCGTTCGAAGAATGCATGCATGCGCTGCATCGCCGTCTCCAGCCGCGTCAGCGACTGCGAGCCGAAGCAGACACGCAAATGCCCCTCGCCCGCCGGACCATAGAAGCTGCCGGCCTCGACGATGACTTTGCATTGTTCGAGCAGCGCGTCCGCGAGCTGCTGCGAAGACCAGCCGGTGGCCGATATGTCCGGGAACGCGTAGATGCTGCCTTCGGACAGCTCACAGCGAACGCCGCGCATGCGCTTGAGCGCGCCCACCACCAGATCGCGTTTGTATCGATCGTCATCCACCATGGTCTTCACCGCGGCCGCGCCGTTCACGATGCCCGCCAGCGCGCCGTACTGAATGAAGCTGTTGACGTGGGTCACTTCGCTGGTCGTGATCTTCAGCATGGCATTGATCAGCTCCTGCGAGGCCGTCACATAGCCGAGCCGCCAGCCGTCCATCGCATAGGCCTTGGTGAAAGCAAACATCGAGATGGTGCGCTCGGCCATGCCGGGCAGCGAGGCGATGCTCAGATGCCGATGCTCATCGAACGTGATCTGCTCGTAGACCTCGTCCGAAATGACCAGCAGATCGTGACGCACGCACAGCTGCGCGAGACTCTCGAGCTCGGCACGGGTGTAGACGCGTCCGGTCGGATTGCAGGGATTGACCAGCACGATCGCCTTGGTGCGCTCGGTGATGTGCGGCTCGATCAACGCTGTGTTGATGGAGAAGTTGTTTTTCGCATCCAGTGGCGCAATCACCGGAGTGCCGCCGGCGAGCGCGACCTTGCCCACATGCTGCGGATAGAACGGCTCCAGCAGGATCACCTCGTCGCCCGGATCGATGGTCGCCATGAAGGCGGCATAGGACGCTTGCGTCAATCCATTGGTGACCAGCACCTGCTCGGCGCCGCACTGAATGCCGTTGAACGTCCGCAGCTTGTCCGCAAGCGCGTTGCGCAGCTCCGGTTGTCCGCGAAAGTCGCTGTAATGCACCTTGCCTTGGAGCAACGCCTTGATGGTGGCGTCCTTGATCAGGGCGGGCGTGTCGTGACAGGGCCGACCGAGCTCCAGGTGAATGTATTCCTCGGCATCGAGCTCGGCGGCGCGCCCCGCCATGCCATAGCTCTTCGGCGGCGATTGGGTGATACGTTTCGCAAGGAAGCTCATGCCGTCACCTCCGCTTCACGAATGAATTCCAGCTCGCACACACCACCGCGGCGAATGGCCTGGCAGCCGGCCTGATATTTCGCGAAATCTTCGGGCACGATGCGTGCCGCAACCGACGCCATGATCCATCCCATGGGCATCAGCAGACGCGCACCGTCGCCATAGAACAGACCGACATCGAACACGTCGGTGTCCGGCATGCCCTTCCACTGTCCGCGCGCCGCGAGCACGGTCGCGATCTCACCTGCGGCCGGAAAACTCGTGCCGTTCTCCAACGGCATGCCTTCGAGGACGCGTGCATCCGGAAACTTCGCGCCCGGCACGGGACACGAGATTTCGGGGCCGGTCCACATTGCATGTTGTGCAAAGTGCCGGCCGGTGCCGCCCGCGAGCGCCCACAACGCCGCGGCGGCGCGCGGCGCCTTGTCGTCGAGCAACTCCGCTCGCACGTCCAGCCCGCTGCGTTCCTCACGAATACGAATGTATCTTGCCACTTCGGTCACCTTCTGCTCGGGTCAGGGCCGGCCGGCAGCCCAATCCCTGATTACTCCATAGTACGGATACAGCGGCGCAAACAGCTTCTGCATCATCGCCGCGCTCGCGCCTTCGGGCCGGGTGATGGGCAACGGCAGATCGCTCGTGCGCTCGCTGATGACGTATTGCGCGATCGCCTCTCCCAAGGCGGTCGACATCGCAATGCCCCGGCCGTTGCACGCCACCGGCGCGATGACGCCATCGTCGAACACCGAAAGCTGCGGCAGGCGCGTGCGAGTCACCGAAGCAACACCGGACCAGACGAACTCGATCGGCGGCACCTCGGGCAGGGTCAGATGCTTGCGCAGCCGTCGCGCCATCACCCATGCCGCGATTTCCGCCGTCATGCCCCAGGCATCGACGGTGCCCGTGATCAGCCGCCAGTCGCGATCGAATCGATACGTGAACAGATTCGAACGGGTATCCGACAGGCATTCGCCGTGCTTGAACAGATGCGCCCGCTCGGCTTCCGCAA
Organism: uncultured Steroidobacter sp.; assembly: GCF_937958065.1. GTDB lineage: Bacteria > Pseudomonadota > Gammaproteobacteria > Steroidobacterales > Steroidobacteraceae > Steroidobacter. The sequence goes on from NZ_CALFXI010000097.1 coordinate 211,421, forward strand.
TGGGCGCGGTGGCACATTGCCAGATCTTCATCGGCACGATGGATCGTTCCAGATCGGCATACGGACCGCCGGAGCGGCCGTTGGTGCACAGAATGGCCTGATTCACCAGCGCTCGGCCCTGCTTGGAAGCAACGACCAGCTTGCCGTTGTGTCGCTCGATCGAGCGCACCGCGGAGCGTTCGAAGATCTGTGCGCCCTGCCGCTCGGCGGCCCTCGCCAGGCCCACTGTGTAATCCACCGGCTGCAGCGTGCCACCCTGGCGGACCATCCAACTGCCCAGGTAACCGGGAACGCCGCTGCGTCGGTATGTTTCCTCGCCGTCGAGCACTTCCACCGGAAATCCGGCGGCTTCCCAGTCGCGGGCCACCGCCTGCACCCGTCGCCAGGAATCCGGGCCGTGCGCAGGCTGATACCAACCCGACTGTTTGGCGTCGCAGGAAATGCCGTGTTCCCGGATGAGATCGAACACCCGATTCGCTGCCGAACCGGTCATCTGTACCAGTCGCGCGCCGGTCTCACCGAGCGCCGCGATGACGTCACGTGGCCCGCCAAACGTGAACGTGGGCACCACGAATCCGCCGGGGCGCGATGAAGAGCCCTCGGCGACCCGCTGACCTTCCAGCACGATGACCGACACGCCGCGCGACGCCAGTGTGAGGGCAGTAACTGCCCCCATGATGCCGCAGCCGATGACGGCAACGTCCGCTTTCACATCTCCGCTCAGGACAGGAAACGTCGGCGCGATCTCGGCCGTTTCGCGCCAGAGAATATTCCTCTTGAGTGACATTCTTCCTCGATCGAGCGGCTTGCGCGCGTCCCGCGCAAGCCGCCCCTGCAGTGCCGCGATGAGTGTCTTTATTAATATCTGAACGTGGCGCTCACGCCGTAAGTGCGCGGATCACCCAGGAAGTTCTGCGACGGGAAGATGCCGCCGTAGTTGTCGTATGAGGTCGACACATACAACTTGTCCGTGAGATTGCGTCCCCACAGCGCGAATTCCCAGCGCTCGTCAGGGCTGGTGAAGCCGACACGCGCGTTGAGCAACGCATACGCATCCTGCGAACTCTGGCCGCGGTTGTTCACGGAGTAATACGTCTTGCTCCGATAGGAACCGTCCAGCATCACATAGCTGCCGAAGCCCATGTTCTCGGTCGGCAGGTCGTAACGCACGATCGCGCTGCCGGTCAGCTCCGGCGCGTTGGCGAGCCGGTTGCCTTCATAGTCGGCCTGCACTTCCGGATTGATCCTGGTGATCTCGGTCTTCATCGCGTTCGCCGACAGACGCAACAGCAGTCGATCGGTGGGCCGCGCGGTGATGTCCGCTTCCAGGCCGTAGACTTCCGCGTCGCCGGCGTTGTTCAGCACGATGACGTTGATGCCGCTGCGGATCTCGGTCACGAAGGCCTGGAAGTCCTGGTAATCGTAGTAGTACAGCGCCGAGTTGAACTGCAGCTTGCCATCCAGCCAGGTGGTCTTGGCACCGAGCTCGTAGGCATACAGATTCTCGCCGACGAACGGCTCGAGCTCGGCCGGATTGAACGCGATCGCGCTCTTGTAACCGCCGCTCTTGAAGCCCTTGCTGGCGCTGGTGTAGAGCATCACGTCGTCGGTCAGATCGAAATCCAGGCCGATCTTGCCGGTGACCACGTCTTCACGCAGCGTATCGTCGATGCCCGCCACCGGCGTCGGCAGTCCCGCCGAGGTGCCGAACGGATCGGTATCCAGCGCGTCGTACTTGAACGTTTTCTTTTCTTCGGTGTAACGAGCGCCGCCGGTCAGGCGCAAGCGGTCGGTCAGGCGATACTGCACCTGGCTGAACAACGCATACGAAGTGGTCTTCTGCAGGGCGTCGATGCTGACGCGCGTCCGGAAGAAATGATCGTCCAGCGCCTGGTGGATGTCCGAGCCCAGCTTGTCCCAGGAATAGTAGCCGCCGACCATCCACGAGAACGGACCGTCGCCGTTGGAGGCCAGACGCAGCTCCTGGCTGAACGCCTCGATGTCGTCGTTGAACAAGGAATCGAGCAGCACCAGCGCCGAGCCGTCGGAATCGTCTCCCGAGGAACGTTCGAAATCGATGTAGCCGGTGACCGAGGTCAGCGTGGCCATGCCCATGTCGTATTTGACGTTGAGCATCACATCGCGCGAGCTGGTATCGGCAACGTGCCCGTACACCTCGCTCGCTTCGACCGTGCGGCGATCCTCCGTCGGATCGAAATAACCCAGCGAGTTGACGCAGTTGCCTTCGTCGCGAATGCCCTGCAGGAAGCCCGAGCAGGGAGCGGTGCCGCCCGGCGCGTAGTAACCGACGTGCTCGCGCAGCTGCGTATCGGAGCGATCTTCGAGGACCGAAGCCTTGAACAGCACTTCGAGGCTGTCGGTCGGCGTCCACAGCGCCATGGCGCGTGCCGCCTTCACATCTTTGTCGCCGATCTTCTCGCCGGTCAGCGCGTTCGTTTGCCAGCCGTCCGACTGCTCGGTGACTTTGCCAGCGAAGCGCAGAGCCAGGGTGTCGGTGACACCCCCACCGATCGCACCCTCGATATCCGCACGACCGAAGCGCCCGTAGGACGCGGTTGCGTAAGCGTCGAACTGCTGACTCGGGGCTTTGCTGATGAAGTTGATCGCACCACCCGTGGTATTACGGCCGTAGAGCGTGCCCTGAGGACCTTTCAGTACTTCGATGCGCTCGAGGTCGAACACCGGGAAACCGAGCAGCGGGGTGTACGGCTGCACGATGTCATCCAGATACACGCCGACGGTGGGATTGTTGTTGGCGAACGTGTCGTTCAGGCCGATGCCGCGGATGGCAAACACCGGGTTCGCATCACCGCGCGAGCCCACGGCGAACACGCCAGGGGAAATTCCCGACAGATCGCTGGCCTTGGAGAGGTTGAGTTGTTGAGCCTGCTCTCCGGACAGCGCAGTGATCGAAATCGGCACCTTCTGCAGCGTCTCGGCCCGACGTTGGGCGGTGACCACCACTTCTTCGACGCTGATCGGAGCGCTGTCCTGGGCCATCGCCGGAGCGGTAGCGCAGAACGTGAGGAAGCACAGTCCAGTCAGGCGACCGCGCGCGGTTGGCGCGCTTTTGTACGAATGCATGCGGAATCTCCAGGCAAGCGATCTGGTTCGTCCGCGTCGGGCCGACTCACTGCCGGGGATGCGACGCGTGGCCGGACCTTAACAACAAAAAAACTTGGATACAATATCCTGGATCCCGTAAGCTCTGCCCAAGCGTGTAAAACGCGACCGGGGTCAAACCGTCGCGATTTCACGGCGGACCATGCGACTGCCTGGGGTAGGAGTGACTGATGGCTGATGAGAATCGAGTTTTCGTCGGAATCGACGTAGGCGGCACCTTTACCGACCTCGTCATGTTCGATCCGACATCCCGCACCTTGAAAACCGTCAAGGTCCCTTCCACCCCGCCGGAGTTCTGGCCCTCCGTGGTCGCCGCGCTCGAAGCGGCGGGCATCGAGAAGAAGCAGCCGGTCACGATCCTGCACGGGACGACCGTGCACCTGAACGCATTCCTCGAACGCAAGGGTGTGAAGACGGCGCTGATCACGACTGCCGGCTTCCGCGACATCTACGAGATGCGCCGGGGCAATCGACCGCGCCCCTATGACATCCATTTCAAGTACCCGACGCCGCTGGTGCCGCGCAAACATATCTTCGAGATCGAAGAGCGCACCGCCGCCGACGGCACCGTGATCAAGGCGCCGAATCTGGCCGAGCTGAACAACATCGCCGAGCAGATTCGCGCCGCCGGCATCCAGAGCGTCGCGATCTGCTTTCTGCACAGCTATCGCAATCCCGAGAACGAGCGCATCGTCGAGGAAGCATTGAAACAATTGCTGCCCGACGTGTTCGTGTGCGCGTCGTTTCAGATCTGCCGCGAATGGCGCGAGTACGAGCGCACCAGTACCGCCGTCATCAACGCGTACGTCTCGCCGATTCTCAAGCAGTACCTCACTCGCCTGGAGAACGCGCTCGAGCAGTGGTCGGACAATCGTCTGTTCCTGCTGCAGTCGAACGGCGGGCTGATCAGCGCGCGCGAAGCGAAAGACAAAGGCATTCTCACCTTGCTGTCCGGCCCGGTGGGCGGCAACGTCGCCGGCCGCATGCTGGCCGCGACCGGCGATCGCAATCTGATTTGTATCGACATGGGCGGCACGAGCTTCGAAGCGAGCCTCGTGGTCGAAGGCGCCTCGGCGATTCGCACCGAGCGCGAAGTCGGCGGCTTCCCCATTCTCGCGCCCCTCGTCGACATTCATACGATCGGCGCAGGCGGCGGCTCGCTCGCATGGAGCGATGGCGGCCTGCTGCGCGTCGGTCCGCAGAGCGCGGGCGCCCGCCCCGGCCCGGCGGCCTACGGTAACGGCGGCACCGAACCCACGGTTACGGATGCCAACCTCGCACTCGGCCGCATTCGCGACGACGCGACGCTTGGTTCCGGTCTGAAGTTACATCGCGATCTGGCGCGCGCGGCAGCTGCCCGCTTCGGCTCGACGCTCTCGCTGGAAGCCGACTCCACTGCGCAAGGCATTCTCGATGTCATCAACGAGCAGATGGCGAACGCCATTCGCACGATCACCGTGCGTCGTGGCATCGATCCGCGCACGTTCTCGCTGGTCGCTTACGGCGGCGCCGGCCCGATGCATGCGGCGGAAATCGCGCGACTGCTCGGCATTCGCAAAGTGATCGTGCCGCAATCCGCCGGCGCGTTCTCGGCGTGGGGCATGTTGCAGTCGGATCTGATTCACGATCTGGCGGAAACCTCGGCCACACCGCTCAACACCCTGGATTGGCAGCGCATGCGCGAACAGTTCGCTCCGATGGAAGCTGAATTGAAGGCTCGCCTGCTCGGCGAAGGCGCCGCGGCCGAGGCGATCGCGTTCGAGCATGCGCTCGATATTCGCTACAGCGGCCAGGAATACGCGATTTCGGTGCCGCTCGACGCTTCGATTCTGGATCCGAAGGCGGACCCCGCGCGCAACTACTCCACCGTGCGCGCGAAATTCGATTCGCTCTACGAAGCCACCTATGGTCACAGCAATCCGCAGGAGCTCGCCGAAGTCGCGACGCTGCGCCTGCGTGCGATCGGCAAGACCAGCCTCGATGCCGCCGCGTTCGCCTCGGCCTCGCGCGTCGAAGAGGATCTCGGCTTCGCCACGCGGACTCGCACCGTTCTGTTCGATGGAACGGCGCGCGAAACGAAGTTCATCGCACGCCGTGACTTGAAGAAGGGAGAGCCGGTCGCCGGTCCGCTGGTCGTCGAGGAGGCGACCTGCACGACCATCGTGCCGCCCGACTTCACTGCGACGATCGACGATCACGACAACCTGGTCCTGGCCCCGCGGGAGAATGCGTAATGAGCCGCCGCAACGACCCAATTACCACCGAAGTCATTCGCAACGCCTACAACGCGATTGCCGATGACATGAGCGCCGTGATTGCACGCAGCGCCTACTCTCCGATCATTTACGAGGCGCACGACTACGGCATCGCCATCTTCGACGCCAAGGCGCGCATCCTCGGTCAGTACGCCGGCCTGCCGCTGTTCACCGGCGGCCTGGATGCCGGCTTGAAGGAAACCATCAGGAAGTACGGCATCGAGAACCTCAAAGACGGCGACGTCTTCACCATCAACGACACCTACATGACCGGCGGCCATCTCAACGACGTCGACGTGATCGGCGTGGTCGCGACCGACGGCGTCATCGATGGCTTCCTGTGTCTGCGCGCGCACTGGGCCGACATCGGCACGGCCGAGCCCGGTTTCCCGGTCAACAGCCGCAACATCTTCCAGGAAGGCATGCGCTGGGGCCCGACCAAGATCATGAGCCAGGGCAAGTGGGTGCAGGACGTGATCGACCTGCTCTGCATCAACAGCCGCGTGCCGAAGACGCTGATGGGCGATCTGAACGCGATGATCGCGTCGTTGCGACTCGGCGGCGAGCGCTTGAAGTGGCTGAGCCAGCGCTTCGGTCGCGAGACGCTCGATGAAGCGACCAACGCGATCTTCGAGGCCACCGACAGCAAGTTCCGCGCATTCATCTCGTCGATTCCCGATGGCGTCTATGTCGCCGAGGGTTGCTCGGACAACGACGGCGTCACCGACGATCCCGTGCACGTAAAAGTCACGGTCACGATCAAGGGCGACCGCATGCAGGTCGATACCACCGGTTCGAGCAAACAGCGTCCGGGCAACCTGAACACGGGCTTTCCGAACACGGTGTCGGCCGTGCGCCTGGCGCTTGCCCTGCTCTACCCCGATGCGGAGCCGGACATCAACGATGGCAGCTTCCGCGCCATCGATGTGATCGCCGAGCCGGGCTCGATCTTCCATGCGCAGGATCCGGCGCCGTGCATGCGGCCGCATCCGGTCATGCTGCTGCTCGATCTGATCATCAAGGCGCTCGCGCCGGTGCTGCCCGAGCACGTCGCCGCCGGCTTGCCCGGAGATTCCTGGAACGTGTTCATCATCGGCCAGCATCCCGACACCGGCCGCACCTTCATGAGCGGCGAATCGCTCGATGGCGGCTGGGGCGCTTCGAGTCGCGGCGACGGCGTGAGTTGCGTGATCCATTCGGCCGCGGGCGACTTCAGAAACATTCCGGTGGAGACGCTGGAAAACCGCGTGCCGGTTCGCATCAACCGCATGCAGTTCGGCGTCGACAGCGGTGGCGCGGGCGAATTCCGCGGCGGCCAGAATCTGGTCAAGGAATACGAGCTGCTCACCGATGCGGGCATCACACTGCACTTCGATCGCGCCAAGACGCCGCAGTGGGGTCTGTTCGGCGGCGAGTCCGGCGCCTCCCCCAAGGTGACCGTGATCCGCGCCAACCAGACCGAAGGCCAGGTGATTCGCAAGGTCGAGCAGTTGCCGCTGAAAGCCGGCGATCGCTTCATCGCCGAGACGGGCGGTGGCGGCGGTTACGGCGATCCGCGCAAGCGCTCGCCGAAGTTGCTCCAGGAAGACCTGCTCAACGGCAGCGTCAGCCCGGCAGCGGCCAAGTCCGTCTACTACAAGCAAGCGTAGCGCCTCATGCCAGCAGCACACGGCACCTCGAACAGCCCTGTCGATCGACAGGATTTCTCCCTGTTGCAGATGGCGGCGCTCGTGTTCGTCGTGTGCACTGGCTTCTCCTCGCAGATGGTCATGCCGCTCTGGATCGGCGCGATCATCGACGACTACGGCATGTCGCGCAGCGTGGCCGGCTCGATCGGCGCGGCGGAAATGGCGGTCGTCGCCATCGTTTCGTTTGCGCTGGCGATCCGCGTGCATCGCTTCAAGGCGAGGCCCACCGTTCTGGTGGGCCTCGCCTGTTTGATATGCGGCAACCTGCTCGCGGCCTTCATGACAGATCCCGTCGCACTGACGGCCGCGCGCGTGCTCGTGGGCTGCGGCAAAGGGATCGTCGTCACGATTTCATTCAGCCTGGCGGCGGGCACGTCTCATCCGATTCGCGCCTTCGCGGTTCTGAATGCTTCCTACGCGCTGTTCTCGACAGCGTTCTTCCTGGGGATGCCCGCGGTAATCGCGGCGGGCGGCGCCTCGGGCTGCTTTGCCGTTCTATCGGCGGTGTCCGTCGTCAGCCTAGTGGCAATGACACGCTATCCAGAGCGCCGTATGCAGGGCACGGACATGCATCGCATCAGCTTGCGAGACATTCGCGGCTACGGCCTCGTCGCGTTCGCCGCGTTGATCGTGCTGTGGATTGGACACAACGCCATCTGGACGTTCGTCGAGCGCATCGGCCTGGGCCTGGACTTCACGGCCGCTCAGATAGGTCAGGTGCTGTCGGTCGCGGCGTTCATCACCATCTGCGGACCATCGCTGGCACGATTGATCGATACACGCTTCGGCCACACACAGCCAGTGCTCGCCGCGATCAGCCTGAAGGTCGTGATCACATTGCTGCTGGTCTACACGACCTCGCAATGGATGTATGCCGCGCTCGTACCCGCGTTCCTGCTGCTGGCGCTGTTCATGCTGCCGTACTTCCAGGGCATTCTGTCGCTGGCCGATCCGGCCGGCCGGCTCGCCGCGGCGGCATCCGCCGCCATGACCATGGGCAGCTCGCTCGGCTCGCTGCTCGGCGGCTGGACGGCCGATACGTTCGATTACGAAGGCTTGGGATGGGTGGCGGCGACGAGCTTCGTCATCGTCATCGTGATGGTGGCCATGATCACCAGGCATCTCGGGAGCCCGTCGACTCGGACGGCTCCCGTTCTCGAGGCGCAGCGCGAAGCGGGTTAGCTTCGCGCGGCTCCGGAGAGCGCCGCCTCGTAGGTCGAGCGCACGTCGGTCTCGTTCCAGCTGATGTGGCTGCGGAGCGCGGCAACGGCTTCTTCGTTGCGCCCTGCTTCGAGCAGATCGAGCAGGTTCAGGTGCTCCTGATCGCTCTCCTGCTGAATCTCGGCCGACAGATAACGCTGCATCCTGAGGTATCTGTCGGCGCGCATCAGCAGCTGATCGAGCACCTGCATGGTGAGCGGCAGGTCCGCGACGGCGTAGAGCGTCTTGTGAAACTGAAAATTCAGCCGGCCCCACTCATTGAGGTCCGAGCACGTGCGTGACGCCATCACCAGCTCGCGGGCCTTGGCGATCACCGCCGGCGTGAGTTTCGGAATCGCCTGTTCGAGCAGGAACGGCTCGAGCATGCTGCGCAGCTTGTAGATCTCCTCCACTTCGCGCAACGACAGGTGAGGAATCAACGCGCCCCGATACTGCTCGCGAACGACGAAGCCCTCCGCCTCCAGCAGCGCCAGCGCTTCGCGGATTGGAATACGGCTGACACCCAGCTCCTGCGCGAGGGCCTCCTGGCGCAGGAAATCACCCGCCTTGTACTGGCCGCTCAGGATTCTCTGGCGAACGATACGAGCGACCTCGGCAGCGGTCGTGCTGCGCGCGAGCCGCGGAGCGCCCTTGAGGTCTGGAGAGCCTTCTCTTTCCATGGTGTCTTCTAATGGAGCTGGTTCTTGAAGAAACGGCCGTCCTTCATGATCGCCAGCAGCTCTTTGCCTTCGTCTTCCAACAGCTGCAGATTGTCGAGCGGATTGCCGTTCACGACCAGCAGATCCGCGTACGCGCCAGGCGCAATACAACCGAGCTTGCCGGACTGGCCAAGGATAGCAGCATTGACGGCGGTGGCAGATTTGAGGATGTCCATCGGCGGCAGCACCTGCGCGCGCAGCCTGAACTCCTTGGACTGCGCCACGATCATCTCGCCCATCAGATCGGTGCCGAAGCCCATCTTCACGCCGGCATCGCGGCAGATCTCCAGCATGCGAGTACCGGCAAGGGTGACCTCACGCAGCTTGGCCTTGATGTGCGAGGGCAAGCCATAAGCATCGGAGTTCTCGAACGACTCCCAGTAGCAGATCAGCGTCGGCACCATGAACGCGCCCTTCTCCGCCATCAGCTTCGCCGCCTCTTCGTTGACGAAGTTGCCGTGCTCGATGGTTCGGACGCCGCACTGAACCGCGCGGATCGTGCTGTTCGCGGTATAGGAATGCGCAGCGACGTACGTGCCGCGAGCGGCAGCCTCTTCGACCGCGACTCGGATCTCTTCGAGCGAGTACTGGGTGTGCTCGAGCTTGTCGTGCGGCGAGCCCACGCCGCCGGAGACCAGCAGCTTGATGTGGTCCGCCCCTTTGCGCAGCTCTTCACGAACCGCATAGCGCACGCCTTCCACGCCGTCGGCGATCCGACCCATGATGTCGAGCGCGCTCGTGCAGGCGCACGGCAGCTGATCGTTGGTGATGTGACGATGGTCGCCATGGCCGCCGGTCTGGCTCAAGGCCCGACCCGACACGAACAGGCGCGGCCCTTCCACCAGACCGGTTTCGATCGCCCGTTTGATGCCGTAGTCGCCGCCAGCGACGTCGCGCACTGTCGTGAACCCACGACGCAGCATGCCGAGCACGCGAGGAATCGCATGCGCCATCATCAGGGTGTGCGGCATGCCCCGCGTCTTCTCCTGATTCAGGTGAATCGCGTACACATGGGCATGATTGTCGATGAGGCCCGGCATGAGCACCTTGCCGCGCAGGTCGAAGCGCTTCGCGTCCGCCATGCGGATCGGCTCGGTCGTCACCTCGCGGATCAGGTTGCCCTCGACCAGGACGTTGACCTTCTCCCTCGGCTCGTCCGCGATGCCATCAATCAAAGTGCAGTTTTCAAAAATCAGCATGCCGTCACTCGATACATATCTATGGGCGCAGGCGCGCAGCCTGTCAGGCCACCGCTTTGGGACCCGCAGTGTGGCACCAATGTAGATTGGATACAATATCCACACATTGCGGACGGCGCGACGGCGCGACAGGGTCAGCCCGCTGTTTCATCAGCAGAGCGAGCAGCAACAGCTCCACCAAAACCCATTGCAACTGTGCCAGCCGCGGCCCTAACTGCACTTGTGGCTGAGACGCCAGCGAGGCAGACACAGACGTCCTGGGAGAGCGGCGATCGTGCCAGTGCACGAAGCTGCAGCTGCCCGGGCCGTCCGGTAGCCGCGCCTTTCGGAAACAACATGACCTACAAGCTTGCCATTTTCGACTTCGATGGGACGCTCGCCGATTCGTTCGACTTCTTCGTCGCGTCTCACAACATCCTGGCGCGGCGTCATGGATTTGCCGAGCTGGACCCGGCACGAATCGATGAGTATCGCGGCCGGGAGCCGCGCGAGCTCATGCGCCAGCATGGCATTCCGATGTGGAAGCTGCCGTTCATCGCCCGGGACTTCATGAGCATGATGGCGCGCAACGGCGACGGCATTCGCCTGTTCGACGGGGTCGCCGAGGCACTGCATTCTCTGTCCGTGAGCGGCGTCGATCTCGCCATCGTCACCTCGAATTCATTCGAGAACGTCAGGCGCGTCATTGGCGACGAAGTGATTCAACGGATCCGCCACATCGAGTCCGGCGCATCGATCTTCGGCAAACGCTGGCGGCTGGAGCGCGTGTTGAAAACGTCCAACGTCGCCCGACAGCATGCCATCTACGTCGGCGACCAGGCGACCGATGCGCAGGCAGCGCACGCCGCCGGCATCGCATTCGGTGCTGTGCGCTGGGGTTACGCCACTGCGGCAGTGCTCGATCAACGCTCACCGGCGATGACGTTCGGCTGCGTGTCCGACCTGCAATTGATAGCGAAGGCACGCAGCACTCGCTAGGCTTCAATCGACGCGGGTTACTGCAACGATTGGCGGCGTGGAGCCACGCATCCGCTTACTCCAACGATTGCCGCCGGCGTGTAATTGCGCCTCCGCTTACTGCAATGAGTGCCGTCAGCGTGCAGGCGCGCATTCGCTTACGCAACGATTGTCGCCAGCTTGCGGGCGCGCAGCACATGCGCGAGACCGTTGTTTATTTCTCCTCCTCGTGGCCATGCGCTGGATGCCACAGATCATGGCTGTCGATGCGCACGCGCAATTGTGCTTCATGGGCCGAAGCGCGAGCCGCGAGCTCCTGATAGGCCATCTCGCGAGCACGACGTGCTGCCAGGAGACGTTCCGCCAATCCGGTTTCACCCAACTCCCAGGCGCGATGCGTCCTGTTTGCGGCGGCTCGCATGGCCTCATGCGCGTCGCGCTGGGCTCGCCACTGATTCAAAGCATCGGTGGCCAGCGCAACTTTCAGATGCGCATCCTTCGTCAACACGCGTCGCACGACCTCGACATCACGCAGGCGAGCACGCGCTTGCGCGCGCTCTGCAGTCGCGAGCTCGCGCCGATAACGACCGGCCAGAGGCATGGTGAAGACGAGACCGACGGCACGCTCCTCCCCGTCGCGTTCATTGAAGAAACGAACACCGAGCGTTGGATCCGGGATGCGATCCGCCCAGGCTCGCTTGGCCGCAGCATCCTGACGTGCCGCTTCATTCTCGGCCACCTTGATCTCGTAGCTATCGTTGACGATGCGCGCTTCCCACTCATCTTCCGTCCCGGGCAACGCCTGCGGATCGGGCAGCGACGGCGCCCGAGCCGGCAACTTGATCTGAGGAAAATCCGTGTTCAATGCATGCTTCGCGGCGGCCAGCAGAGTCGCAGTGCTGACTGCAGTGGCTCGAGCATGAGCCAGCTCGGCGGTGATCAAGTCGAGATCCAGCTGCGCGGCGTCCCCGATCTCGACCCGGCGGGCCAAGGAAGCATGTTCGGTCTGCAATGATTGCAGCTGCGCCCTCGCCTCTTCATCGGTCGACGTCGCACGCAGCCATTGCATCCATAGCTCGAGCAGACGAACCGCCGCCTCGTGGGCGGTGTCGTTGCGTTCCAGCGTCGCAATCGCACGCGAGCGAGCGCCGATCTCCCGGTCGAGCGGCGCCTTTCCCGGCAAACGGAATGCCCGCCCCACCTGCGCTTCGAACTCATCCAACGATTGACCCGCATCCGTGCGTCTACGCTGCGGAATCACGGTCGCTTCCAACTCATAACTGCCCAGCGAGAGAGCGCGCGCTTGAGCATCGACCGCGGTGGCCCGCTCATCCGCCGCGAGCACTTCCGCCTGCTGTGTGATCGCATCCATCACATCTTCCAACGGCGGCAGATAGCTCTGCGCCGAGATCGTTTGCGACACGCCCAACAGACAAAGCAACGAAATCTTGAGCCGCATCACGCGAGTCTCCCGCGTTCCAGCACGGCTTCGGTCCACCACACCACGTCATGCGATCGGACCCGCGCGCGAATCGATTCCATCAGCGGCGGCAATGCCGCCGACTCCAGCACGATCCAGACGATGCGACGATCGATGCTGCCGCGAACCTGCTCGGCCGTGGATGCGTGCGGAAAGTCGCTGCCGTGTCCCTGCGCGTGCATCAGAGTGAAGCCCGGCGCTTGCGGGGCCGTGATCAACGTTTCAAGCAACGCCTCCTCGATGGACGGCGGAAACACCAGAGTCAGTCGAACGAACGCGGTCATGAAGCCGATTCCAAAGCAGAGGGACGCGCCAGGCCGAAGCGTCGATACAGCACTGGCAGCAGCAACAGGGTCAGCGCGGTGGAACTCACCAGCCCGCCGATCACGACGATGGCCAACGGACGCTGAATTTCCGAGCCGGGGCCGGTGGCCAGCAGCAGCGGCACCAGGCCGAGCGCGGCGATGGTCGCGGTCATGAGCACGGGCCGCAAACGACGTTGCGCTCCTTCACGCACCACGGTCTCGATGTTCGCTCCGACGCCATGCAGATGATTGAAATGCGAGACCAGCACCAGGCCGTTGAGCACCGCGATGCCGAGCAAGGCGATGAAGCCCACCGAGGCCGGCACCGACAGATACTCGCCCGACACCCACAACGCGACGATGCCGCCGACCAGCGCGAAAGGAACATTGCCCAGAATCAGCAACGCCTGTCGCGCCGAGCCGAAGGTCGTGAACAGCACGACGAAGATCAGGCCGATCGCGACGGGCACGACCAACCCGAGCCTCGCAGCAGCGCGCTGCTGATTCTCGAATTGACCACCCCACTCCAATCGATACGACGCAGGCATCGGCACGTCACGAGCGATCACCGCGCGCGCCTCTTCGACGAAGCCGACGAGGTCGCGTCCACCGACGTTCGCCTGCACCACCGCGAAGCGCGAGCCGTTCTCACGATTCACGCGCACCGGACCGGATGCGGCTTCGATGTTTGCAATCGAAGCCAGCGGCACTTCGCCCTCATCGCCGCGAGCCAGTCTCAAATCATTGAAGCGCTGTACTGAATCGCGCACGCCGTCGCCACCGCGCACCAGAATCGGGATGCGCCGATCGGGCTGGATCACCGTGCCCGCAGGCACACCTTCGATCTGCGCACGCAACTCATCCTGCACATCGGCAACAGCCAAGCCGGCGCGACCCGCGGCTTGCGGATTGATGACGACGCGCAGATAAGCCACGCCATCGGTCGTCTGCGTGAGAATGTCTTGCGCGCCCTCCACCTTCGAGAGTGCGTCGGAAATCCGTTGCGCCAGCTGACCCAGCTGGTCCAGATCCGGCCCGAAGATCTTGATCGCGAGATCGCCGCGACTGCCGGTGAGCATCTCGGAGATGCGCATCTCGATGGGCTGAGTGAAACCGAAGTCGACGCCCGGGAACTGCGACATCACCGCGCGCAACTGCTCGGCCAGCCATTCCTTGTCCGGTACGCGCCATTCGTTCTTCGGCGCGAGCACCATGAACACGTCGGTTTCGTTGAGGCCCATGGGATCGAGGCCCAACTCGTCCGAACCGGTGCGTGCCACGAGGCGTCGAACTTCCGGCACCTGCTGCAGGATGGCGCGCTCCATACTCACGTCCATATCGAGCGAGCGCTCCAGATTGATGGTGGGCGCCTTCTGCGTCTGAATCAGCAGATCGCCCTCGTCCATGGTCGGCATGAACGTCTTGCCGGTGGCCAGGTAGGCGACGATTCCCAGCAGCAGCGTGACGCCCGCACCGACGAACACGCGCGTGGGATGGTTGAGCGCCCCGTCCAACAACGGCACATACAGCCGCGACAGATGGCGCATGACGAACGGCTCGTGATGGGCGTGCTCCTTGAGCAACATCGACGACAGCACGGGCACCAGCGTCAGCGACAACAGCAACGATGCCGCCAGCGCGAACACGATCGTGAGCGCGACCGGCGCGAACAACTTGCCTTCCAGGCCTTCCAGCGTCAGCAGCGGCAGGAAGGTCAGACAGATGATCAGAATGCCGGACGCAACCGGCGTCGCGACCTCACGGGCGGCGGCGAATACTCGATGCAATCGCGGCAAATGCGAGCCCGAAGCGTTCGGGTCGAGCCGACTCACGGTGTTCTCGACGACCACGACCGCGGCATCGACCAGCATGCCGACCGCGATGGCGAGGCCGCCCAGGCTCATGAGATTGGCGCTTTGCCCGGTGACATGCATCAGCAGGAAGGTGCTCAAGGCCGCGAACGGCAGCATCAACGCAACCACCAGCGCCGCGCGCAATTCACCCAGGAACAACAGCAGCAACACCACGACCAGCACCGTTGCTTCGAGCAACGCGCTTTGCACCGTTCCCACCGCGCGCTGAATCAACGAGCTGCGATCGTAGAACGTCGAAATCGTCACGCCCGGCGGCAACGTGGGCTCCAGCTCATCGAGCTTGGCGCGAATGCCTTTGACGAGCTGCGACGCATCGGCGCCACGCAAGGCGACGACGATGCCCTGCACCGCCTCGCCTTTGCCGTCCTGAGTGACCGCGCCGTAGCGCGTCAGCGAGTCGACGCGGACTTCAGCGACGTCCCCGATCCGGACCGGTGAAGCGCCGGAGCGGATGACGATTGCTTCGAGATCCTCCAGCGAGCGGATCGCACCCTCGGCACGCACGATCAATGTTTCTTCGCCCGCGCCGATCCGACCCGCCCCGTCATTGCGATTGTTACGCGTGACCGCTTCGACCAGGTCGCTGAACAGCACATTGTTGGCGTTCAGACGCGCGCGATCGGGCACGACCACGAAGCTGCCCACGTGCCCGCCGAGCACGTTGACATCGGCCACGCCGGGGATGGTGCGGAGCGCCGGCCGCAACGTCCAATCGAGCAAGGTGCGCCGCTCGGTGAGCGACAATCCCTCGCCTTCGATGGTGAACATGAAGACGTCGGAGAGCGGCGTGGAAATCGGTGCCAGGCCGCCGCTCACGTCGTCGGGCAGGCTGTCGGCGGCATTGGCGAAGCGCTCGGCCACCTGCTGACGCGCCCAATAGATATCGGTGCCTTCTTCGAAGTCGAGCGTCAGATCGGCGATGGCGTATTTGGCCATCGAGCGCAGCATCACCCCTCGCGGCACGCCCAGCAGTTCCATTTCCAAGGGCGCCACGACGCGCGTCTCGATCTCCTCCGGCGTCATGCCCGGCGCCTTCAGGATCAGTTTGACCTGCGTTGGAGAAATGTCCGGATACGCATCGATGGGCAGACGCAGGAAGGCCATGATGCCGGCGGCCGCGATACCTACGGCAGCCAGGAGCACCAGCATGCGCTGACGCAGCGAGAATTCGATCAGTCGTGCGAGCATGATGCGCTCACTCCGCCGCGAGCAACGACTTCAGCGCACTCGCACCTCGGACCACGACCTGGTCCCCGGGTCGAACGTCACCCCGAACGATGGCTTGTTGCTGGTCTCCGCCCAGGCGCTCGACGCGCACGGCCCGGTATGTTTCTCCAGCAAGCACGTAGAGCACGTGTCCGTTGCCCTCGGTGATCAGCGCCGACGTCGGCACGCCGATCGAATCCGCTGGGGCCGGTGCCAGCAACGTCAGTTCCAGATGCTGGCCGGCGACCAGCCCGTGATCGTCATCGGCGCGCGCTCGCACGCGCAAACGCTGACTGGCGCGATCTGTGTCGGCGCCGACCGCAACGACACTGCCAGAGCTGCCATCCGGCAAGCGCACTTGCATGCCGGGCGCAACTCGCGATCGTGAGCTGACGGACACGCTGAAGATCAGATCGAGACTGCCGGGCGCCGCCACCGCATACGTTTCTTCGAGCGCGACGACTGCCTGGCCGGGAACCACCATCCGACGCAGCACCCGACCCGCGATCGGCGCCAGCAACTCATATTCCCCTGGCACACCGCCGGACACGATGCGTATGCCGGAGAGCGCGCCTTCCGCTTGTTCGCGAGCCGCCTGCGCAGCGGCTGCACGGGCGCGACTCTCTTCATTTCGCGAGGCGGCGATGATGCCTTCCTTCAGCAGCAGTTCGTTGCGTTCGGCCTGCTGGACCGCTGCGATCGCCTCGCTGCGCGCGCGAACCAGCTCCGCCTGCGCGGTCAGCAACTCACGACTTTGAATGCGTACCAGCGCGTCGCCTTTCGCGACGACATCGCCTTCATCACGCAGGATGCGCGTCACGACACCGGCATAGGGCGCCGCTATCCGCGCGCTGGAATGCAAGGGAGGAGCGACTTCGGCGGGCAGGCCGCTGATAGGCATCGTGCTCACAGCCACCGCCGCTTCGGTCTGCAACCCGAGCGCGCCCGTCTGCGCCGAATCGAGCGTCACGCCGCCATTGGCAGCGACCACGGTTTCAGAGGCCGCCGTGGGCTGGGGCGCAGGCTCGCGAGCGAATGCAAACCAGCCGCCCAGAGCCACGATCACAATCGCAATGATCGGCCCGGCGGGCCGAAACGGAAGACGGAGCATCGGCAAACAATCCATACATCGTGGCGAAGCGCGGCAGCATGCCCGATGAAGCTTTGCTCAAGCTTTGGTCGCCTTCCCTGCCGATGCGATCACAACGCGGGAAAAGGCCCGAGCGTCACGAACAGGCGCGCCTCCCGCAGCTCGAATTCCAGTTGCAGGTGGAGCGAGCGGGCCAGTGCCAACGCCAGCGCGAGCCCCAGGCCGGCATGTTGAGCCGTGCCGCCCTCGTGCGGTTTACGCCAGAAGCGCGTACCGAAATGCACCAGGTCCTCCGGGGTGAGCTGTGGCGCTTCGTTGTCGATGCAAACCAGGTACGCGGACCGTGCGTCGTGCCCCGTTTGGGTGATGGAACAATTCACCGTACCGCCGGCCGGCGCATAATCGACCGCGTTCTGCAGCAGGTTGGTGAGAATTCGTTCCAGGATGCCGACGTCGCTGTTGACCCAGGCCTCGGCCGGCGCGCGCAACGTCAGCCCCATCCGGTTGGCCTCGGCCGAACGACGCATGGTTTCGATCTGATCCGCGGCCAGTCGGGTCAGATCCAACGGGTCCAGCGCCGGCGATTCCTGACCGGATTCGAATCTCGCGAGGGCCAGCAGCGTGTCCACACTTCGCTGCATTCGTTCCGTCGCGGCGATTGCGGTGATCAGGCCGCTGCGCAGGGCTGCAGTATCGCCTTCATGCAACGCGACCTCCGCGGTCAGGCGCGTCTCGGCCAATGGCGTGCGCAGCTCATGAGCAATGTCGCGCGAGAAACGGCGTTCGCGCTGAATCGCACCGTAGAGCTTGGCGATACCGACGTTGAATGCGGCGGCAAACGGCGCGAGCTCGGCGGGCAAATGGTCGCCGACGCGTTCCGGCGGCTTCTCGGTGTCCATGCTCGCGATCCGCGCGCCTTGCTCGAGCAGCGGTGCAAACGCTGAGCGCACCACCCATTGCACGAGCAGCAACACCACGATGATCGTGACCGCGATGCCTCCGAGCAGCACGGAATGAATGCCTCCTTCCGCGTTCTTCCATGCTTCGCGTTCGGTGGCCACGACCAACACGCGACCGATGTCGTTGTTTTCCAGCGCCACGGCCAGTGCGCGGCCCTTGTGACCGTCCGGCGTGAGCACATCGTAATAAATGGGGTGTCTGGGATTGCGCCCGGGCGCGGCGACGGCCACTCCGCGACTGTTGCGTGACGCGAGCACCATGCGCGCATCGCCGTCGTAGACAGTGAAGAACTCGGTGTGGCCCGGGAACTCGTAATGCGGCAGCAGCTTGCCGATCATTTCGGGATCGCTGTGACTGAGCGCGTACGCCACGCTGCGTGCCTCGCTGGCCAGCACCGTGTCCAGATGATCGTGCGCGCCGGCGTCGATCCAGTGATCCAGCGATACGAACAGCACCGCCAGCACCGCCCCCAGCGCAAACGTCAGTCGGACGGTGAGCCGGCGCCGGATGGACCAGAGATTCGATTCAGGGGATGACATAACCGAATCCGCGGCGCGTCTGCACCGGATCGCCGGCGCCGGCCCGGGCGAGCTTGGCGCGCAGCGTGCTCATGATGACTTCCACCGCCTTGTCGGAGGAGTTGGTCGCGCTCGCATACAGCTTCTCGAAGATCTGCGTCCGCGACATCACCCGCCCGCGTGAGCGCAACAGCAATTCCAACAAGGCGAATTCCTTGGGAGTGAGCTGCAGATCCTTGCCCCGCCAGCGCGCCACGCGCGAAAGAATCTCCAGGTGCAGCTCGCCGTGCGTGAGAACGGGTCGAGGATCATCGGTGGGACGACGGCTCAAGGCACGCAGTCGCGCGAGCAACTCATCCAGCGCGAACGGTTTGACGAGGTAATCGTTGGCGCCCGCATCCAGCGCCGCAACCCGGTCGGCGACCTGATCCCGCGCCGAGAGCACCAGCACCCAGGTCGGAAAGCTGCGTTGCCGGAGCGCCCGCAGGACTGCGAATCCATCCAGTTGCGGCAGCATCAGATCCAGCACCATCAGGTCGTATTGATAGACCTCGATGAACCGCAGCGCTGCCTCGCCGTCGGCGGCGTGATCGCAGATGTAACCTTCGCGCGTCAGGCTTTTCAGCAATGCGGCACTGAGCGGAGCGGAGTCTTCGACGACGAGCAGGCGCATGATGCGGGCACGGAGAATCGGTCGACGCAGCGGATTCTACGTCGGCGTCGCCTGCGCCACCGACACGCCCGCGCCGCGCGCGCTCAAAGCGATATCAGGTGCCACTTACCGTCGACGCCGTCGCCCTTGGTTTCGCCGGGCGCATCCTTCGAGTACGTGTACACGGGCTTGCCGCGATAGGTCCACTGCCGGGCGGTGCCGCGCTTGATGGTTTTCCACTCGCCCACTTCCGAAGATGCGTCCGCCGACGCAAGCACTGGCGGCCAGATCACCGCACACGCATCCACGCAATGGGGCCGGCCATTGACATCCAGGTCATATTGATACAGCGCCTTGCCATCTTGATCGCGCAACACGTAGCTGCCGCGCTCCTCGAAGACGCTGATATCCGCGGGCGTGTTCGGTGGCAACGATGATGCTTTCGCCTGCGAGCCAACCCCACGATCACTCATCATGTTCTCCCACTGTTGAATCCGGAACCAGCGGCTGCGCAGGCAGCAGCGCAACGCGCTAGCGTACCCTTGAAAGTGCATCGCGTCACCCGCGGCCGGCGCCGGGACGCCCCCGCCCCTTGACTCCTGGCGATAAAAACCTATGCTCCGCCCTATGGTTATATTTGCGCAGTCACTCGGCCACAGACACAGTGGCGAGCATCAGATCCAGGGCTCATCGCCCCGGGTGTAGCGCATTCTCGCGCGCTGTGCCCGGGGCGGCCGTCCGGGGTACAGCTACACTGGCCGGTCTCCAACCAGGTAGTCCCCGTCACGTCGTTTCTTCATCGCCGGTTCCCGTTCGTGCTCGCGCTTTTGGCAGTGGCTTCGTCCGGGAATCCAGCATCGAACTTCCTGAGCGGACCCACTCACAAGGTGACCAGATGAACACGTGCGACTTGCCACCTATTTCGATTCCCGCCGGCGACTACCAACGCCTGACCGCGCTGGTCGATGCCGCCGAGCGCACTCCCACCCCGGTGCTCGACTATCTGTCCCAGGAGCTGAGTCGCGCCGAGGTGGTTGCCGATGAAGAATGCGCGCCGCACGTGGTGCGCGTCGGCTCGGTCGTTTCCTATCGCGATGGCGTCAACGGGCGCTATCGAACCGTACGCCTGGTGTGGCCGCTCGAGGCCGACGTAGCGCGCGATCGCATCTCCGTGCTCTCTCCAGTCGGTGCCGCACTGCTGGGGCTGAGCCCCGGGCAGTCGATCCCCTGGCCCCGACCGGTCGGCGAGCCGAGCGTGCTGACGGTGCTCGCCGTGTACGGCAGCGATGCGCCAGACCCTCCACCCGCAGCCTGACTCCGCCCCCCTCCAGCCTGAAATGATCCAGACCCCTCATTACCTCATCGACAAGGCCGCGCTGATCCGCAACCTGGAAAAGATCGCCCAGGTGCGTGCGCTCTCCGGTGCCAAGGTGCTGCTCGCACTGAAGTGCTTCGCGACCTGGTCGGTGTTCGACGTGATGCGCCAGTACATGGACGGTACGACCTCCTCGTCGCTGTTCGAAGTGCAGCTCGGTCACAAGCACTTCGGCGGCGAAACGCAGGCCTACAGCGTCGCCTGGGCCGATGCCGAAATCGATCGGGTGGTCGCGCACGCCGACAAGATCATCTTCAACAGCATCGGACAGCTGGAACGCTTCGCCGGCAAGGCCTCCGGCATTGCCCGCGGCCTGCGGCTCAATCCGAAGGTCAGCTCGTCCGGCTTCGATCTCGCCGATCCGGCCCGCCCCTACAGCAGGCTCGGCGAGCACGATCCGCAGGCGGTGGCGGCGGTGCTCGACCGCATCGACGGCTTCATGATTCATAATAACTGCGAGAATGCCGAGTTCGAGCGCTTCGACCGGCTGCTCGGCATGGTCGAGGAACGCTTTGGCGCGCTGTTCGAGCGGGTTCGCTGGATCAGCCTGGGCGGCGGCATTCATTTCACCGCCGAGGGTTATCCCATCGAGGCCTTCTGCGAACGGCTCAAGCGCTTCTCGGAGCGCTATGGCGTGCAGGTGTATCTCGAACCGGGCGAAGCGGCGATCACGCGCAGCACGACGCTGGAGGTCAGCGTGCTCGATACACTGTTCAACGGCAAGAATCTGGCGATCGTGGACGCCTCGACCGAGGCGCACATGCTCGACCTGCTGATCTACCGGCAGAGCGCCAGGATCAGTCCCGACCGGGGGCCGCACGAGTACATGGTGTGCGGCAAGTCCTGTCTGGCCGGCGATGTCTTTGGCACCTTTGGGTTCGGCAAGCGGCTCGAGGTCGGGGATCGCATCTCCATCCAGGATGCCGGCGGCTACACCATGGTGAAGAAGAACTGGTTCAACGGCGTGCAGATGCCCGCCATCGTCATTCGCGAGCTGGACGGGTCGCTCCGGCCGGTGCGCGAATTCACCTTTGCAGATTACGAATCGAGCCTGTCCTGAACGCTCGTGCAACTGGAGGAATATTCCTGGAATGAGAAAGAACGTGCTCGTCATCGGCGCCGGCGGCGTCGGTCAGGTGGTCGTTCACAAGTGCGCACAGAACAATAAGATTCTCGGCGACATTCACCTCGCCTCACGCACCGTCGACAAGTGTCATCGCATCATCGCCTCGGTGCATGAGAAACAAGCGCTAGCCACGAACGGCATCCTGGCGGCGCATGCGCTCGACGCCATGGACGTGACGGCGACAGCGAACCTGATCCGGCAGACTGGCGCACAGATCGTCATCAATGTGGGCTCGTCCTTTCTCAACATGTCGGTGCTGTCGGCGTGCATCCAGACGGGTGCCGCCTACATCGATACCGCCATCCACGAGGATCCGAGAAAAATCTGCGAAACCCCGCCCTGGTATGCGAACTACGAATGGCGGCGCCGCGAGGACTGCGAACGCGCCGGCGTGACCGCCATCCTGGGCGCCGGTTTCGATCCCGGTGTCGTCAACGCCTATTCCAGGCTCGCCCTGGATCAGTATGTCGAGCGGCTCGAGTCGCTGGACATCGTCGACATCAACGCGGGCAGTCACGGGCGTTACTTCGCCACGAACTTCGATCCCGAGATCAACTTCCGCGAGTTCACCGGGCAGGTGTGGTCGTGGCAGAACAGCCGCTGGACCTCGAACAAGATGTTCGAAGTCAGCCGTGAATGGCAGCTGCCGGTGGTCGGCACCCAGCGCGCCTATCTGACCGGCCATGACGAGGTGCATTCGCTGTCCCAGCTCCTGGGCGTTCCCAACGTGCGCTTCTGGATGGGCTTCAGCGATCACTACATCAACGTCTTCACCGTGCTGAAGAGTCTCGGCCTGCTCTCCGAGCAGCCGCTGCGCACGGCCGAGGGGCAGGAAGTGGTGCCGCTCAAGGTCGTCAAGGCGGTCCTGCCCGATCCTGCCTCGCTCGCTCCGGGCTATACGGGCAAGACCTGCATCGGCGTGCTCGCGCAGGGCGAAAAGCAGGGGCGCGCACAGGAAGTGTTCATCTACAACGTCGCGGATCACAAGGAAGCGTTCAACGAGGTCGGCAGCCAGGGCATTTCCTATACCGCGGGTGTGCCGCCCGTGGCCGCCGCGATGCTGATCGCATCGGGCGAGTGGGACGTTCGCAAGATGGCCAACGTCGAGGAGCTTCCTCCGCGGCCGTTCCTCGAACTGCTCGGTCGCCTGGGGCTACCCACGCGCGTCGTGTACCAGGGCGTCGATTCGCCACTGCAGGACGCGTGACGACTCGAAGGCCCCTGAGCGATCAGGGGCCTTCTTCGGGTCGGGCGATGAATTCACGCACCGGCTCGGCGATGTACGGCGGCAGCACGAACGCCGCTCGATGCATGGCCGGGCTGTAATACCGCAAACCGAAGTTGCTCTTTGTCACTCGCTGCTCCAGCCGGTCGACGGCCGGCCGGTCCAGTCGCAGGCTGTCGCTGCCCCAGCCGATGGCAAGGTGCCCGCCGATGTAGCTCGGCGACGCCAGCAGATAGCAGCCGGCAAACTTGAATACCGAAGCCAGGTTCGAGACCGTCGCTGCAAACGCCTCCCGCTGCAGGAAAGGCATGCCCGCCTGCACCGCCAGCACGCCGCGCATCCGCAGACAACGCCGGATATTCCTGTAGAACTCCGCGCTGAACAGCCTGGCTCCCGGACCGATGGGATCGGTCGAATCCACCAGCACCGCGTCGAAGCTCTCGTTCAGTCCATCGACGAAACGGACGCCGTCCTCGATCTTCAGATGGAAGCGCTCGTCCTCGAACACCGACGCGTTCATCGCGCCGAGATGGCGGCGAGCGGCGCTCACGACCGCGACGTCGATCTCCACCTGGAAGACCCGGCGCACGCTCTCGTGCTTGAGCACTTCTTCCGCCAGCCCGCAATCGCCGCCGCCGATGATCAATACATCCCGTACCTCGCCGTGCGCGAACAGCGGCACGTGAGCAAGCATCTCGTGATAGATGAACTCATCCGCGGTAGTCACCTGCGTGACGCCGTCGAGCAGCAGCACGCGCTCGAACTGATCGTTCTCGATCAACGTCAGCTGCTGATGCGGCGTGTGGGTCTGGGCCAGCACGCGATTCACTCCGTAGGACAGGCGCAGGCCGGGCGCCAGCAGCTCTTCGGTCCAGTCAGTCATTCATCCGACCTCGCAACAGTTCCTGGATCTCCGCTCGCCTCGGGCTGAACGCCTCCAGCAGCACTTCGATACAGCGCTCGGGGCGAGCCTTGCCGCACATGAAGATGTCCAAGGCCGCATAGCTGCGCTCCGGCCAGGAATGAATGGAAATGTGACTTTCGGCGAGCACCGCGACGCCGCTGATGCCGCCGTTGGGCTCGAACGGATGCAGATGAATGTGCAACAGGGTCGCGCCGGCAGCCTCCACGCAACGACGCAGCGTACGGTCCACCAGCGGCAGATCGTCGAGCCGGTGGGCGCCGTGCAGATCGATGATCAGGTGGGCGCCAGCACAGCGAACTCCGCCGCGTTCGGTGATCCAGGCGTTCGAATCCGCGTCAGCCGGAGGTGTCTTTTGCACCTCCCTCACGGCCGGCTCCGTACGGAGCAGATTGAAACGCTCAGAGCACAACGATGTCATTTCCAGTTTTGCCCTCCTCAACAACCTCGCGACCACATTCACGCGCCCGACACGGTCGACCGCAGCTCGCCCGCACTCATCGACGGCCTGAGCGAATCGCGCGGCACGATCAACACGTCGCAGCCGGTCAGGTCCTTCAACAATTGGCTCGCGACGCTGCCGAGCAGCGCTCGCCGCATTCGGCTCACCGCCCTGGTTCCCATGACCAGCAACTGCGGCCGATGCTGTTCGACCGCACGCACGATCGCCGGGATCGGATGTCCCTCTTCGACCAGCACTTCATAGCGAGTGTCGTCCGCGCTCTCACGCTTCAGGAGTTGCTGGATGCCCGTTGCAGCTCGATCGCGCGCCTCCTGCGCGCTCGTCGCCTGCCTCGCCGAGGGCACCATTCCTTTCAACGGCGGCTCGTACACGTGCAGCACAGTCGCCTGCGACTGCGATCCGAGCACCAGCGCCTCCGCGCCGCGCACGGCCAGGCCGGATTCGGGCGAGTCATCGAGCGCGAACAAGACATTTCGATAGCTCACATCGGCGTCCTGTTGCACGAGCAGCAGCGGACACTTGCGCGCGCTCAGTACTTTTTCAGCGATCGTGCCGGAGACGCCATCGACCATGTTGCGCCGTTCGTGAGGGCCGATGATCAGCAGATCGACGGGCTCCCGCGCGAGCGTGTCGCAGATGAGCCGGACGGGATTGCCCGGGCGCACGACCACCTCGGGTGCCGCTCCGTGCCGCCACAACGGCGGCCGGACACGCGATCGCATGCGGGCGATCGCGATCTGCAACTCCTGCTCCAGCACTCGCTCCGAAGCGGTCGGAGAGACGACGTGCAGGAGCGAGAGATCCGCGCCGAGCTCCCGGGCGAGAATGCCGGCGCGGTCGATCGCCCTCTCACTCTTCGGCAGCAGATCCGTCGCACATAACAATCTCGTCACATCGGCACTCCGCGTCAGTTCATGCAGCCACGCCCGCAGGCGGCGGATCGTCGAGCTGTTCGTAGTGACTCAACCACATCACCAGCTGGCCATGCCCGCCGGTCATGCTGGCGAAACGATCCGGATAACCCAGTAGCAGTGCGAGCGGCGCGCTGGCGCGCACGATGCCGAACCTGCGATTCACTTCGGCATCCATGATGGTCGCGCGCCGCAGCCTGAGATCCTCTCTGATGTCTTCGTAACAGCTCGGAGGACACAGGACACGCAAGCCCATGATCGGTTGCTCGATGCGCTCTGCCTGCCGGTAGCGGACCGTGGGTGGCGCGATGCGCAGCATGTCGCCGTAGACGTCGGTGAGCCGGCGCACGGGCCGTTCCAATGCCATCTCGGTCTCGGCCGCGATCACCAGTCCCCGTCCAGTGGCGCTGTATGAAGCGCCCGCATCCTTGGGCAGCAGCAGCATCGCCTTCTGGGCAAAGTCCAGTTGGAACCGCTCGCCTCGATGCGAGCAGCATTGTTCGATCGGAAAATCTGCTAGCACAGCCTGCCCTACTGCTTGCGATCCCTGCGCGTCAGCATCGCGCCCCGCAGCGCTTCGGCGCGCGCCACGCGCTCGATCGCGATGAGCCACGCGGCTTCTCGAAAAGACATATCTCGCGCTTCGGCGATCTTGCGTACCGCGCGATAAGCGCGGACCAGATACGAACGCAGCTGCCGATTCACCTTCTGCCGCGGCCACTGAGCCTGCTGCAGGTTCTGTGTCCATTCGAAATAGCTCGCCACCACGCCACCGGCGTTGGCCAGCAGATCGGGAATGACATCGATGCGCCGACTACGCAGGATCCGGTCCGCGCCGGCCGTGGTCGGCAGATTCGCGCCTTCGACGATCACCGAGGCCCGCACTTTGCCGGCGTTGTTTTCGGTGAGCGCATTCTCGAGCGCCGCCGGAATGAGCACGTCGCATGGCAGAGCAATCAGCTCCTCGTTCTCGATCGGCACCGTTCCGGGACACCCCACCACCGATCCGGTGAGCCGCACATGCTCGATCAGATCGTGTACGCGCAGCGGTTTCGAACCGCTGGCCAGAATGCCGCCGTTTACGTCCGCGACCGCGATGATCTCGCCGCCATGGTGCTCGATGAACGCCGCCGCATTCGAGCCGACGTTGCCGAAGCCTTGAATCGCCACACGCATGCCGCTCAACGAGCGGCCGCTGGCTTTCAAATGTTCCGCGAGCACCATGCCGATGCCCGTTCCGGTCGCCGTCGAGCGACCGCGAATGCCACCGAGCTCGACGGGCTTGGACGTGACGCAAGCCGGACTGTAGCCATGCCGCGAGCTGTACTCGTCCAGTATCCACGCCATGACCTGCTCGTTCGTGTTCACGTCGGGCGCGGGGATGTCTCGAAACGGACCGATGAAGCGATGGATGCGCGACACATAGCGGCGCGTCAAACGTTCCAGCTCGCCGGGCGAGAGTGTCGCCGGATCGCACGCGATGCCGCCCTTGGCGCCACCAAATGGAATATCTACCAGCGCCGTTTTCCACGTCATGATCTCGGCAAGCGCATGCATCTCACCGGTGTTCACATCGGGATGAAATCGGATGCCGCCCTTGGCCGGACCGCGCGCGCCGCTGTGCTGGACGCGATATCCAGCAAACACGCGCAGCGAGCCGTCATCCATCTGCACGGGCACGGCGACCTTCACTTCGCGAAACGGAGTGCGTAACAACAGCTGCTGATCGGCCGACAGCCCCAGGCGTTGCGCGGCGAGCGTGAAATTGTTGTCTGCGGTCAGCTCGACCTCGCTTCGACCGGCGGCCGGCTGCGTTGTCGAGCGGTGCTCGAGCGGGACCACTGCCGATGGCGAATCGATGGCGTGTCGAACGGACTGCGACGAATGCACTGAACACTCCTTCCCGGCAAGAGTTACCGCGCCAGCTGTTGTACCGCTTCGGCCGCCCTGTTAACAATTGGAAATATTCTCC
Source organism: uncultured Steroidobacter sp. (assembly GCF_937958065.1). GTDB lineage: Bacteria > Pseudomonadota > Gammaproteobacteria > Steroidobacterales > Steroidobacteraceae > Steroidobacter. Next base: position 238,662 of record NZ_CALFXI010000097.1, read on the forward strand.
CGATCACTTCCAGTTTCTCTAAGCGCCGCCCGCTCGCTAGCGAGTTGCTCGACAACCGCGCGCGAAAGCTGCGAAGCTTCGCTGTTTTCTAACTGTGCGGACACGTATTTCTAATGGATCTAAGCTCCCGACGTCGGTACAAATAGCAGGACCACGGGACCGAGGCATGCACCATCACGGCAATCTCAGGAGGTGAACGATGGAAGGCATATCCAGTTGCGGAAGAGCGATGCTCTGGCAGAAAACCGCGGTTGCGGCCGGCATTCCGAAACCGCGGATACTGTGTGCAACTGATCTGGGCGCGCGTTCCGAGCGCGCCATGCATCGCGCCGCCCTGCTCGCACAACAGATGAATGCGGAAGTCCTGTTCGTGCACGCCGTGAATGACCGATTGGCAGGCCGCGTGCTGCGGTCCAAGGTGAATCGCGCATACGCGAGACTCACATTCCAGAGCGAGCGCCTCATGAAACACGCCCCCGAGAACGCCATGGCGGCGGTACAACTCGGCAAGCCCGTGGACGTCCTGATCGCCGCGGCCCGGGAGTTCAATCCCGATCTCATCGTGCTGGCGCAGCCCAAGCGTCGGCGCCTGGATGCGATCGTCGGCACGACCGCGGAACGGATCATTCGCGGTGCGGATTGTTCCGTGCTCCTGGTCGCCAACTCTGCGGAGCGAGAATACGAACGCGTGGTGCTTGCGACCGATCTTTCTTCAACATCGGCACACGTCACGCGCACCGTCGTGAACATGGGCATGCTGAAGAACGCTTACACGTGGGTCGTGCATGCTTTCGGGCTGCCGTATCACGACATCGCGGCGGCCGACAATCTCGATCACGTGGAAGGTATCGCGCGACAGATCAACTGGCATTCCACAGCTCGCCAGGACGTGCTGCGCAGCCTGGACGATGCCGGTGTCGACCTCACTCGCGTGCATGTTTCGACCGAGCTCGCTCGTCCGCTGACTGCGATTCAACGCGCGCTGGACGCGGGACAACCCGAGCTGCTCATCATCGGCGTGGGCCGCTGGCTCGCCCTGAAGCGCCTGCTGGTCGGCAGCGTCGCCCATCAGGTCCTGCGCAGCGTGAATTGCGACGTCCTCGCCATTGCTCCCCCACCGGCGGAAAGGAAGTGGTTGCAAGCGGCATGACCAGACTGAGCCTGATTTCCAGACAACAACCGCTCGCGATCAAGGCCCACGTGGGCCCGGCGCTGGGGAGCACGGGTTTCAGACTCATGTGCGCGACGGATCTGTGGGGAGAGTCGGATCACGCTTTGCAGAAGGCGCTGTGGCTCGCCGAAGAAATGGATGCCGAACTGCTGCTGCTGCACGTAGTGGATGGCGAAACGCCGCTACGTATCAGCGGCAGAAGAGCCGAGCACGCGCGCGGCGCTCTGGAATGGCACGTGCGGCGATGGCCGGATTTCAAGCCTCGCCCCGCGATCTCCGTTCGCATCGGCAACCCTCACCGGACGATCAGCCGCGTGGCGCGGGAGTGGTGCGCGGACCTGATCGTTCTGGGATCCTCCAGGCCAAGGCTCATGGACCGACTTCTTGCGACGACCGCCGAACGCACCGCCGCCGACGCGCGCTGCTCGGTTCTGGTCGTCAACGACAGCAAGCCCGAAGCCTATCGCCATGTAACCGTCGTCGCCCCCTCCTGCTGGCAGGCGGTCGCTCTGGAGCAAGCGATGTCCCGGCTCGAGGTGTTGCTGGCCTCTCCGCACATGGATGTGAGCATCGGGGCGCCGAACGCATCGCTGCTGACCCAGCCGCCGGATTGCGTCATCGTGGCAGCGGACCGCTGGCCCGCGCTCACCGGACTGTTCCGGCGCAGCCGCGCCAGCATGCTGGCGCAATCCAGGGCCATGGACGTGCTGATAGTGCCGCACCGGAGCGTTGCCGTGGCGTAATCGAGAGAGGATCTCTATCGACAGCCCGGAATTGATAGGACGTCGAGCCTCCCCGCCAGGATCCCGATCGGCCCCGACCGAGGTCGATTGCTGCCCGCCCCTTTCTAAATCCCGGGCAGCTTTGATATGTTCGCCCCCCTTTTTTGGTCAACGAGCTCGCAACGCCGCGGGCCCCCCTGGGAGTTAATGGTGACCCCGAGCGAGCAGATCGAACACATCTATCAAACAGTCATCCAGCGCAACCCCGGCGAAGCCGAATTCCACCAGGCCGTTCGCGAAGTTCTGGACTGCCTCGGGCCGGTGCTGGCCAAACACCCCGAATACGCCGATCAGAAGATCATCGAGCGGATCTGCGAGCCGGAACGCCAGCTGATCTTTCGCGTGCCCTGGCAGGACGACCGCGGCGTCGTGCAGATCGCCCGCGGCTTCCGGGTGGGCTTCAACAGCGCGCTCGGCCCCTACAAGGGCGGCCTGCGCTTCCACCCTTCGGTGTATCTGGGCATCATCAAATTCCTGGGCTTCGAGCAGATTTTCAAGAACGCGCTCACCGGCCTGCCGATCGGCGGCGCCAAGGGCGGCTCGGATTTCGATCCCAAGGGGCGCAGCGACAACGAGATCATGCGCTTCTGCCAGAGCTTCATGACCGCGCTCTATCCGCACCTGGGCGAGTACACCGACGTGCCCGCGGGCGACATTGGCGTCGGCGCGCGCGAGATCGGGTACTTGTTTGGCCAGTACAAGCGCATCACCAATCGCTACGAGTCCGGCGTGCTGACCGGCAAGAGCCCGCACTGGGGCGGCGCGCTGGTGCGGCGTGAAGCCACCGGCTACGGCACGGTCTACTTCGTCGAAGAAATGCTCAAGGCCCGGGGCGACGGCATCGAAGGCAAGCTGTGCACGGTGTCCGGCTCGGGCAACGTCGCCATCTACGCCATCGAGAAGCTGCAGGGGCTCGGCGCCAAGGTCATTGCCTGCTCGGATTCGAATGGCGTCATCCACGATCCACGCGGCATCGACCTGCCGTTGCTCAAGCAACTGAAGGAAGTGGAACGCCGGCGCATCAGCGACTACGCCAAGCACCGTGAGGCCAAGTACATCCCGAATGGCTTCATCTGGGACATTCCGTGCGAAGTGGCCCTGCCCTGCGCGACCCAGAACGAGCTGGACGAAACAGCGGCCAAAACGCTGGTTCGCAACGGCTGCATCGCTGTCGGCGAAGGCGCCAACATGCCCACCACTCCGGGCGGCGTGCGCACCTTCATCAATGCGGGCATCGCGTACGGCCCGGGCAAGGCCGCCAATGCCGGCGGCGTGGCGACGTCGGCGCTGGAAATGCAGCAGAACGCGAGCCGCGACGCCTGGAGCTTCGAGCACACCGAGCGCCGGCTGCACGAGATCATGAAGAACATTCATCACGATTGCTTCGAGACGGCCAAGGAGTTCGGCAGCCCCGGCAATTACATGATCGGCGCGAACATCGTCGGCTTCCGGCGCGTGGCCGAGGCGATGCTGGCGTTCGGCGTGATCTGACCCGCGCGGCGGCTCTCGATCCCGGCGACAATCACTGCGGAATACGCCCGCGTTGTCGCCGTCCAGTGCGGTCCGCAAATCGCCATTCTCCGCTGTCCGAACTGCTGTCCCAGATAGCAGAGGACTCGAGCCGCGAGCGGGTCTCCATCGGAGACCTGCTCACCCTCGCGGGCGATCGCGCGTTTGGCGCACTGATCTTCGTGTTCGCACTGCCGAACCTCGTGCCCACCCCGCCGGGCACGTCGGCAATCCTGGGATTGCCGCTGATCATCCTGTCATTTCAGCTGCTGTGTGGCCGTCGCACGCCCTGGCTGCCCAAAGCCATTGCCGTGAGGTCCATCGCACGAGCGGATCTCGCCGCCGTGGTTCATCGTGCCGCGCCCGTCTTGAAGCGATTCGAGCGGGTCTTGAAGCCGCGCCTGAGTTTGCTGGTCAGCGCCGTTGCCGAGCGCCTGCTCGCCTTGCTGCTGCTGGTGCTCGCGGTGATCCTCTTTCTACCGATTCCCCTCGGCAACATCCTGCCGGCCGCGGCCATGTGCGTCATCTCGCTCGCGTTGATCGAGCACGATGGCCTGGCCGCCGTATTGGGCGTCGTCATCGGTGTCGTCTCGATGCTGATCGTGTGGGGTGCACTCCTCGCGGTGCTCAAGGCGATTCTGCTGGCCGTCGAACACTTTGCGGGCGTCTGAGCGCGGATCCGCTATCTCTTCAACGCAATCAGCGCCGCCACGAGGGCGATGCAGCCGCCGGCGATCAGCGAGCGATGCCTGGTCAATGACCATTGCATGCTGGAGCGGCGCGCCTCGCGGTCGAAACGGCCATGCGCTCCGGGATTCACATCGCACGGCTGATACAGATTCGCACACGCATCGGGCGACACGGGCTCATCCGTAATCTGCCCGGTGTAGCCCTGCCTGGCGAGCAGACGATCGAGCCAGCCCGGAAACAGTTTGTTCGCGGTCACCGCCTTGACCGCCGGCCAGCCGACGAACACCTCTCGGCGCCGATGCCGTGCCGCCCAGACGATCGCCTCGGCCGCAAGCTCGGGCTGAAAGATCGGCGGGACCGGCATCGGACGCTTGCCGACCAGATTCAACGCCCAATCGAACTGCGGCGTGTTGAACGCGGACAGAATGACCATGGTCAGGTGGATGTTGCTGCCATCGTGCAACAGCTCGCAGCGAAGTGAGTCGCTGAACCCACGCAGCGCGTGCTTGGCGGCACAATACGGCGCCTGCAGCGGAATCGCGCGGTATGCCAGGGCGGAGCCCACCTGCACGATCACGCCCCGATTGCGAGCGCGCATGCGCTTGAGCGCGCACAATGTGCCGTAGACGGCGCCGAGATAGGTTACTTCCGTCGCTCGCTTGATCTGGCTGCCACTCAATGCGCCGATCGGGCCGAAGATCGTCGACATCGCGTTGTTCACCCAGATGTCGATTCCACCCCAAAGCTGTTCCACGCGCGCCGCTGCGGCTTCCACTTGCTGCTCATCGGCCACGTCGGTCGGAATAACCAGTGCAGTCGCGCCGGCACTTTCTATTTCGGCGCGGGCCCCTTCCAAGCCGTGCTCGCCCCGCGCCAGCAACGCGATCCGAGCCCCGGGTCGCGCGAACGCGCGAGCTGTGGCGCGACCAATACCTCCGGAAGCGCCGGTCACAACGATGACTTCGTCGAGTTGTATTTGCGACGCCATGCAACCCGGAACGTCAACGCGCGCGGATTGTTCCGCAACGTCGGCATCGAACCACATCCCTCGCCGGAACCGAATCGAGCGCGATTCGTTAGCCGGGTATCCCTGGAGCTCGACCAGGACGAGTGACATGGCACCCCCTGACCATCGGCGAGGCCTTCGGCAGAAGCGCGATCAGGAATATCGCAGCCCCCCGCCCGACGACATCTACCCGGAATACAGCCGCGATCCGAACGAGCTGGGCGAAGGATTCGAGCGCCGGGGCTGGCGCCCGGGGAGCGATTATTACGGTAACAATCCTGAAGCGTATGGAATTGGCGCTGGCCAGCGCGGCCGGGGCCCGAAGGGTTATCTCCGTTCCGACGAGCGCATCCGCGAAGACGTTTGCGAAGCCCTGACCAGCGATGCCGAAGTCGATGCCTCCAACATCGAGGTGACCGTCGAGGACCGCGAAGTCACATTGTCGGGCGCGGTGGATTCGCGTGCACAGAAGCGTCGCGCCGAAGACCTCACCGAGAGTGTCTCAGGGGTCACTCAGGTGAACAACAACCTGCGAGTGACGGCACCTCCTCAGTGGTGAGGCGCGCGCCGAAGCAAACATTTCGTAACATTCGCTCGCGTCGGCACGGGAAAACATACAAAGTCGGGTCGAACCTCTTACAAGCACGCCTCCTTGTGATATCGTGCGACGGTTCGTATCCCATGATCCGCGTTCTGTCATGAGTCGCCTGCCCGCTCTACCCGCTCTGCGCCGGTTACAGCGCCGCTTCAGCCTGGTGCTGGCGGGCGCGCTGTGCCTGTGGATGCTGGCAGTGGCGTCGCACTTCCATATCGGCGACGCGGACGGCAAGGATGCACACCACGGCACGCATGCGCTCTGCGCGTTCTGCGTTTCCGTACCCTCCTCTGGTGCCGCGCCCGTCGCCGTGGCATTCGTTGCAGCCCCTCAGCGGCATGCATTCCTGCCTCGGGCGGAGATCGTTCCGACTCTCCTTGCTCCGGCCATCGCGCGCTACTACAGCCGCGGCCCACCTCGCGTCTGATCCCCTCTCGTTCCCTGTCTCTTTGACCTTCGTGCGGCCCTGAGCTGCGCGACCGACCGCGGCTGCGCGTGACATTCGTCACCTGCAATGGCCGCCGCGCACGCCCGTTGGCGTGTGTTTTTGGGGAGAAGCTTCGTGAGTCAATCATTCATTGGCCGTGGGCAGCGGCTGCTCGTTGCATCTGCATTGTTTGGTGCGATCGTCACTCAGAATGTCCGCGCGGATGTGCCCGAAGACATTCCGCAGGTCGTCGTGACGGCCTCGTTCATCGAACAGAAACTCGAGGATGCGCCCGCCTCGATCACCGTCATCGGGCGCGAAGAACTGAACAATCGGCCGGTGCAGGATCTCGCCGATGCGCTGGTGGGTGCCGCCGGCGTGCACGTGGGCGGCGTGGGACTTGGTCGCCGTGGCATCAGCATTCGGGGCATGTCCAACGAGTACACGCTGACCATGATCGATGGTCGACGCGTCAGTCAGACCGCCAGCGTGATCGGCCACTCGGAAGCGGACGTGGGCTGGATGCCCACCGAAGGGATCGAGCGAATCGAAGTGGTACGAGGACCGATGTCGTCCTTATATGGATCCGATGCACTCGGCGGCGTGATCAACATCATCACGCGTCCGGCGACGGATCAATGGCGAGCCAGCATGACGTCTCGCGGCGAATGGCGGGAAGACGGACGCGGCGGCGAGGTGTTGCAAACCGGGCTTTATGTCTCCGGCCCGCTCGTTCAAGACCGGCTCGGCATCACGGCATACGGCGAATTCCGCGATCGCGAACCGACCGTGAGTCCCTCCGATCCGCGCCTGTCGGAAATGGAAGGCCGCGAGGTCATCAACGGCAATCTGGCGTTCAACTGGACACCGGATGACGCGCAGCGGATCAGCCTGAACTATGGACGCGGCAGCGAAGATCGCCCGCGCAACGCCATCACCGGCCGCAACTATTACGTGACGAAGGACCTGATCGACCGCGAGCAGTACTCCCTGAGTCACACCGGAGACTGGCACTGGGGCAACACGACCGTGCGGGCGTACGGCACCCGGCTCGAGAAGCGCAATCGCCGTTCGAGTGGCACGGCGGTGCGGCCGCAAACGCTCGAAGACCGGACCTACGATGCGCGCACCACCGTGAAGCTCGGCGACTCGAACCGATTCAGCGTTGGCGGCGAATGGCGCGAGGAAGAACTGTTCGACACCTCGATGAACAGCGCAGGCTACGACAGTGTGCGGCACCGGGCGGTGTTCGTGCAGGACGAGCTCGCGCTGGATCGATGGCTGCTGGTGCTCGGCACGCGTTATGACGATCACGACATCTTCGGCGGTTATCACAGCCCTCGCGCCTACGCCGTCTATCACGCCAGCGACAGGCTGACGTTCAAGAGCGGCGTCGGGCGGGGCTTCAAGGCACCGAACCTGAAGGTGCTGTCGCCGGAATATTCGGTGACGACCAGTTCCTTCGTGGTGTTCGGCAACCCGAACCTCGAACCGGAATTCAACACCAGCTACGAGCTCGGCGCCCACTATCGGGCCGAGCGCTGGTCGTTGCAGGCCACCTTGTTTCAGAACGACGTCAAAGATCTGATTCAGAGTTACTGCGCCGCCGACTGCGACGCGCTGCGTGTGCTGAATTACGAGAACGTCGAGGAAGCGCGCATTCGGGGCGTCGAGATCGCGACGTCCTTTGCGCCAGTGCCGCGGCTGGGCATCGACCTGAACTACACGTTCCTGAACGCCAAGGACCTCAGCGCCGACCAGCCGCTGGCCGAAAAGCCCAAACACGCGGCCAACATCACACTGAAGTGGCTGGCCGGCGACAGGCTCAACGCACAGCTTCGAGGCAACTACTACGGCAAACAAACGATGTATTCGAGCGAGGTGCGCTATGGATTGCCCGACTACACGCTATGGGGCGCGGATCTGAATTACCAGCTGACTCCGCACTTCAAGCTGCACCTGTCCGGCGACAATCTCACGGATGAAAGCCTCGCCGAGCTATCCACTCGCTTCAACTATGTCGAGGTCGGGCGCTCGTACTCGGCCGGATTCACAGGGAGCTTCTGATGTTTCGGCGGCTTCTCGTGCTGGTGTTGGCCAGTATCGCGAGCACACTGGCGCATGCAAGTGCGCCGGTGATCCGCGTGGTGGCCGACGACTCCGTCCTTCAGGGACGGTTGGAAAAGCTCCGTGACGTCGGCGCGACGGCAGGCGTGCGCGTCGAATGGGCGTACGTCAACGCCTTCCCGGAGCCACCGCGGCAATGGATGGCAGCGGCGGATCTGCTGATCATCGAAGCGCCATTGCAGAGCGCCCGGCAACGCGTCGAAGAAGGCGTCGGCGAGGAATTGGCGCGCCTCGTCGTTCCTCGACTGGAGGCGACCACGCGGCGCGAGTCATACGCCGGATTGCCCGAGCGCCACGGTCGCGTGCTGGTCGAGTATTACCGCAACGGCGGCGAAGCCAATCTGCGCAACTTCTTCTCTTACTTCCGCGCCTGGCATGCCAAGGACGACGTCTCGAAAGTGCCCGCGCCGATGGTCGTGCCGTTGAACGGTTACTACCACCCCGATGCGCCCCGCCTGTTCGCAACCCTGAACGACTACATGGCGTGGGGACAACAGCGCTGGAAGCCGAATGCGCCACGCGTTGCGATGGCCATTCATGCATCGGCATTCGCGACACTGCAAACGCAGGTCGTCGATGCCGTCGTTCGGCGAAGCGAAGCGCTTGGACAGATGCCGGTGCCTTTCTGGTTCGATGCCGAAGCCGACGATGCTTTGCAGAAGACGCTGAAGCCGGCTCGAGCCGACGTGCTCATCAACATGCAGCACATGGGCAATGGCCGCGCTCGCATGCGTGAATTCGAGCAGTTGCGCATTCCCGTGCTGCAGACCCTGAACTATCGGGACGGCAACGCCGACGAATGGAAGAAACAGACGAGTGGCGCGCCGTCACGCTTGGTGGCGCCCTTCATCGCCGTGTACGAGACCTGGGGCATGAGCGATCCCTTGGTCATCGCCGCCGTCGACAACGGTGTGCTCGTCCCGATGCAGCCGCAGGTCGACGCCGTTCTGCGCAAGGCGTCGGCACTCGCACGGCTGCGTCACACGCCACCGGCCGAAAAACGCCTCGCGCTGATGTTCTGGAACTACCCGCACGGTGAGAAGAACTTTTCGGCGTCGAACCTGAACGTACCGCGCAGCTTGGAATCGCTCACGCGCGCATTGCATGACGCCGGCTACAAGGTGTCCCCCGCTACCGAGCAGCAGATCATCGATACGGGCCAGAAGCTGCTCTCGGTGCTGTATCACCACGATCGACTGGACGAACTGCTGAGCGCGGGGCTTGCGGCCACCCTGCCGCTCAAAAGATACAACGATTGGCTGGCCACCACTTCACCCGCCGTTCGTTCGCAAATGCGCGAGCGCTGGGGCGATCCGCAAGCCCACTGGGCGGTTCGACAGATCGACGGCGAGCCGCAGTTCGTGATTCCGCGCTGGCAGCTCGGCAATTTGATGTTGCTGCCGCAGATGCCCCGCGGCGGCACGCCCGGCGAGGGCTATCACGATGGCGCGCTGCCGCCCGATCACTTGTACATGGCAGCCTATTTGTATATGCGGCAAGCCGCGCCGCACGCGCTGATCCACTTCGGCACGCACGGCACGCAGGAATGGCTGCCCGGCAAGGATCGCGGGCTCTCGGTCGACGACTACCCGTTGCTGGCAGTAGGCGACGTACCGGTCTTCTATCCCTACATCCAGGACAACATCGGCGAGGCATTGCAGGCCAAACGTCGCGGCCGCGCAGTGATCGTCAGCCACCAGACGCCACCGTTCGCGCCATCCGGCCTCTACAAAGAACTGGCAGACATTCACGCGCTTCTGCACGAGTACATCCAGCTCGATCCAGGCGCGGTCCGCGATCGCACGGCCGAGAACATGCGCCGCATGATCCTTGAGCTTTCGCTGCACAAAGATATGAACTGGACCGAGCAGGCCATGCGCGAGAATTTCGATGGCTTCCTCGCGGCGTTTCACGATCATCTGCACGAGCTTGCGCAGAAAAGCATTCCACTCGGACTGCATACGCTTGGATCATCGCCGAGTGCCGAGCACAGGCTCGGCACGGTGATCCAGCAGCTCGGCGCGGATTTCGCGAACGCCGTGGCTGCGGCCTCGGCTCCCGAACCATCCACGCCGGACGGCAACGAGTTCTTCACCGGCGACTCTGCTCAGCTCACGTCCACGGCGCCGTATCAAGTCTTGCGGCGTCATCTGCGAGAAGGCACACCGGTGTCACGAGCGAACGCATCGCTGCAGCCGTTCCTGGAGCGCGCAGTCAAACTCGATCGGCACCTCGCCGCCAATCATGAGCTCACGGCTCTGCTCGATGGGCTTGCTGGATATTTCGTGCCGCCCGGTCCCGGCGGCGACCCGGTGCGCAATCCGGAGGTGCCCAACGGTCGCAATCTGTTCGGTTTCGAGCCGGACAAGCTGCCGACGCGCAGCGCATTCGATGCCGCGAACGATGCACTGAATGCGCTGGTCGAGGACTATCGCGGCAAGCATGCTGGCGCGGCCCCGACCAAGCTGGCCTTCAGCCTGTGGTCGGTGGAGGCCATGCGACACATGGGGATCACCGAGAGCCAGATCCTGCATGCGATGGGCCTGCGGCCTCGTTGGGACGAGGGAGGACGCGTCACTGCGCTCGATATCATTCCGGCGCGTGAGCTGGGGCGGCCCCGGATCGATGCGGTCGTGCAGGTCACCGGCGCGTATCGCGACCAGTTCGAAAACTTCATGCGTCTGCTTGCGGACGCCACCGAACGCTTGTCGAAGCTCGATGAGCCCGGCAACGCGATCGCGACCAACACCAAGGCGGCGGCGCTCAGCCTGAAGCAGCAAGGGATGGACGGCGTTCAGGCCGAGCGAATGGCTGCGGTTCGGTTGTTCGGTAATCAGCCGGGCGACTACGGCGTCGGGCTGTCGGATGCAGTGCTCGACTCGACGGCTTGGGAGAAAGACGCCCCGCTCGCCGAGCAGTACCTGTCACGGCTGCAATATGCCTACGGCAGCAAGGATTGGGGCGTGAGCGCCGGCAAAGTCAATGTCTACGCCGAACAGCTCAAGGGCGTGCAGGCCGCCGTGCTGTCGCGCTCCTCCAATCTCTATGGCGTGCTCACCGGCGACGATCCCTTCCAGTTCCTCGGCGGCCTGTCGCTGGCGGTTCGTCATCTCAATGGCGCGAGTCCCGAGCTCTACATCTCCGACCAGCGTCGCGCGCAAGGCCGCGTCGTGTCCGCCGCGAGCTTCCTAGCTGAAGAAATGCGCGCGCGCTATCTCAATCCGCAATGGATCAAGCCCATGCAGTCGGAAGGCTACGCCGGCACGCTGGAGATCGTGGACACCATCAACAATCTGTTCGGCTGGCAGGCGCTCGATCCGGCCACGGTGCGCGCCGATCAGTGGCAAGCCATGCACGATGTGTATGTGATGGACAAACATCGGCTGGACATGCAGCAGTGGTTCGAGCGGAACAACCCGATGGCCCAGGCCCAGGTGCTGGAACGCATGCTCGAAGCCATTCGCAAGGGATATTGGGATGCGGCCGAGCAAACGCGCCGGGAAATCGCCGAGCGCTGGCAGGCGCTGGCCGCTCAGGGCGTGACCACTGGGGCGACTGCGACCCGCGAATTTGCGCAGCAGATGGCTGCGGGGTTCGGACTGCAGACCGGCCAGGCCACACCGAACAGTGCCGCTTCAGCGCAAACAGCAGCGAGCTCGACATCGGCTCCGACACAAACCGTTCGTGGCCAGGTCCTGAAAGAAACCACCCGACAAAGCACGCCTGAGCCGATGTGGCGTGTGTGGCTTGCTCTGCTCGCACTGTTGCTCTGCTTCATCAGCGGCGGCCTGCTGCAAGCTCGCCGCTCGACTGCCTTCGTGAAACCTGCTTGACCTTGGAACGACCTGAAATGAATGAGCTCGAAAGCACCTTGTACGCCCTCACCCGGCTGTTCATGACCCCCGTCCTGCTGCTGATCGTGGCCGCACTGATCTATGCGTTCGTTGCGCTGGGCGCGTTCGCCGTCGAAGCATGGCAGCGCCGCCGCGGAATCTATCGCTCGCCTCTGGGGGAGTATCGAAAACAAAGCGGCTTCACCAGCGACGATCTGGAGCTGTGGATCATGAAGCGGCTGGAATGGCTGCGCATCACCTCGCGCAGCGCGCCCATGCTGGGTCTGGTGGCCACGATGATTCCGATGGGCCCTGCCCTGCTCGCACTCACGACCAGCGACGCGCAGGGGGTCGGTAACAACCTGGTGGTCGCATTCTCGGCCGTGATTCTCGCGCTCGTCAGCGCCAGCATCACCTTCTTCGTTCTCACCATCCGTCGTCGCTGGCTGCTGCAGGAATTGCGCGAGATCGAGCGCGCTGGAGAAGCCGCATGAGCCGTTTCCTCGAACACGACGAAGCCGACGACCCGATCCTGTCGCTGGTGAATCTGATCGATCTGTTTCTGGTGGTGATCGGCATCCTGCTGATCGTGATCGTGCGCAACCCGCTCAACCCGTTCTCGCAACAGAACGTGATGGTGATCGAGAACCCCGGCCAGGCCGACCAGCGCATGCTGATCAAGCAAGGCGAAGAACTGCGGCGCTACCAGGCGGGCGATGAGATCGGCACCGGCGAAGGGGTCAAAGCCGGCATCACTTATCGACTCTCCGATGGCAGGTTGATCTACGTCCCGGAGAATGACGCAACTGCCGACGGGCAAGGCAACTCGCAAGCTGGCCGCGTCCGTAATTGAAGCAGCGGCATCGCTGGCCGGCCCGCGGCCAGCGAATTTTATAAATGCCATGCCGAGGTTCGGCTAGACTCGCCTTGCTCGACAACACGGGTGCCGATGCGCAAGCAATGCTTGCTCCGAGGCATTGAACCCCGCGGCCCGCCCGGCCGCGACGCTTTGACGACGCGAGGCCGGCATCGGATGAACGCTCGCAGTTTGGATTCAAGCGCGTCGATTCGACCCATCGACGAGCGTCGCGCCCTGTACCGGGCATTCGCGGCGAGCCTCTCGGGCACCTCGCTCGAGTACTACGACTTCGCTGTGTACAGCGCGGCGGCGGCACTGCTCTTCGCACAACTCTTCTTCGCGCCGAACGACCCGTTGACCGGCTCCCTGCAGGCCTTCGCAACTTTTGCAGTGGGCTATCTGGCGCGACCGCTGGGCGGCATCGTGTTTGGCCGACTCGGCGATGTCATCGGACGCAAGCGCGTCCTGGTCATCACGTTGCTGGTGGTGGGGATCGCTACGTTTCTGATCGGATTGCTACCGACCTACGCGCAAGCCGGGCCGATTGCCCCCGCCCTGCTGGTCTCGCTGCGTTTCGCGCAAGGCGTCGGCGTCGGCGGCGAATGGGGTAGCGCGGTCTTGATCACGAGCGAACTGAGCCAGCCGGGTCAGCGCGGCTTCTGGGCTTCGGCGGCTCAGATCGGCCCGCCTATCGGCACCCTGCTCGCCAGCGGCATCCTGGGCCTGCTCTCGGCAACATTGTCGGAAGACGCGCTGTTGAGCTGGGGCTGGCGCCTGGCGTTCCTGTTCTCGGCAGTGCTGGTGTGCTTCGGCCTGTGGATACGTTCGCATCTGGAAGAGACGCCGGTGTTCCGCCAGCTCGAAGCCCGTGGCGCGAGTCCGAGGGCGCCAGTAACGGAAGTCCTCCGCGATCATCGTCGTGCGCTTGCCGCGGCGATTCTGTCTCGCATCGGCCCGGACGTGCTCTACTCTTTGTTTGCAGTGTTCGTGCTCACCTACGCGACGCATCGTCTGGGCTTGAGCCGCGCCCAGGCGGTAGCGGCAGTGCTGTCCGGCTCGGCGCTACAGGTCCTGTTGATCCCGTTGTCCGGATGGTGGTCGGATCGCTTTGGACGCAAACGCATCTATGCGATCGGTGCCGTCGGCGCTGCGCTGTGGAGCGCGGGTTTTTTCGCGCTCGCGCATGACTTCCAGTCGGTGCTGATTGGCGTAATCGGGGGCCTGATGTTTCATTCGCTGATGTACGGTCCGCAGGCCGCCTTCATCGCCGAGCAGTTCCCTGCCCGGCTGCGATCCACAGGAAGCTCGCTGGGTTACACCCTCGCCGGCGTGGTGGGTGGAGCGATCGCCCCGCTGGTGCTCACGTGGCTGCTGAGTCGGCAACATGGGATCCAATGGATGATGCTCTACATCTGCGGCGCATGCGCCATCACTCTGGTCGGCCTGGTGCTCGGCCGCGCTAACGACGAACACTGGCCCGATGCGGCGTTGCGCGCCGCGGGGATCAACCCACTGCACGATCTACGGAAGCAGCAGAGCAGCTGATCTTGCATTCTCATTAGCCAACGCGAGCCCCAGCAACCGTGGAGCCCTCTGGTGTCGGCGCATCGCCTGGTCAACGCGCTGAAGCGACTCAAGATCGGCGACGCGGCCGTGCGCCGCAATCCCTTGTTCTACGCGGATACACGGAAGGCGTTGGTGCAACTGGAGGGCGCCGATCTGCACGCTCGACGCGATTGGACGCGCGATCGCCTCGAGAAGACGCTGTGGTCCGCGAGGCGCTCACCGTATGGACGGATCATTCGCGGCAGCAAAGATCTGAGCACGTGGCCGCTGCTGGACAAGAGCGCGGTCCACACTGATCCGAACGCTTTTCGCACTCATGCCCGGTTTCTCACGGTCACCGCCAGCACTGGCGGCACCTCCGGCGTTCCGTTGCGCATATTCCGTTCGCTGCGCTCCATTGCCTCCGAGCAGGCGTGCATCGATAACGTGATGCAGAAGCTGGGGACGAATGCACGAGCAGCGCGCTACGCGGTCTTGCGCGGCGATGCCATCAAAGATCCCAGTGATTTTCGACCGCCGTTCTGGGTCTTCGCCAATGGTGGCCAGCGGATGCTGCTCTCGTCGTGTCACCTGAGTGACGCCACCATCGACGCCTACGGCCGCGCATTGACGTCGTTCGCGCCCGACGTGCTCTTTGCCTATCCGTCCTCGCTCGAAGCGCTCTGCATGCTGCTCGATCGCACGGGAACGAAACTTCATCTGCCGAGGGTCGTGTGCTCGTCCGAGATGTTGAACCCACAAGTGTGGCACGACGCTCGGCGACTGCTCGGTTGCTCGTTGCTGGACTACTACGGCCTGGCCGAGCGTACCGCGTTCGCGTATGCAACCACGCAGGGCGAGTATCGATTTCTGCCCGGCTATGCACATATCGAGCTGGTGCACGTTGGCGAGGACGAGGGCCAGAATGTTTATGAGATCGTCGGCACGTCGCTGTGGAACCAGGCGATGGCACTGGTGCGCTATCGCAGCGGCGACCTGATCCGCCTGCCCTCGGCCTGGCAGGATGCCGAATTGGAAGAACTGTCACTGGGCCTGCGGACCTTCGCAGGCGTGCTCGGTCGAAGCGGTGACGTCCTGTTGACGCCAGAGGGCGTGGTCACGCCCGCCATCAATCAGTTCCCACGCGATGTGTTGCACGTAACGCGTATTCAGGTCATTCAGGAGAGCCTGCAGCGCGTACGAATTCTGGTCATCGCAGGCCACGGCTACTGCGCACGCGATGAGGAACAGCTGATTGGAAACATTCGACTCAAGCTGCCACGGAGCATGGACGTGAGCATCGAGATCGCCGAGTCGCTCGAGCGGACGGCGCTGGGCAAGACGCCGTTCGTGATCCATCGGCCTGCAGTGAAAGCGCTGCTCCGGCAACGACACTAGTGACGGGCGGCGGTGACCTGCGCGACCGCTTGCTGCATCTGGCGCAGTGAGTAATCACAATACTCCTCCTTGACCTGCAGCATGCGAGCGTGCCGTGCCGCCAGTTCATTGGCTGGCAGGTCCAGTGCGGAGCGCATCGTGCCAGCCAGGTCGTCCGTATAAGTGAGCGCGAATCGCTCGATCCCGTAGAGCTCGGCGAGCTGTCGATGCAGGATCGGAATCTTGCCGAAGCCGATGGCCGCGGCCACCGACGAGGTGGATTTGCGGCGAAAATATTCGGGATGAGACTGCGGACTGATCAGCGGCAGGATGAAGTCCACGCTGTTCAGCAGGCGGAAATAGCTTCTGTAGCCGATGCCCTTCCAGGTGTAACGCACGTAATGGGCCAACCCCTTGCGCTCGACCTCGGCATCGAAGGCCGCGAAGTCCTTCGAGAACCACCGCCCCATCACATAGATTTCGAAGTCGTCCCGCCCCTCGAATCGAAGCTGCTCCAACGCGGCCAGGAGCTGGCTGTAGTGACGGCGTGTGGGATCGAAGTAACCTTGCACACAGAAGCGGCGTTTGCCATTGGGGGCGATGCGCGGTACCGAGCGCTCGTAAAAGAACACCGGGTACATGCAGCCAACCTCCACGATGTCGGCGACGTTCCATCCGATGTAAGGAGCAAGCGCCAGCAGCCGGCAGCGACGGTCATTGATGACAGCGGCATATTCCGGCTTGCTCGCCAGGAAGCTCGCGTTGTGGATGAACCCCAGTACCGGCGTGTTCTGAACGATCCGTTGCGCGCACTCCAGGACGGCGGCGCCTTCCAGTGTGTTGAATATGACCACGTCGAAGCTGTCGGCACACGCGGCTCGAAGCACGCCGGCGGAAGACATATGAGAGTGCACGTGGCGCGCCAGCGCCGGCGCATGGACGAACGAGTTCTTCACCCGATTCCTCATGGTGTTGAACACGTGCACCTCGTAACCGAGGCGATCCATGAGGGACGCCGTGGTGAGATACACCTCATCGTGACGGTTGTAGCACTCGACGATCGCGCAGCGCCGTTTCATGGAGAGGCCGCGTGCCGGGGATGTGCGGCATAGATTAGATGCTGGTTCGCCGTCTTGCAGTCAAGCGCCGCCGCCGGCGCATGAGAGATGGAGACACGGGTTACTGCCGGCCATCTTCCGGCCGTAGACCGTCATCTCCTGTACGACGCCACCGCGACATCATCCAGGCCGACACGGTTCAACAGGACTGAATAGTGAGGATGCCGTCGGATCGGCTCCAGGCGGGGATCGTTGCGCAGGAAGATGAGACAGTTGGAGCGCTTGGCCACGGCATCGTCGAGCAGCGTCATGGCGCGCTCCTGGTCGCCGATGCTCAGATAAGCGGCCGCCGATTCGTACGGGCATACATAGGTTCCGGCGCTAGCTGCCTTCTGGAGAAGCGGCAATACCTTGTCCTTCTGCCCTGCATGACCATAGGCCTGTGCCAGCATGATCAACGCGACCGGCGATCCATCCAGTTCGGCGCCCCTTTCGGCCAACCGCACGGCTGTTCGATGGTCGCCGGCAATGAAAGCTCCGACGCCCGCCCCGGAAAACACAGGGCCAACGTCCGGGTGTTGTGCCATCTTCCGGTCGGCCCACTCGCGCGCCGCCTCGCTTTCGCCCACCATGAACAGCGCCCAGTTGCCCCAATCCGCCATTTCCACGTTGAGCGGATCGAGGCGATCGGCAGCGGCCAGCGCCAGCTTGACCTTCTGCGCTTCGCCCAACCCCGAGTAGTACAACGCAAATCCCAATTCGGTCTGCGCCAGTGTCGGGTCGCGACGCTTCGCCTTGCTCAAGGCGATCCAGGCATCCTTCCAGCGCCACGCCATCACATAGGTCAACCCCAGCGACGACCACGCTTCGGCGGAATCGGGCCGCAGCTGCTGTGCTTCGGACAACGAATCGACGACCTTCTGCAGCATGTTGACCGGCGGCTCGAAATAAGCAAACAACTGCCGGTAGGCATCGCTGCGGGCGATATAGGCATCGAAGAACTTCGGATCGAGCGCGATCGCCCGGTCGAACAGCTCGATCGCCCGCGGCAGGGAGTCGTGGCTGAGCCGATCCAGTTGATAGCGGCCCGCGACGTACGCTTCGTAGGCTTGCAGGTTGCCGGTGGGAAACTCGTCCAGCGCTCGTTGCTCCTCCGCGAGAATCGCCACCTTCAAGGAATCCGAGACCGCGCCGGCGATGGCGGACTGCATCGCGAACAGATTCGTGTCGTCGGTGCGACCGTCGTAATCCCTGTCCCAGACGACCAGGCCGTTACGCAGATCTTCCAACTCCACGGTGATGCGCAGCTCGTTACCTGAAGAGATGCTCACGACGCCATCGAGCACATACTGCACCTCGGGCAGCTGGCGACGGATGTGATCGCGCGCCTTGTTGTCGCGGAATGTAAATGCAGAAGGGGTCGGCACCACCCGCAAGCCCGATATCTTTCTCAGGTTACGAATCACTTCGCGAGTGACCTGATCCGCAAACGGGCGCCAGGCTCCGGGCGCATCGCCGGATACATCGAACGGCACGACGACGACATACGGCAACTCTGGTGCAGGCCGCGAATGCCACGATGCCAACGCGTGCCAACCGAGCAATGCCGCGAGCAGCAGACCGGCGATCGCGAACGGCAAGCGCCAAGATGGTGCAATGACGGCAGCGCCGCGATCGGGCGCAGGCTGCGCCGCCGCTCGATCGTCCGCCATGGCGCCTGCGTCTTCCGGAATGACTGTGACCGGGGCGATGAATTGATAGCCGCGGCCGCGGATGGTGAGGATCGTCTTCTGCAGCTCGCCGCTGTCGCCCAGGATCTTCCGTGCGCTCTTGACGTGATTGCTCAGCGTCGCATCCGACACCTCGCGCCCGTCCCAGACTTCCCGGAACAGCTCCTCGCGGGACAACACGCGATCGCGATGCCGGATCAGATACACCAGCAGATCGAAGACCTTCGGCTCGACGGCAATGGCGGCGTCGCCGCTGCTGATCCGGTAACGGGCCGTATCGACGGTGAATTCGGCTATCTGGTACTTCATTCGAGCGCCGGTACCGAATCCTTTATGACCACGCGCCAATGCGGCGCGGCATACCCTGGAAAGGTTATCGAATCATTACCTGAAAATTACCCAGCCGCCAAGCAACCTTCCGGCCAGCGCAGCCAGAGTGCGGATCGAACCACCAACTCTAGGGAGCACTCCGATGCCTACGCCGCTGGAAATTCTGTTGGACCCCGTCTCATTGACCGTCCTGGGACTGTACGGCGCCTTGATCCTGCTGGAAGCGCTGTTCCCCGCCCGCCGCCTGCCCCAGGTGAAGGGTTGGAGAACCCGGGCGCTGATCGTGTTCGGCGTCTATTTTTATGCCTCGTCCTATCTCCCCCTGCTGTGGGGCGAAACGCTGGCGCGCTACCAGCTCCTCGACCTGCAGGCGCTCAATCCGTTCGTCGGGGCCGGCATCGCCGTGCTCGCTTACGAGCTGTTCGTCTATGTCTGGCACCGGACCATGCATCGGGTGCACTGGCTGTGGCGCTCCTTTCACCAGATGCATCACAGCGCCGAGCGCCTGGACAGTTATGGTGCGTTCTACTTCAGCCCGCTGGACATCGTCGGCTTCACTTTGCTCAGCAGTCTGAGCCTGACCGTGGTGGGGCTCGGCCCGCAGGCCGTCACGTACTTCCTGTACGCCACGATGTTTCTGGCCGTCTTCCAGCACCTGAACGTGCGCACGCCGCAATGGCTCGGATATATCCTGCAGCGTCCCGAGAGTCACAGCGTTCATCACGCCCGCGGCATTCATCAATACAACTATTCCGACCTGCCGCTGTTCGACCTCCTGTTCGGCACCTTCCGCAACCCGAAGGAGTTCGCGAGCGAGGCCGGGTTCTACGACGGCGCATCCGCGAAGCTTCCGCAGATGCTGGTATTCAAGGACATCGCGGGGAATGACTTCGATCCTGGGATGAAGCTCGACAACAGCGGCGCTGCAACTCGCCCAGGATGAAACGCGCCCGCGCCAGCAGTTCGGGTGCCGCCCGACCAGCCCGATGCCTCTGCAATCAAGACGTCATCCCACTGTGACACCCTGTAACGTGAGCCCACCTGCGCAGATGAGAAATGTCCGATATCGATTGCAGATTCGAAGCACGTCCGGCGACCGCCGCTGGCACGTATGCCTCGTGGCTTGCATTGGCAAGCCTGCTACTGACGCTGTTCGCCCAGCTGCCGGCCCACGCGTCGCAGACGCGTGCGCCGGAGCCCAATACGCTGGTACCGAAAGGCGTAATGCGCTATGCCCCGAGCGGATTTCCAGATCGCGTGGTCGCCTCGCCGGCCCAGGACGCGAGCCAAGGATTCGCGGTGTCCTGGCGTACCGACGCGTCGGTGGATGCGCCGATGCTCGAAATCGTCGTGGCTGGCGACTCGCCCGACATGGGAACACCTCGCCAGATTCGCGCCACCACGCGCACCCTCAAAACCGAGAACGGCGTCGCCCACTATCACCGCGCAAATGTCGACAAGCTGCAGCCCGATACGCTCTACGCCTGGCGCGTCCAGGGTAACCGCACCTGGAGTGCATGGATGCAGCTGCGCACCGCAGCTCAGAGCGGGCCACTGACGCTGCTGTACTTCGGCGACACACAGAACAAGAACGTGAGTCTCAGCACGCGCGTACTTCGCGAAGCTCTGCGACACGCTCCCGACGCCAGACTGGCCCTGTACGCCGGCGATCTCGTCAGCGGTGGCAACGGCGAAGACGACAACGAATGGGGCGAGTGGTTCGAAGCGAACGGCGCGTTGCCGACCATGATGATGACCGCGCCGGCGCCGGGCAATCACGAGTATTTCGAGGAGCACGAGGACACGCCCCAAGAACGCCGCGTGCTCGGTGCGCACTGGCCAATGCAGTTCGCGCTGCCGTCGAATGGCACGGAGCAGGCATCCCAGACCACCTACTGGTTCGATTATCAAGGCGTGCGCTTCGTCGTGATCGACGGCACTTCAGCGCTCGATCTGGGCACGGCGGAAGCCCAGGCGCGTTGGCTCGACACTGTGTTGACCGCCAATCCCCATCGTTGGTCCGTGGTGGTCACGCATCAGCCGTTCTTCTCGCCCCGGGCCGATCGTGACAACGTGAAGCTGACGGAACACCTGCTGCCCGTAATCCGCAAGCATCGGGTCGACCTGGTGCTGCAAGGTCACGATCACACCTATGGTCGCCGTGGTGCAACCGCGCCCGACCAGACGCCGATCTTCGTAGTCTCGGTAACCGGCGCCAAGCAATACCGAGTATCGCAGGAAGCGCGGAACACGATGGCGCCGGTCGCCGAGGACACCCAGCTGTTTCAGGTGCTTCGAGTGGATGGCGAACGCCTCCACTACGAAGCGCGGACCGCGACCGGCCGACTCTACGATGCGTTCGAGCTGATAGATCGGGGCAAGGCTGGCAAGCGCCTGGTGGAGATTCGTTCCGGCCGCATCCCCGAGCGCTCCTGCCCCCGCGCTCAGACACTCAAGGGGCGCAAGGACCGCTGCTGGGAATAATCAGGCCAGGGAAGCTCCGATTGATCGACTTCCCTGACTTCGGCAAGGCTGCAACTGATTGAAATGCTCGCTGATCGAAGACGACGATGGCGAGGAATGCCAATTGATGAGATGTTGCCTGGCTCAGGGACTAATCTGGCCCGCAGCTGCGTATATGTCCCATGACTCCGCAAAAGTCGCGTTTCGATGTGGTCGGGCAACTGACGGCCCTGCGTCGGTACGCCCGCTCATTGACTCGCGACGACACCAATGCCGAGGATCTGGTCCACGAAACCCTGCTGCGGGCGTATGAAAAGCGCGCCAGCTTCCTGGAGGGGCGAGCGCTCAAGCCGTGGCTGCTGTCCATCATGCACAACGTGTTCGTCGACGGGCGGCGCGCTCGGCAGGCGGAGATCGAGCGCATCGAGCGAGCCTCCCGACTGCAGGATTCGGTAAGCGCTGACACGCAGGAACAGGTGGTCCGCCTGGCGCAAGTGCGCCGGGCGCTCGAGGAGTTGCCGGAGGATCAGCGCGCCGCCATCCACCTCGTCGCCATCGAAGAATTGAGCTTCGCCGAAGCGGCCGCGGTGCTGGACATTCCCCAGGGAACGTTGATGTCGCGACTGGCCCGCGCGCGGGCGGCGCTTCGCGCGCTCGACAGCACCACCGCGCAACGATCTGCACCCGCGGCGACACGCCCGCATCTGAAAATCGTCGGAGGAGCGGATGATCAGTCCCACTGACCCCATCACCGAAGCCGATCTGCAGGGCTACCTCGAAAATCAGCTGCCGGTGCCCCGGCGCATCGAGGTCGAGGCGTATTTGTCGAGTCATCCGGAAGACGCGGCGCGCATCATGGCGGACTTGAAGAGCCGCGATGAACTGCGCCTCGCCTTTGCCGATGAGCCGCGGGTGGAACACATCAAGACGCTCAGGGCCGCACGCCGCCTGGAACGAGGCTTGAGGCGCGACGGGCTGCTGCGTCAGTTCCGGCGCATCGCCTCGGTCACGGGGCTCATTGCCGTGGGCTGGCTCGCTCACGCGCAACTGACTCCCAGCATTGGCGCGGTCGCCTCGACGATGCCGCCTGCCTACGTGCACGATGCCGTCATGGCTCATCGCACCTCCCTGCTGCGGGCCGTCATGACTTCACAACCGGAAACCCTCGAGTACGACCCCGAGGAGATTCGCTCGGCCACGCACATCGTGCTGCCGGCACTGCCCAGCGACTGGAGCGTCCGCGACGTGCAGATCTTTCCGTCGTCATTCGGCCCCAGCGTCGAAATGGCTCTGCACTCCACGACGTACGGCGAAATCTCGCTGTTCGCGGTGCAAGCCGGAGCGTCCGCCACGATCCCGACCACACTCTCGCAACAGGACGACGTTACCGCCGCCTACTGGCAACGCGCCGACGTCGCTTACGTGCTGGTCACGCGTGCACCGTCGAGAGATCTCGAGAAGGCCGCGGCACTGCTTGCGCAATCCCTTTGAACTCACCTTACGAAAGAGGTCTGCTATGGAAAACCAGGATCAACAAATCATCCAGGGCCTGTTCAACCGGCTTGGCGAAGTGGAACGGCAGGCGCCGCCGCGCGACGCAGCCGCCGAAGCGTTGATCAAACAACGCATCAGCGAGCAACCGGCCGCGCCCTATTTCATGGCGCAAACCATCGTGATGCAGGAACAGGCGCTGCAACACGCGCAGGCGAAGATCGAGGAACTGGAGCGCCAGGCACGGGAACGCCCGGCGGGCGGCGGTTTCTTCGGCAGCCTGTTCGGCGGTGGACAAAGCAATCGCCAGCCGACTCGTGCGCTCGCCCCCAACGCCCGTCCTGCGACACCGATGCAACCCGGCCAGTCCGGTGGTTTCCTCGCCGGCGCGGCGCAGACCGCGATGGGCGTTGCTGGCGGCGTGTTGCTCGGCAATGCCATCGCGGGCATGTTTGCCGGCGATGCGAAAGCAAGCGAAGCTGCGCCGGAAGAGCCCGTCGATGAGCCCGCGCCCGAGGACGACGGCGGCTTCGACGACAGCTTCGGCGGCGACGAGTTCTGATCGACAGCGACCCTCGTCCGGGCGGCGGTGAGCCCGCCGCCCGTTGCAAGAATCATTAGAACAGCGTCGACATCCCGCCGCGGAGTTTCCCGATGATGTTGGAATGGCTGGTCGATCCAGCCGCCTGGGCCGGTCTCGCGACTCTGGTCCTGCTAGAGATTGTCCTGGGCATCGACAATCTGATCTTCATCGCCATCCTGGCGGACAAGCTTCCCGAACATCAACGCAATCGCGCGCGCCTGCTCGGCCTGTCGCTGGCGCTGCTGATGCGCCTGGCATTGCTGGCCTCGATCTCGTGGCTGGTCACGCTCACCGAGCCGTTGTTCACGGTGTACGGCAGCGACATTTCCTGGCGCGATCTGATTCTGATCCTCGGTGGCTTGTTTCTATTGTTCAAGGGCACCCTGGAACTGCACGAACGCCTGGAAGGCGGCCCGGTGGCCGCTGCGGGCGGCACCGCTCACGCCGTGTTCTGGCAGGTGATCGCTCAGATCGTGGTGCTCGATGCCGTGTTCTCCCTCGACAGCGTCATCACCGCGGTCGGGATGGTCGATGAATTGTCCATCATGGTGATCGCGGTGATCGCCGCGATGGTGGTGATGATGCTGGCCAGCCGCCCGCTGATGGCTTTCGTGAGCCGTCATCCGACCGTGGTGGTGCTGTGCCTGGGATTCCTGCTGATGATCGGCTTCAGCCTGATCGTGGAAGGCCTCGGCTTCCACATTCCGAAGGGCTATCTGTACGCCGCCATCGGCTTCTCGATCCTCATCGAAGCGGCCAATCAGATCGCGCGTCGCAATCTCGCCAGGCGAGTGACCATGTCGGACGTGCGTGATCGAACTGCGCAGGCGGTGCTGCGAATCCTGAGGGGCGGAAAAGACGCGCCAGTCACATCGGAAGAAGTCGCGGCCATCGTTTCATCCGGTGGCCCCGAGCCGGCGTTCACAGCCGATGAGAGCTCGATGATCGAGAGAGTGCTGACCCTGTCGGATCGGCCGGTGCGCTCGATCATGATTCCGCGCATCGACACGGTGTGGCTGGACATCGACGATGCACCGGAGCGACTGTTGCAACAGCTGTACGACAGCGGCCATTCGCGCTTTCCGGTGTGCCGCGACGACACCGTGCTCGGCATCGTGCACGCGAAGGATTTACTGCGTGGGCAGGAAACGGGCGACGGTCGGGATCTGCAAGCGGCGCTGCGAGCCCCGCTGTTCGTGACCGAAGCGATGCCGGTGCTGAAGCTGCTCGAAGAATTCAAGACAGCGCCGGTGCACATGGCCATCGTGGTCGACGAACACGGCACGTTCAAAGGCATCGTCACACCGACCGACATCCTCGCTGCCATCGCCGGTCACCTGCCGGAGATTCTCGGCGGGCAGGACCTGGCGCGCGCTGCTGCGGAACCCGGCGTCTGGATGCTGCATGGTCGCGCGCGAATCGACCAAGTCGAGACCCGTCTGGCCGTCACCGGCATGCAGGTCGATCCTGAATTCGCCACGCTAGGGGGCTTCCTGCTGCATCACCTCGGTCATCTGCCGGGACCGGGCGAAGGCTACGACTGGAACGGCTGGCGTTTCGAAGTGCTCGACCTCGACGGGCAACGTATCGGCAACGTGCGTGCCATTCGCTTGTAGGACTCGGAGCGAAATCGGGCAAGCGCCGCGCCGATGCGCGGTCGTGCACACTGCACGACCGCTCGATCCAACAGACCTGACCGATATCCTGCAGGAACTTCCGGTCAGCCGCCGGTCACTTCCTTCAGCGATCTGCCCATGGCGTTGTGGCGATAATCGTCGCGCAGCCAGAACGCCTTGAAGCCGTTGCGGGCGCCGTTGAACTCGCCGTAATTGTCGCCGTTGGCATCGCCCGGGTGCTCGTCTCCGCCGTAGGTGTAGACGGGACGATCGCGATAGGCCCACACCGAGATGGCGCCCGCCTGCCCCGGTTTGGCACGCTTGCCGGTGTTCGGATCGATACTGATCACCGTCCACAGCGAGCTCTGCGCCTTGGCGCCGGGCTGGGCTTTCACATACGGGAAAGTCTCCTGGCACACCTTCGGATCGAAGTTGCCGCAGATCGCCAGACGATACTGTTGCGGCGAGTCCGGGTGATCGCACGCCTGCTGATCGAGCGCATCGTCATTGCAGTGATACAGATAAATCGTCTTGCCGTTCGCGTCCGCGAGCACCTGGCCGATGCGCGAGTCTTGCACGGTGAATTCCGACGGCGGCGAATAGGCGCGCTGGGTGAAGACGTTGTGCCAGCCCGGATTGTCGCTGCCGGTCATGCTGCGAGCCTGTTTTTCCAGTCGATAGGTGTAGAGCGGCTTACCGCGGTACGCCCACTGCCCGACGCCCGGCGAACGCTCGACGATGGTCCATTCGCCATGCGCCTTCGCGATCTGCGGAGCAGCCACCGGCACCCACTCTTTCAGACACTCGGCATTGCAATTGGATTTGTTCGGACCATCCGCGTCGGAGCTGTAGACCGCATAGCCCTTGCTCGTGACCACCATGTGCCCGGTGCGAAACGGCACGATGTCCAGCTCGGGCGGCACGTCGGCCGGCGGGCCCACCGGAAAGCGCACGGCGCCCTGCTCACCGACGATGATGGCTTTGGTGCCACCGAGCACATCGCCCGGTTCACGATCGAGAGACGAGGTGTAGACGGGCGCGCCGTCGTAGGCCCACTGGCTCTGACCGTTCTTGCGCTTGATGAGGGTCCACTTGCCGACGGGCTTGGCGTCGGCGGGCGCCAGCTTCGGCTGCCATACCTGTTCGCAGCTGCGCCGCTGGTCGAGGTCCGGCAGCAGGTAGCCCGGTGGGTACGGGCTCATGAGGCCCGACGTCTCCTTATAGATGGTGTCGTCGCAGGTGGAGACGCCACTGTTGCGACGATCGCCGAGACTGCCATTGCGCAACTGCTGCTGCGGCCAGATGTAAAGGGTCATGCCCTTCTCATCCGCAAACACGGGACCTTCCAGTTCCGTCGGCATGACCTTGATGCCGGGCGGCAGCTGCAGCGGGACCCAAGCCTCACGCTCCTGGTTGTCCCTGGATTGCCAATAGGGATCGAGAGGCAGCGCTGCCCGGCTCAAGCCAGCCACGAGCAGTAAGGCAACTGTCGCCGCCAGCTTCGCCGGGCTGCGAAAGCGTTGCCGAAACGAGCACGATGGCGCATGAACGCCCCCTTCAGAACTGTATTGCCTGCGCATCTGAACCTTAATTGTCCGCGCGAACTGGCACCGTAGCCGAGCGCCGTGTGCAATTCAAACCACGATGAACGGCATCGGCGCGATTTTTTTGCGAAACGCTCGATCCTGCCGGCCCGCGCGCCGCTGGTTGCGTCAGCAACTCATTGATTGTGGGGCGAGGAACTCACGCCGCGAGCTCCCGCCGGCTTTCTAGTCCGCAACCGGCTCCGCAGCGATGAGGTAGTCATGACCGTGCCGGATGCCGCCCTCGCGAGACACGAATGCCAACGCACGATCGCGAAGTGATGCCACATGCGATTGCAACGAGACCGCAAGCGTTCGGTCGCGGAGTCGCTCGACCGCACGTGCGCACAAGTCCAGCTGAGTGGTCACGAAGCGTTCGCCATAAATGATAGGCGTACGTTGCACGTCCACCGGCCGGAGCTGTGCAAGCCGCAGATGCCGGAGCGCCCAGTCGAGCGGGTATTCGCGGTACGGCCGATCGCCGCTCAAAAGCAGGCACGCATCGCGTAGCCGCCCGATTTCGTTTACGAGCCGCCCCGCTGGATCGCTCGGCACATACGGCACGTACGGTTCGAGCCCGATCACGTACAGCCGACGCGCGACCAACGGGCGCAGACGCGGAAACAGCTGGTCCTGCCAGTAAGGCGCGAAGCCGTCGACGGCGCCGAGCAAGTAATCGGCGAGCACGACTTCGTACTTCTCTCCCTCCAGCAACTCCGGTTCGAGCCAATTCCCGAGGATCAGGCGATCGTCCGGACGGATGCGATCGCCTGCTTCTTTGCGCACCAGCGCCTCCATGCGCGGCGAGCCTGTCACAGCCGTCCAGCGCTCGGTCGGCAACGACAGCAGCCAGCGCATGGAGCCTGGCCCGGTTCCTGCGTCGAGCACCGAGCCCCACGGCGCGGCGCCGTGGAGCTCGCTGACACGTTCGTAGAGCGACAGGTTCATCCAAGTCGTCAGAACGACAGCCGCACACCTGCGGTCACGCCGCGACCCGGCAGCGGCACGACGCCCGCGAGATACGAAGCATGATTCCATACCACTTCGTCGAGCAGATTCGTTCCGCGAAGGAAGACTGTGTAGCCGGACTCTGCCGGGCTGAAACTCAGCGTGAGATTCAGCATGTCGTAGCCCGGGGTAGGAGCTTCGAAATCGGCGATATCGTCTTGCTCCTGGACACGATAGAGCTCGAGCTCGCCCGCAAGCGCTCCTGCTTGCGCATTCAAGCGAGTGCCATAACGCGCTGCCGGGATGCGCGGCAGGTTGCCGCCGCCATCCGCAAGCTCCGCCCGCACGTAGTCGCCGAACACCGTCGCCGAGAATCCATCGTTCACGCGATAGGTTGCCTCGGCTTCGACCCCGGTAAACTTCGCATCGGCCTGCGTGTATTTGATCAGACGAAAATC
The DNA here is from genome assembly GCF_937958065.1 of uncultured Steroidobacter sp. Classification (GTDB taxonomy): domain Bacteria; phylum Pseudomonadota; class Gammaproteobacteria; order Steroidobacterales; family Steroidobacteraceae; genus Steroidobacter. Next base: position 266,843 of record NZ_CALFXI010000097.1, read on the forward strand.
CTCGAACTGATCGAGCGTGCGTGCGTAGATGTAGTCGTCGATCTCATTGCGGAATGCGCCGACTGAAAACGTCAGGTCGCCGACCAGCTTTCTGAGCGTGAGCTCGACGTTTTTCGACGTTTCGGTTTGCAGGCTTGCATTGTTCTCGACGCCGCCGCAGGTCAGCGGATGTGGAACGAGGCCGCACTCGTAGGTGTTCGTCGCGAGATGGATGCCACGCGCGTACAGTTCCTGGGCGTGCGGCAGTCGTTCAGACCGTGCGATCGAGAGCGTGAGCGAATAGTCCGGCACGAACTTCCAAATGGCGGCGGCAGAGACCGAGGTCGCAGAGTCATCGAACTCCGGCCTGCCCCGCGCATCGTTGATGGGCTCGTGCTTCTGCCATTCCTGTCGTGCGCCCATCTCGAAGTGCCAGGCTTCGGTGAGCTCCAGGTGCTCCACCGCGAACACCCCGATCGAGCGGCTCTGGACCTCCGGCATGAACGCTTCTTCGCCGATGGCCGCGAACTGCGTGTCCGTGTACTGAAGCCCGACGACGCCTCGCAATGCACCCAGCGGCGCATGTTGAATCTCGATACGGCCTTCATAACCGTCGTTCAGGAACGTCGTCGCGATCTCGTCCTCTTCCATCTCGTGATGCCGGTAGTCGGTGTGACTCGCGCGCAGACGGATGCGCTCGATGCCTGCCACGGGATCGGCGATCTCGCCGCGCAAATCGAGGCGCTTACTCAACAGCGAAATCTCCGGCAGCGCTGCGTGCTCGTGCTCGTGATCATGATCGTGCTCTCCATCTTCTTCACCTCCATGAGCGCCGCAATGAAGAGCGCTGCCGTGAGGATGGCAGCTCTCGTACTCGTGGCTGTGCCCGGGCACGCCGTAGCGATCGTCACGATAGCTGTACGCGAGGCCGAGGTAGCCGCGATCGCCTACCCAGGACACGCCGACACTCGCGTTCTCCGATTCGGCGAACGTACCGTCGACACGCGATTCGTCCCAGCCGCGTGCCCGATAGTCATCCGCATCGCGCATCATCGCTTCGGCATGGAGGACGAGATGTTCGGTGGCCTGTGCCGTGATCTCGAACGCGCCCGCCTTCTCCTTCGCGACACTGGACCCCCTCGCGCCGAACGAACCTTCGACGCCGTCCTTGGGCAAGGCCGTTGGAATCTTCTTGTCGAGGACATTCACGACGCCGCCGATCGCGCCGCTGCCGTACAACAACGTAGCCGGGCCCCGCAGCACCTCGATGCGCTGGATCAGCAAGGGCTCGGCGGTGACTGCGTGATCGGGTGAAATGTCCGATGCATCGAGCAGCACTGCGCTGTCCGACAGCACCGCGACGCGCGGTGCCGTTTGTCCGCGAATCACCGGACGGCTTGCGCCGCCGCCGAAAGTATCGGAGTTCACGCCCGGCAAAGTATTCAAGGTATCGCCGAGCGTGGGCTGTGAACGTTCAAACAGCGCCTTCCCATCCAGGATGCTGAAAGGCGCAGCCAGGTTCTGAGCATCCTCGTCCAAGGCACTGGCCGATACGCGCACGGTTTCGAGCACGCGCTCGGTTCTGGCGTCTTGCGCGTGCGCCCCAAGCACCGTCGTGGCCAGCGAACCCGCCAGGACCCATCGAATTGCACGATCGAGGGGAGTTTTGTGTTTCATGGAATCTCCAGAATTTTTTCAAAGCGAGCCCTGCGACTGCGCGAGCACGCACAGCGGGCTAGAGGCAAAGCGCATAGCGCATCACGCCAATGTCTATTGACGACCAGTGTTCAACAGAGCTGCCGCATCTTCGAGGCGCAAGAGCGCGCCCTCGCGGGCAATCGAAACTGCGCGCGAGCGATGCAGCGGGGATGGATCAACGCGCCGGTGGGCCCCGGCTTGAATAGGAGGAAGGAACGTCGCGCGCAGCAAGCGTCTTGACGACGGCTTCGACGAGCTCGGTGACAATGAACCGGGGCACCGCAAAGGATGCGTGAACCGGCGGCGTGGCTCCGCTCGGCAGCGACAGACAGTAGCTGCAGGCGGTCGACGGTGCCTTGGACGAGAGCTCGTCGGCATCGTTATGGAGGTGCGTCGCGAACGCAACGAGCCACATGCATAACGCCAAGCCGAGTATGACGACGTGCGAGCGTCGTCGTGCTCGTGCTCCACGCAAACGTGATATCCAGGCGCGCTGCATCCGCCAAGTCTCGCAGTGAGCACACAAATTTTCAAGGCTCGCGCGGCCGCCCTCATACATCCCGACTGCTGTCACAAAGCTCACCGCAGCGCCTTCAGATGTCGACGAACAACGTCGCCGAGTAGCGGCGCCCGTCGCTCAGGCCGAAACTATTGCTGGCGGAGACATCCCAAAAGAATTCATCTGTGACATTGCCCACCCAGAGGCGCAATGTCGCCGGCCGCCCGCCAACCTGCATCCGATAACGCGCGCCGATATCGGCCACCGTGTACTCCGGCAGCACGGAAGCCCCATCGTTCGAGGCGACCCGCTCACCATAGTTGGCCACCGCGAGGTCGAGCGAGAGGGCGCTCAGCGCGGGCGGACGATACTCGAGGTTCAACCGCAGCAAACGTTCGGTTTGACCGACGGGCTTGCGTCCGATGCGACCCTCTCGTACCGGCTCGCCGGTCACGCGTGGCTCCATCAACACCGCGCCAGCCACGAGACTCCAGTCCTCATGCGGTTTGCCGTTGAGGCTTATCTCCACTCCTCGATGACGCACGTTGCCGAGGGTCGTGAAGACGTTGCTCTCGTTGGTATTGAAGTACGGTTTTTTCACTTCGAACAGGCCGGCGACCAGCTTCAGGTCCTTCGTCACAGACCAGCGTGCGCCACCGTCCACCTGCTGAGTACGAATGGCGGGCAAGGCGGCGTTGCGATTGGCGGCTGTGTCGGGCGCGATCCCAGTCTCTTCCAACCCTCTGGTATACCCGGCATAGAACGCCAGATCGGCCGATGCATGGGCCGCCACGGTCGCGCTCACCAGCCAGGGGTCGTCCTCCGTGCCGACTTCGGGCAACCCCGGCTGCCGGATACGCTTCTCATATTCCGCGCGCTGCACCCCGAGGCTCGCCTCACCCACGCCGCGCCAACGCAACTCATAGCCCAGGCCCAGAGTCGTTTGATCGACGGAGTCGCGTGTACGCTCGCGAAACGCGAAGGCGGACGGACGCTCGATGGGCACTCGTTGACCCAGCGAGCGTGGCCCGAGGTCGAGCGCCATCGATCCTCCGTAGATACTTTCAAGCTCTCGCGCACGAACCGACATATGGATCGTGTGCAGCCGAGGACCGGCCATGAAGCTGCGCGACGCGCGAATCTCACCGCTCGTAGAGGCATAGCGCTGCTCTGGATCGGCGATCAAACGCTCGGTCGTCGAGCCATCGCGCTGCGTTCCCACATAGAGGTCCGCGAAGCTCGCCATGTCTTCCTGGACCGAGCGGAACACGCCCGCCGCGATGGCCCAGGATTCGCCGATACGCGCTTTGCTCAGGACACCATAGGTGGTGCTGTCCGACTCGTTCTGTGCCCAGGACTGTCCGAAGTAACGACGGCGCTCGATCTGGGGCGGCGCGAATGCTCCGGCTGTCACTATCGTGGGCGGGGCTTCCTCATCGCGACCTCGGGTGAGGCCCCAGAACGGAACGACTTCAATGGTCTCGGTGATCCTCCAGCGCGGGATGAACGCCGCCCGCAAGTAATAAGCGTCGGAACCGTCGTAGTACTCCTCGCGTGCGTATGAGAGCCCCGCAGCAATACCGAACCGCTCCGGGACCAGCGGGATCTTGGCATCCACCTCGATCGAGGGCGCCGCATACGGGTCGAAGCCAGCCGCAACGCTCACGACGTTCGCGTCAGCGACCTTGTGCAATCGATAATCCACGATGCCGGTGGGCGCTGGAAAGGGATAACCCTGAGCGGCGATGCCCACGTGAATGGTCGAACCCTCCACCAGGAGGGTCGGCAGCCACGCCTGCCGATCGAAATACAAACCTTCGAGGCGCACGTTGCCAGCGGCCACGGGCGAAAAGCCCCGCACGCGCGAGGTGCTATACAAGCCGATGCTCTCGTCGCCCAGCGTAGCCCCGAACGCATCTTCCGCGGCGGTGACGGCGTTATCGTCGGCTCGCTGTGCCAAGACCATCTGCGGCAGCAGCACGGTTGCGGCGTACAGAAATGGAAGTGCACGACCCTTCATAGCTCCTCCCGCTGCCATGCGTCTCTATCGAGCGCGCATAGGCAAGCCCCGGCTGCGGGTGGCAACCAGGCGTTGTCACATGATTGGATGCTGGAACGCCGACGTCACTGAACCGCGCACGCGCTAGTGCCCGTGGCGATAGTGATGGTCAGCTAGTGAGAACGTCAGGCGGCGGGAGGACCGCGTGACAGATAGAACGAGCACGCCGTCCGAGCTTCGAACGGCGTCTCGTCGCAAGGAACGACGAGGATCGGTGCGGCGAACGCCACTGGAATGCGGAACTCGGGCGCGGGCGCGGCACTGGCCGATAAGCCCAGGCAATGGGCGCAGTGAGCCGAGTCGGCAATGCCCGCGTCCTGCTCCTGCACGTGCAGATGCATCGCCACCGCGATCAGCCAGCCACACAACACGAGCGCAAGCGCGACGACGTTATAACGTCGTGCCGCTCGAGACGAGCCGAAGTAAGTGACTGATCGCATCATCGCAACAAAGTGTCGCGCCGAGCTGCCGGGGCCGTCAAGGTCATTTGAAATAACGAGCGTAGCTTGCGGGCGAGAAATGTTTCTGAACGGGCGAGGTCTTCACGGACACAAACATTGTGGTATTGTCCGCGCCGACTTGGCCGCGCTGAAACCTATCGTGGGACTCCCGTCCTCATTCCTGCCGCATCGACGCCTGCAACGACGGCTCGCCGTCCTGCTGTCGATGTTGCTTTGCCTCTGGATGTTTGCGTCCGCGACGCACTTCCATGTGCAGCCGGAAGAGCTCAACGGCCATCACACCACCAAAGAACTGTGCGGCTTTTGCGTTTCGCTGCCGGGCGCGGGCGCGGCTCCGGCCGTCTCGACATTCGTTCACACGGCCGATCGCCCGCACGTCCCGGCACCGGCCGAGATCCTGCCGACCGTCCCGTCTCTCACCCCCGCCTCGTATAGAAGCCGAGCGCCTCCCGCCGTCTGACCGTTGCTGATTCGCGTGCCAGTGCAGACCGGCCCATGCGGGCTGGCCTGGCCGCTATTCCATCGCCGCACCACTCGAAGACTGCCGCCAGTCCGGGCGGGCACCGATGGTTCGCAACTTCTTTCCAGACGGTGTTACGTGCGTATTACATCAAAGCTGATCCAGTCGGCGGCCGTGAGCGTGCCGGCGATTTCCTGCGCGCTCCTTGCTACATCCGCCCATGCACAAGAGACGGCCCAGACACTCGAACAAGTGATCGTGACCGGTGTGGCCGATCGCCAGCTGTTGCTGGATGCTCGCACCGACACGGGCAGCCGGCTGGGACTCACCGCCCGAGAAACTCCGGCCATCGTCGATATCTTGTCCGAACGGCAAATCGCCGAGCTGGGCGCCCGCACCAACGTCGAGGCGCTGAACCGCGCGCCCGGAGTGACATCCTCCCTGGTAGCAACGAGTCCCGGTGCGCCGACCATGCGCGGATTCAGCGGCGGCGCCGTCGGCTTGCTCTATGACGGCATGCGAGTGGCGACGCCCGGCATTTTCTCGCGCGCCAGCGACAGCTTCATGTTCGAGCGCATCGAGATTCTCAAAGGTCCGGCGTCGGTGCTCTACGGCGAAGGCGCGTTGGCCGGCGCGATCAATCTCGTGCCGAAACGGGCCGAGCTCGGTCGGGATCGAACCAGCGCCCTGGCAAGCTATGGCAGCTTCGACTCGGTGCGCCTGGCCGGGGACGTGAACCTGGCGCTCGGCGAACGAGCGGCGCTTCGTGGCGTGGCGGCTCACGGTCGTTCCAACGGATACGTGAACGACGCGGCTGCCGAGTTTCTAGCATCGAGCCTCAGCGCGACGTTCAAACCAACCGACCGATTGACACTGGAGCTCGCCGCCGACTACAGCGAAGACGATTATGAGACCGCCGATCTGGGCATCCCCTTGGTTCCGCGCGCGCTCGCTCGTGATCCCTCTGCCGCAGCAACCGGACCGGGAGACCTGGTCATTGACCGCGCTCTGCGCAAAACCAACTACAACGTCACCGATGCTGTACTGACTTCCGACACGCTCTGGCTGCGCTCGCGCGTGCGCTGGGAGATCAACGATGCACTCACGTTCAGCAACGAGCTCGGCGACTATCGCTCCGACCGGCGCTTCATCAACGCCGAGATCTTCAGCTTCAATCGAGGCAGCGGCCTGCTGGACCGATCCACTGGCATCGTTACTCACGACATCGGATACACCATCGAGCGCCCCACGCTGTCGGGCGATGTCACTATCGGCGGTCTGCGCAATCGATTCGCCATCGGCGCGGAGCTCAGCTCGCTTTCGTTCGCCACGCGGCGATATTTCTCCACCACCACCTCGGTGGATTTGTTCGCGCCGGTGCGCGGTACCTTTCCGGGCGGCACGGGCTCTGTGCCGCCACCCAATCAGAAATCGGATGTGGACGTCGCGGCTGTGTTCTTCGAGAACGCGATGAACTTGAGCTCTCGTTGGATCATCGCCGGGGGCCTGCGCCATGACTGGATCGATCTGGACCGGCGCCTGCTCGACTCGGCGCCCTTCGAGCGCGAATACAGCGCCATGTCGTATCGTCTCGGCACCGTGTACGACCTGGCGCCGAAGACCCAGCTGTTTGCACAATACAGCAAGGCGGTCGCGCCGATCGGTAACCTGCTGCTGATATCGCTGGCAAACTCGCGTTTCGATCTGAGCGAAGGCGATGCCATCGAGGCGGGCATCAAGAGCAGCTTCTGGGACGATCGAGTCGATGTGACGCTGGCCGGCTATCGCCTGGTCCAGGACGGCATCATCACTCGCGACCCGGCGAATCCAACGTTGAGCGTGCAAGGCGGTCAGCAGTCCTCGCGCGGCGTCGAACTCTCGCTGTCGGCATCTCTCACCTCGCAGCTGCGAATCGACGCGAACTACACCAAGCTCGATGCGGAGTTCGACGAGCTCATCGAAGCGGGCGGCATCAGCCGCGCAGGCAAAACGCCGCCGCGCATTCCCGAGACTGTAGCCAACCTATTCGCCTTCTATAGCTTCGCGGCGCTGCCTGTAACGGTCAGCGCCGGCCTGCGACACGCGGGCCGCTTCTATACCGATAACGCAAACACGATTCGCGCTCGTGGCTATACGACATTCGACGCGGCGCTCGGCTACAAAGTCAGTTTCGGGGAGATCACAGTGCGCGGTCGCAATCTGAGCGATGAGTTCTATGTCGACTATTCCGACGTCTCGTCGACCCAATTCCAGGTAGCCCAGCCGCGCAGCGTCGAAATCGCCGTGCTCGCCAGCTTCTGAGATGCACCCAACCTCAGAGATGAACATGACCGCACTTCAGCTCGATTCGGTATCCATTTCGTTCGGCCCGCTGCATGCCGTCGCAGATCTATCCATTCAGCTCCGGCCCGGCGAGGTCTATGCGCTGCTGGGGCCGAACGGCGCCGGTAAGACCACGACGCTCAACATGATCCTGGGCTTCCTGCGACCGGAGCGCGGTTCGATCGCCGTGGCCGGGGTCGATGCGTTGACCGATCCACTCGGCGCGCGTGCACGCATCGGCTACCTGCCTGAAACCGTCATGCTCCACCCCACGCTCAGCGCGATCGAGAATCTGACCTATTTCGCGCTGCTGGCCGGTCGAAAAATAGATGTCACTACCGCGCGCAGATTGCTCGATGAAGCGGGTCTGCAGTCCAGCGCGCACGAGCGCCATTCCGGCAGCTTCTCCAAGGGCATGCGGCAGAAGGTGGGCGTGGCAATCGCGCTGGCGAAACAAGCGAATCTGCTGCTGCTCGATGAGCCGACATCGGGATTGGATGCCAGCGCCGCCAACGATCTTTCGAACGTCATCCGCACCGCTTCCAGTCGTGGCATCGCGGTGCTCATGGCGACACATGACTTGTTTCGCGTGAAGGACGTGGCGCACCGGCTCGGAATCCTCCGCTCGGGGCAACTGGTCGAGGAGCGGGACGCCGCAACGCTCGATCCAGTGGCGCTGGAACAGCTGTATCTGCAGAGGTTGGCGTCGTGATCCTGCCACTGTTACGCCTGGAAATTGCGATGCTCCGGCGCGACCGTCGGGCCTGGGGGGCGTTGCTCGCCCTGGCCATCGTGGTCGTGCTTTCCTGTGTTTCCATCGCGGTCGAGAACGTCCGCGTGGAAGCCACCAAAGGGGACGTTGCCGCCGCCGAGCGCCAGCGCTGGTTGGGCCAGGGCGAGAAAGATCCGCATAGCGCCGCTCACTACAGCATTTTCGCGTTCAAGCGCGCGCCGGCGCTGAGTGCCCTGGATCCTGGTGGCAATCCCTTCCTCGGTCAGACCGTCTATCTCGAAGCGCACCATCAGAACGATATGCTCTATCGACCGCAGCAGAACGCCTCGCCGCTGCAGCGGATCGGTTTTGCCAGCCCGGCGGCGCTGATCGCCGGCGTGGCTCCCCTGGTCGTGTTCCTGCTCGCCTTCACGCTCGTTGCTCAGGAACGCGAGCGAGGTACGACACGGCTGGCGCTCGGTGCGGCCATTCATCCAAGCATGCTCGTCATCACCAAGATGCTCGCTGTCTGGGCCAGCACTGCCGGCCTGCTCGTGCTTCCTGTTGCCGTGATGACTCTGGGGCAGCTCACGCTTTCCGGACAGATCGACGGGGATACGCTGCTGCGAGTATTTGCATGGTCCGCAATGTTTGCCGGCTATCTCGCGGTGCTCGCCGCCATCGGCATCGCGATCTCGCTTCGCGCCAGCAATGCGAGACTGGCGATGACCATGCTGTTCGGACTCTGGATCGCGTTCTCACTGGCACTGCCGCGCGCCGCGAGCACCTTCGTGGACACCGCGAAACCATTGCCCTCCAGCCAGGCGATCCGACAGCAGATGGCGAGCGAGGCGCCCGCGTTCTGGTCCGATGAGCAAGCCCAGCGTAACAAACAGGAACTGCTGGCCCGCCATGGCGTGAGCCGACTGGAGGATATTCCCAACCCTCGCATGGCCGAGCTCGACTTGATGGAGCGGCACAGCCACGAGGTGTTCGATCGCATCCTCGGCCCCTTCTACGATCAGGTCGAGCGCCAGGATCGCTGGTTCGCCCTGCTCGGCTTCGTCTCGCCCACCATCGCCATCCAGGCCGGCTCCGCAACGCTCGCCGGCACCGACTTCAGCCATCACCGCCATTTCATCGACACGGCCGAGCGCTATCGGCGCGACCTGGTCAATCGCATGAACGCCGACGGCATGGCGCATCGGGCCCACGGCGACGAGCGGCACACCAACGACGAACGGTTGTGGTCGCAGATTCCGGAGTTCGTTTATGCCGGCCCCGCATTGGGAACGCTCTCGATGCCCGCCTGGCCCGCTTTCGGCGCGCTCCTCGTATGGCTCGGCGTCGCCGCAACCGTTCTCACCATCACCGCCCGGGAGCTGCGGCCATGAGCGCTCCAGCATTTCGCGACTTGTTTATTTGGGAGTGGCGCCACGTCGGACGTTCGCCGCTGCTGTGGTCCATCGTGTTCGTTCTGCTGGCGAGCTTCACTTGGGGCGCCGCGACCACGGCTTTCAAGCACGACCAGCAGACCGCCGCCCTGGAGCGCGCGCGTGCCGATGACCAGGCGTTGATCGCAAACATCGCCGAGCGCGCGGTCGCATATCGCGCAAAGATCACCGAAGACGCCGGCCAGGTCGCGTACTGGCAGGATCCGACCAACGTCGCCGGTTACAGCGAGTACTTCGTACGTCGTCATGCGCTGAAGCCGCATTTGCCGCTTTCGCCGCTGGCGACGGGAGTGAGCGACCTCGCGCCCAGTCGTCTGGAGATCAAGCTGAATACGCCGTTCGGCTTCAACGACACTTATGATTTCGAGAACCCGCGCGGACTAGCTCTCGGCCGCTTCGACTTCGCATTCGCCGTCGTGGTACTGCTGCCGATCGGTTTGCTGCTGCTGTGCGCGTTGCTGATTACGTTCGAACGTGATCGCGGCATGTTGCGATTGGTCGCGGCCCAAGCGGTGGGACCGCGTCGTTGGATCGGCGCACGGATGGCGGCGATCCTTGCTTGGTTCATTCCCGCGGTGCTGCTTGCCCAGGTGGTCGCTCTGGCCATCGCCGGTGTTCCATTGGGCGAGGTCGCGGCGCCGCTCGGCGTCAGCCTGGTACTTACGCTTCTCTACATATGTTTCTGGTCCGGCATTGCGCTGTTCGTACTGGCACGCCAACCCACCGCCGGCGCGGCATTGGGCATGTTCGGCGCGATCTGGGCACTGCTCATCATTGGCTTACCGATGGCAGTGTCGGCGCTGGTAGCGACCTTCGATCCACCGCCTTCGGCGATCGAATACGTGGATGCTCAACGCCGGGTTCGCGATGAGATCGACGCGCAGCGAGATGCATTGTTGACGCACGCTCTGGGGGCTCGTCCCGATCTCGCCGCTCATGTGCACAGAGCGACCAGCCTCGATTACGCCACCCGACTGAGCTTCCTCGTTCCCGAAATCGAACGGCGGCTTTCGCCGCAGCGAGTCGCCATGGAACATCATCGAGTGCGACAGGAACGTGTCGCCTTGGCCACGGGCTTTCTGCTTCCGACTCTCGGCACCGAGTCCTCATTCGCCGCGCTCGCTGGCACCGATCCCGAACGGCAACGTCGATTCGAGCAAGCCGCGCGAGAGTATCAGCAGCAGCTCCGCGCTTGCGTGTATCCGCTGGTCCAGGCGGAGATCACCCGGCCACCAACGCCGCCGATCCGCGAGACGCGCGGAAGACTGAACCTTCCAGAACCGCTCGACCTGCCCGAGTTCGGGATGACCGAGAGATCCAACGCTGAACGCATTCGTAACGTGCTTCCGTTTGCCTTATGGCTGACGCTCGTCGCAGCAGTGATATCGATCGCCGGCTGGCGCCGCGCGGATCAATGGCAGGTGACCTGACGAAGGTCACAGACCGCACGGTACTAGCGCGTTGCCAAGACCCGTTTGACGGCGTATCTCGCCTTGAGTCCCGGAGGGATCGATGCCGCGGTGATCATCGCCGCCAGCACCGATGTGTCCCTGCCGGTGATCCTGGCAGCCCAATTCGTGCGCCTGCTCATCGTCATTGCCGGAGCGCCCGCGCTGGCGAAATGGCTGGCGCGAGTCGAATCAGAACGCTCGTAGCACGCCGATGAACATGCGCGCCGACTGATCGGAGTCGACCAGCGGGCTGTCCGCGAGCTCACTGGGCAGGGAGCGATATCTGAGATTGCCCAGCAACATCCAGCGCGTGGCCAAGCGATAGCGCACGTCGATGCCCACTTCGGGGGTGAGGACATCGCCGGGCCGATAGCCGGGTACGCCTCTGGCGATCTCTTCATCCAGGATGCCGTAGTAATAATCGACCCGGTCGGCGGATTGCCAGCGGACACCGATGTTCGGCGTCACGACCCATCGTTCGCCAAACGACAGCGGATAACCGTAGCTCGCGCTCACTTCATAACCGCCGCTCGCATCCAGCACGTCCGCGAGCGCCTGAAACTTCAGCTGGCCGTAACGTCCCGAGAAACTCACATCGACACCGGCATCGATGCTGTCGTCGCGATCCGAGAGCAACGCCCGATCGATGCCGTTGCGAGCCAGCTCCCGGGCACCGAAATCCTCCGCATCGATGCCGTCGAAGTTGGCCTCGGCGATCAGATCGATCTCGAGTCCGCGGGTATCCAGCACATGCACGCCGGCGGTGATGCCCTCGAAGAACAACCGCCCGCCGTCGTAAGTCACCAATGGAACCGGGCTGTAGCGCGTGCCGCGCCCGGCATATGGATTGTCGCTCGCGACCGCGCCGAGCCCCAGCCCCCACCGAGAGGTACGCTGCGGCGTGCTGTCCTCGGCCGATGCGCCGAACGTGGCAAAGGTAGCCAGAACGGCCAGCGAATGCGATGTGAACTGTTTCAAGCAAGAAACCTCGGATTGAATGGATGGAATCAGTATCCCGCCGTTGTCTTAGCTGAGCCTTACGGCGCACCGGCTGCTGTTCAGGTGCCGGCCTCGTTGGACGGCAACGTCAGCTCCCATCAATCGTTGGCGATTGGAGACATTCTTATTGGTTACGTAACAAATGTGTCTCGCATTGCCCGAAGCGGGCACATTTCAAACCCTTTGCCGATTTGCCGCGTCCAATCGGACAACCAGAACGGAGGTAGATCCATGAAGAAGACGTTGGCGACTGTGGTGTTGGTGTTGGCGAGCTCGGCGCTGTGGGCGGACGGCGGCAATCTATCGAAGGTCAACGGCTCGATTCGGGTCGAGAGCGGCCGACAGGTCGGCTCGGTGGAAACGGTCAATGGTTCGATCGAGCTGGGCGACTCGGTGACCGCCGGTGACATCGAAGCAGCCAGCGGCTCGATCAAGATCGGCGGCGATTCCACCGTCGGCATGGTCAACGCTCGCAATGGCGGTGCGACGTTGGGCCACGGTACCAAGGCCAGGTCGATCAAGTTGGTCAATGGCGGCCTGCAGCTCGACCAACAGACGCACGTCGCTGGCGATGTCACATCGATGAACGGCGCGGTCAAGCTCGGCAGGGGCGCTCAGATCGAGGGCCACCTCGAGAACCTCAACGGAACAATCGAGCTGGATGCGGCTCGCATAGGCAAGGGCATCACGAGCACCAATGGCGACATCCACATCGGCGCCGGCTCGCACGTCGATGGCGGCATCCTGGTGAAGAAATCGGAGCACAGCAAGTTCCCGAGCAAGCGCGCACCCAAGGTCACTATCGGCCCGAATGCGGTGGTCAACGGCACGTTGAAGTTCGAGCGCGAAGTGGAGCTGCGGATCGCCAGCAGCGCCCGGGTCGGCGAGATCGTCGGCGCGACCCCGATCGTAGACTGAGGTAAGTGACGCGTCCGGCCCGCAACTGCCGCCGGACGCGGAACTAGCACTTCATCCTCCATATCTTTTGGCGGACGGCATGACACCGACATAGAGCGCCTAGGCGTGCCCCATTTCCGCGGCTTCTCACCAGGCTTTAGCGCTCGAATCTGAAGTTCGTCGAGATTGGGGTACGCCTCTTTCGGAAGGGCTGTGTATCCCGACCGTACCCGATGGGTTAGCCGCTTGCATGTGCACCGGGTGCTTGCTCGTGCATTGGGCGTCGTGGACGAGCCCAATCTACCTGTTCCCGAGTGGCGACCGCCCCAATGCGCAGCCCGATGGAGCGGACGAATAATTGCGAATCATTCGCATGTCCATTACGAT
>NZ_CALFXI010000098.1 GCF_937958065.1 uncultured Steroidobacter sp.
CGGTATCGCGTACTTTCAACGGTCGTTTGGCGCGGGCTGCCGCCCCACCACCAAACACCAAGGCCCATCCACATCGTGGATTGGCCTTTTCGTTCTGGGGCATCCAACGAACACCTGCTCTCGGCCTGGCTGCGCGCCTCATGTACGCAGCCAAGGCTCACCACTACGGGAGATTCCTCAGCGTGGCGCCAGTCCAAGTAAGCGAGCAGGATTAATCTTGAACAAAAGATCCAGTTCGTCCTCGGAAAAACCATTCCGACGTAGAGCCTGCGCGGCGCGCGCGAGACCTTCCACATGAGACATGGCCGGCGCATCATGCCCCTCTTCGCCGCGGCCCTGCCCGCGATCACTCGATACGATGCAGTGCTCGGCGCCTATCGCTTTTATCGTTTTCACGTGTTCTTCGATGGTTTCCTCGTTGTTGGCAAAGGAACTGACGAACTCCAGATAAGCCCCCATCTCAACCGCCTGTTGCATCTGTTCGAGACTCATTCCAACGGACTCCAGCAAAGGATGCGTGACGAGCACATCCAAGCCCTGACGACGCGCTTCTTCCACCATCAGTAGCACCTCATCAGGTGCATTGTGTCCAGTGGCGAGCACGACCTTGCCGTTACTACTACGAGTCTTGCCGTTGACCTCGGCCACTGCAGCAATCAGCGCTTTCGCTTCAGGCACCAACTCACCGTCCTTCGCCACGGTGATGAAGGGACGATCATTGCCGTTGTTCTCGACGTAGTGCTTGGCATCCCAAGTGGGCATCCAGACGATGCGTCCCCAACCACCCTTGACGTCGGCCATCTGCCGCACTGCCGCCGGATTCAGTCCTCCAGTGGCAAAGTTGGTACCGATGCCTCCGAGTACTTCGAGGTCCGGGAACTGCTTGCGCACCAGGTAGGCATCATCGGCACTCTGGTCGTAATGCAACTTGATCACGAAACCACGCATGCCGGCCTCTTGAGCCAGTTGCGCCAACTCCAACGCATCGTATGCACGGCCATTGTGGCCTGGGCCGTAACCGTCGGGGTCGACGTGCGAATGAACATCGAGCGCTCCTTGCAATGCGGGATCACTCATGGACTGGGCGTATAGCGAAGGGACTGCGGTGAGTGTGGCGAGAGCGGTAAACACAAGACGAGCGACGCGAGACGTGAAAGCCGGCATAACCTCTTCTCCTGGGCTGGGGGGTTTTGGCGGAGTATAGCCCATATTGGAACTAACTTTCGTTAATACGCCCTTCTCTTTCTTAGCCACCCCTTATCGGCCGACTACCTTGGTGCAACGACCTCAGCGATGCTCACAAGCAGCATCTTGCGAAAGAACTCTGATCATCAGGCTCGCCATCAACGAGAGTGCCGCATCACTTCACGCGGTGGTTGAGAAATTCCTCGATCGAGAGGTGAAACGTTTCATCTCACCAGCTCCCGCACAGTGATCTCCCATGCGGCACACACTCGAGCAACATCGGTTTCAGGAAGTTCCGTGACAAGAGGATTCTTCAAACTGCAACACTCTCTCCATTCGGTTATCTCTGACTCATCAATAGCAACCAGAATTTCAATGACCATCACACAATCTCATTCACATGAATCGATTCCTAGAAGCAGTTGCGCAGTTCGGAGTCGCTCATCATGTCCTTCCTTGCACCCCATAGAATCTTCGTTTAGCTTCACGACAAGCCGAACTTGGCGCCACGGAAGAAGTCCGACAGACGCTGCCCCTGCCTGTGTTTCGCAGCTACAAGCCCCTCCCCCGATAGGATTCATATGGCTTTAGTCAAAAAGTCCAAAATTTCCACGGGCGCCGCAAAAGCCTCGGCACCCGACAAAGCTGCTGTTACCACTCCTGCCGAAAAATCCGTACCTCGTGCCACACGCCAACACGCATCGGTGGAAATCGTGGCCGAGCGCATCGCCGCTGCTACTGAAGAGCTTGCAAGTGGACTCGCCGAATCGGCAGCAGCGACCCGCGAGCTGCGTAGATCGATGGAGCAGATTGCCAGCGGCGCCGAAGAAGCGGCTGGCGCTTCGCAGGAGCAGGCATCTGCAGTAAAAAATATCGCGGAAAGTCTGACGCTGGCCAGACGCGAAGCCGAAGCGTCGAACCGGCAAACCGAATCACTCGCGCTTTTCCTCGGTGAAACCACTACGCAACTCACCGCCTCCGTGCGCGCGATCGAGCGTGGAGCCCAGCGCCAGAATGACTCGCTCGCGTTGACCACGGAACTGGATCGCCGCGCCAACGACATCGGTGAGCTGACGCGTGTGGTCAGCCGCATTTCCGATCAAACCAACCTGCTTGCATTGAATGCAGCCATCGAAGCCGCGCGTGCGGGCGAACAGGGGCGCGGCTTTGCCGTGGTAGCCGATGAAGTGCGCAACCTCGCCGAGGTTTCCCACAAGAGTGCGCTCGAGGTGCAGGAGCTTACCGAATCGATTCAACGCGAAGTACGTGAGGTCGGCACTGCGCTCAAGGCGACCGCTACGTCTTCTTCGGCGCAGGCCAGTGCTGCTTCCGCGCTGATCGCCGATCTCGAACAGCGACTCGACGACTTTGCACAGATTGCCGAAGGCAGTCGCAACATTCTGACTGCGGCGATCGAGGCGGAGCGCGCAGCCATCGAAGTGCAGAAAGGTGCTGAGCAGGTAGCGGCCGCAGCGGAAGAACAATCGTCCGCCGCCGGCGAGGCGCAGGTGGCGGTGGAGCAACAGGCGACTTCACTCGACCAGGGCCAGGCTGCAGCGCAGGCGCTGGCCGTGTTGGGGCAGGAGCTCCGCACAAGGAAATCGCGCAACTCTGTAGCTGAGGGAATCAGTGCAAGCGCCGAGCAACTGTCGGCTTCGATTCAGGAGCTCTCGGGCGCATCGACGGAAATCATGGCAGCCATCGAGCAGATCGGCCGTGCGGCGCAATCACAGGCGGCAGCCACGCAAGAAACGTCGGCCGCATTGAATCAGATCGAAACCAGTGCGCGGCTGGCACGTGAGAACGCCCAGACCGCCAATGAGCGCGTGCGCAACATCGATGCCGCACTCAAGGACGGCCGTAAAGCCGTGGAAACTTTGCTCAACGACGTCGAGACCTTGCTGCAGCAAACACGTGCAAGCGTGGTAACGATCAGAGGTCTGGAGGGCATCGGTAAGAAGATCGAGAAAATCACATCGTCCATCTCACTCATTGCCGTACAGACCGGCATGCTCGCCGTCAGTGGCGCAGTGGAAGCGGCACGTGCCGGGGATTCGGGTCGCGGTTTCGCCGTGGTTTCGAAGGACATCCGTGCTCTCGCGCGCGAAGCATCGGAAAACGTCGAAAGCGCCACCGACACGGTCAGGGGCATCCTGGATCAGATCGCCACCTTGAAGAGCGATCTCGAGCAGACCATCGTCGCTGCGGAAGCAGAAATCCAGAACAACCGCATCGTCTCCGCATCACTGCAGAAGATCGTCTCTGACATGAGTTCACTCAGTGCCGCCAGCCAATCCATTCTCAACGGCGCGGATCTCATCCTTGCGAGTACGGTGGAAATGGCACAGGCCGCGCGTCAGATCGCGGCAGCGGCGGAAGAAGCCGGCAATGCTTCGCGCGAAGCAGCGACGGCAGCGACGCAACAGTCGCGTGGCGTGGAAGATCTGGCCGCCGCCATCGAGGAAATCGCCTCGCTGGCCGATGAGCTCAGACAGCGATCGGCGTAGCCTCGTGCCAGCCCTCGCCCAAACACTCGCTGATCGCTTCCTGACCTTTCGTCTAGATGCAGAGTTGTATGCGCTGCGTGCGGAGGATGTGTCGGAAGTGATAGTGCCACCGGTGGTGGCACGCGTACCTCAAGCACCATCGGCCTTGCTCGGACTCGCTAATCTACGCGGCATGGTGTTGCCGGTGGTGAGCCTGCGCGAACTGCTGGGCAAGCCACCCATTGCGCAGACGCAGCACACGCGTGCCATCGTGCTCGATATGGGTGCAGCAGTGGCACTTACCGTCGATGCCGTGGAGTCGCTGGAAAGCGCGACCGCCGAGCAGATCGACACATCCAATAAGGGACACAGCTCCGCCGACACCGACAAAATTCTCGGCAGCTTCACCTCCAGTCAGAACAAGACCACTGCGAAGATCCTCGACATCAGAGCGCTGCTGGAATCGGCCTTCGCCAATCGCAGCCGCCCGCAGCGGCAGGCATCCACAATCGCTGCGGCGATCGCGCAGGAACAGGTCGATGAAGCCAAAGCCGGCGCAGTATTCGTTACCTTCGAAGTCGCCGGTCAGGAGTTTGGCCTTACCTTGGAGGCCGTACAAGAAATCATTCCGCTGCCTCCGACGATGACTGCGGTTGCGCGCGCCGAAGCGGTGGTGCTGGGGGTCATTGCAGTGCGTGATGCTCTGCTACCACTGATGTCGCTGCGTGGGTTGCTCGGTTTCGGCGCGCAGTCGAACTGCGAAGGTCGTGAGAAGGTCGTGGTCATGCACGTGGGTGGCAACAGGATCGGACTCGTGGCCGATCGCGCGCGCGCCATCCTCACCGCAGATCCCGATCTGGTCGATCCCATTCCGCCGGTGCTAGCGGCCCGTACCGGTGGAGAGTCGCGTATCAAGGCCATCTATCGCGCCGAAGGTGGACGCCGTCTGATCTCCATCCTGGAGCCCGAGCAACTCTTCCGTGAGGACGTCATGCAAAAGCTGGTATCCGCCCGCAACGACCTGGGACAGAGCGCAGTCGCAGCCGAACCACGTCAGGCGGAACTGATCTTCCTCGTATTCAAACTGGGCGGGGATGAATTCGCCCTGCCCATTGCAACGGTGGCGGAAGTGGCACAGGTGCCCGCGCAGATCACCCGTGTGCCGAAGACACCGAAGTTTCTCGAAGGTGTGATCAATCTGCGTGGCGAGGTTCTGCCGGTGATCGACCAGCGTCGACGCTTCGACCTGCCCAAGTTGGAAGCCAACGCAGAACGCAAACTGATCGTCATTCAAACCGAACGGCATCGCGCTGGCCTCATCGTGGACGGCGTCGTCGAGGTACTGCGCGTATCCCAGGACCTGATCGAAGCGCCACCCGATCTCACCGATGCCATCACTCGTCTCGTGCGCGGCGTCATCAATCTCGAGACCTCGCAGCGACTCGTGCTCGTGCTCGACCCAGCCGAAGTGCTGACGCGTGCCGAACAGGATTTGTTGGATACGTTCCAGGGCTTGGGTAAGAAGAAGGATGCATGATCAAAGTTCTGGTGGTCGATGACTCCGCGCTCGTCCGCAAGCTTTTCGGGCGGGTACTCGCGGCGGAAAAGGAATTCGAAGTAGCTCTCGCACGTGACGGATTCGAAGCACTCGAACAGCTGGAATCTTTCCAGCCCGATGTCATCACGCTCGACATCAACATGCCGCAGATGAATGGACTCGAATGTCTCGACCGCATCATGGTGCAGCGCCCCTGCCCCGTGGTGATGGTGTCCACACTCACCGCCGAAGGTGCCGATGCCACGCTCGACGCGCTGCGCCTTGGCGCAGTCGACTTCGTGGCAAAGCCGACTGGCACGGTATCGCTGCACCTCGATGAATTCGCACCCGCCTTCATTGCCAAGATCCGCGCCGCTGCCGCTTCGCGCGTACCCACCGCCAAACGGTTACGCGAAAGAGTGCAACTGAAAACCGCTGCCGTCCGGGGACGCGCAGCGGAGCCGAAGTCGGCACGCACCACCGCCGCACCCGTAGACCTCGGCCCAGGAAACGGCATCGTCTTGGTCGGTTCCTCCACCGGTGGACCGCCGGCACTCGAAGCGCTGCTCGTTCCACTGCCGCGTACCTTCCCCTGGCCCATCGTCGTCGCGCAGCACATGCCGGCCAGCTTCACGCATACATTGGCGAAGCGCCTCAATGGCATCTGCGCCCTGGAAGTGGTGGAAGTATCGCAGCCCATGCCACTGCGGGCGGGCTGTGTCTACATTGGCAAGGGCGATACGGATGTCGTGATATCGCTACGTCCCGCAGGCCTCATCGCAATGGCGGCACCGCCGCGTGCAAGTTATCTCTGGCATCCGAGCACCGATCGCCTGGTGCTATCGGCGCTGGAGCACGTGCCTGCCAACCAGCTCATCGGCATTCTGATGACCGGCATGGGCAACGACGGTGCAACTGCGATGACCGAACTGAAGTCGAAGGGAGGACAGACCATTGCCGAATCCGAAGAAACCGCCGTGGTCTGGGGCATGCCTGGTGAACTGGTACGCGCAGGTGGAGCGAGTTGGGTGATGCCACTGCAGAAGATCGCCGATCAATTACAGAAACTGGTGCCGACCAATGCCGCTGGTTCGCAAGACTGACAAGGGCAAACCAAGATCTGAGGCCAACCCAGCTGAAGTGCTGAAAGCGCTGACGCAGGGCACTCAGGACGAGCGTTGGGCCGCAGCGCGCGCAGCGGCCGTCATTGCTGGTGGTGTGCAGGCGCTTGCCACGGCGCTGCGTACGGAAAACGACTCGCGCGTACGCGAAGCCATGTTCACCAGCCTCACCCGCATCGGCACGCCGGAAGCCGTGAGCGCGATACTTCCCTTGCTGCGGGAAGACGACGCCAGTTTGCGCACCAATGCCCTCGATGCCCTGCGCACCATTCCTGCTGCCGTACGGGAACATCTCCCGGTACTGTTGAATGATGAAGATGCCGATGTGCGCATCCTGAGCTGCGAGCTCGTGCGTGGTCTTCCCACCGAAGAGGCCACTACCTTGTTGGGTGCGTTGCTCACACGTGAACCCGAAGCCAATGTGTGCTCTGCCGCGGTCGACGTATTGGCGGAAGTCGGTGGGCCCTCGGTGCTACCGGCACTCGATGCCTGTGCTGCACGTTTTTCTGAAACGCCCTTTCTCCGCTTCGCGCTGAAGATTGCGCGCGACCGCATCCTGTCCCAATCCTCTGACATTCATGACTGAATTTCCGGCGCTGACGGAAGACGAATTTCGCAAACTCTGCGACTTCCTCTACAGACGGACCGGCATGGTCTTCAACGAACCGAAGCGTTACTACGTCGAACGCCGCGTGGTCGAGCGCATGCTGGCGACTTCATCTGCGTCCTTCACCGACTACTTCAAACGTCTGCGTGCCGACAGCGCCGGCGAAATGGAAAGATTCGTCAACGCATTCACTGTCAACGAAACCTATTTCAATCGCGAAGATCACCAGCTCAAGTGCCTGACCTCGGACCTGATACCCCAACGACTACGGCACAAGAAACCGGGCGAGCTCCTTCGACTGTGGTCAGTGCCGTGTTCGACGGGCGAAGAGCCATATTCCGTCGCGCTATGGCTTCTGGAAAACTGGCCGCTGGTCGATGACTACGAGATCGAGATCGTCGGTTCCGATATCGACACGCAGGTGCTGGAAGCGGCGCGCGCCGGCATCTACGGTAAGCGCGCTCTGATGCGCTTGCCCCCGTCTTTGATCGACAAGTACTTCGCGCAGTTGGATGAACAAAGTTGGCAGATCATCGCTGAACTGCGCGAATCGGTGCGTTTCACCCAAGTGAACATCGTCGATGAAGAGCAGACACGACCACATGGACGGTTCGACATCATCTTCTGTCGCAACGTTCTGATCTATTTCGATGACGCCGCGCGGCGCGTGGCGGCGGAAAATCTGTATGAAAACCTGCTGCCCGGCGGTTTCATCTGCCTGGGCCATGCCGAATCGATGAGCAGGATTTCAGCCTTGTTCGACGTGGCGCGCTTCGAAGAAGCGATCGTTTACCAACGACCCGCCTATCAAGGAGGATCTCGTGGCGAATGACAGCAAGACCATCCTCGTGATCGACGACTCGAGCCTCGTCCGGCTCTACTATCGCGGCATACTCGAAACGGCCGGCTATCACGTGGAAGAAGCCCTCAATGGACTCGAAGCCCTCGAGAAACTCCTGAGCATTGCGGCCCACCTTCTGATCGTCGACATCAACATGCCGACGATGGACGGCCTCACCTTTTTGAGCGAACTGCGCCAGAAGGAACTGCCGCTCGCGGGAATTCCCGCGCTCATCATCAGCTCGGAGTCGAAGCCACAGGACTTCGCCGCGGCACAG
>NZ_CALFXI010000099.1 GCF_937958065.1 uncultured Steroidobacter sp.
TACAATCGGCACTCGAGCGGTACCCGCCGCGTGCCGTCTAACAAGCCGCTGGTTCGGACTCGCAACGGCGAAGCGCCGTTGCTCGCGGCACAGCGGCGGCGTTCAGCGGTACCAGAGATGCCTTATGCGTATGGACTGTTCATCGTAGTTACACTTGTAACTCTATTGGGTTGCAGCTCTCAGCGTGGCCTTGGTGCAGCACCTTGCCAAGTTTGCATTGTCAACGGCGAACTCACGCGCGGCCTGGTTCAGCTTGACGCAGACCTGGAGCGCAGTCTGCTGAATCAGCTTCCAGCCAAAGACCGGTACGGAGGTTATTGCTGGTATCAGACGCCGAAAGGAACTCTGGAAGCGCAGCCGCGCTTCCAGACCTCTGACATCGGCTATGAGTTCGAGCGTCGCGATAGAGGCTGGTACCTGCTAAGAGAACTTCACCACATCGATGCCGGACATTGATGCTTGAGCAGCACTCCGTTATGCCGAACAAGCCCATGCACGCGACGTGCGAAACGCACGCGCGTGATGGGGGACGTTGGATTGCACGAGGCAGAGATGGAACGCGTGTTCGTTAGTACATTGGCTCGGCCGTACGCATTTCAGACACCTGTACCGGGGAAGGAATACGCTGCATGGATTCTCTCCCACGATCCAACGCAGACCGCAGCCGAGCGGGACAAGATCGCGACGGATTGGTGGCCTCTGGGTGTAGGTACGCCGTGTGCTCCGGTTACGAATCATGGAAATGGGATGATGCGATCGACCTGGCATTCCTCGATACCTCTGCCGACTTCAATCCACCCGATGAGAAGTTCGTTATGACCTCCTGGCATGACCAAGAGTCGTTACAGGAAGTAGCTCAATTTTTCGCCCTGAATACGTCCTTTGACTTCTTCGAGCCCGCTGCTTTTGTCATAGTTGCCGTCGGCGATGACGCAGGTACGCGCGAAGCGGAGCGTCTCGTTCGCGAGCTGCTGCAATCCACCAAAACGATCAAGCCGACGCGGTGAAACGAATGCACTTTTCTTCAGCCTCATCTCACGGCGCGGCTCATCGTTATCGTTGGGCTTAGGAAGGGTCGGCATGTTCAGGACGGTTGCATCCGTTGTGTGGATTGGGCTCGCGTCGCTCATCTTTGTCGGTGTTCTTCGCAGAATAATTGCTCCGCGAGGAGTCGTTGCGCGTGCCACATGGTGCGCAATCTCCGCCAGCCTACTTACGCCGGTTGTGGCCGGTGGGCATGGTTTGTACATCGCTCCCGCGCTCATAGGGATTCCGACTGCTTTGAAGCGCGGCGGACGCGATACTGCACTCTTCTTTGGTTGTGCTTGGCTATTCCTGTCGGCCGTGCTCTACGTGGAGGATTCGTGGCTACATCGTCGCGCGCTCGAACGCCAGTCATGAGGGAGCCCGCCTCGCTCCAGGGGCCCAACAAGCCCCTGCACGCGACGTGCGAGGACGCACGCGCGTGAAGGGTAGCGTGGGCATCAAAGATGAATCGAAATTCAGCGCTTGCTTGCATATTTGTTGCGGGGATCGTCATGGCTGACCAGCCGGATGTTTCGAAACTTCAACCTACGCCCGAGATGGTCCGCGAGGCGAAGAAGAATCCCGGCGGGTGGGTCTATGCCATTGCGGGCACGTATGGCCCGAACGACGCTGTTCCTCCGGAAGCAATAGCGGGAGCTTGGAAGGTTGACGATAACGGCGACATCATTCCGGGCAGCTTCAAACCAAATCCGAACTACAAGCAGAAGTAACAGCGGTGGGGTCGCCCAACAACACGCTGATTCCGACTCGCAAAGGCGACGCGCCTTTGCTCGCAGCACAGCGTGGGCGTGATGCGTGAGGCGACTGTGATGCTGTGGGCGATTCTGGCTGGGTGCAGTTCGACTCAGCCAAAGGCGCCGATCACCGCAGTGCAGATGTGCGTTCTTGATCGCGCAGAACCGTGGGTGCAGATTTCAGATGCGCCGGACAGTGCGGATCAGTTGGTAGCATTGGCAGATGCGAATCCTCTCTTTCCGAACAGGCCCATGCCGTTGCCAACAGTCGTTTGGTTCCGCCTAGATGACGGCGCGCTGCTGTTGTGTCGACACGACGATGCAACTTGTGTCGGGGAGTGGTGGATATTTCGCTCCGTTTCTGGCAATTGGAAAGTCGAACAGAGCGATGGATGGGTGTGCGTGACGTAAGACAACTGCATAACAAGCCGCTGGTTCCGACTCGCATCGCGATTCATCCGGTGAGCTCGAGCTGTGCGGCGAACCTTCAGGTCAGGGACAACTCGCGGCGCATCGAGGTGTGAGCAGATGCTCGGCCCCTATTCCCAGCCGCGAGATACACATCATGGCCTCCTTCAAGCTCACATTGACGACCTGCACCTGAGCTTCATGCGCGAAGAAGACGCTTCCCATAGCAGGCGTCGGCGCGCTCGGCACGAACACAGTGACGTGACCGTCCGCGTGCCGCTCCATTACGAAGGCGATGACCCGCATGTTCTCCATCTCGACCAACGCGACTTCAACCGGCTTGTCTGTCGGAACCGCATCGGCAAGCAGCGTGCGTAGCATCACATAACCGGGAATCTTGCCAAGCGTCTTGCGCTCGAGATTGCCATACCATCGCCGACCGGATTTCGTCTGCGCCCAGAGCCCAGCAAGCAGGCAGAAGACAAGAATGACGAGCACGGCGGCAAGATGCGGCATCTCAACCCCAACGATGGTCCAGCCCGGTAGTGCAGATTCGATCGGCTGCATGAACGCGAGTGCGAGGTGAAACGCTTTCGCAAGCAGCACCCAAAGCAAGAGGAGCGGCAGAAGAAACAGCGCGCCGCCGACCAGTACCAGTTTCAGCACACGCATGACGGAATCCTCGAAAGTGGCGGTGTACGCGCGTTCGCCACGCCGATCATCGACGGGGGCGCGAGTGAAGTCTCCGGGCGGTGGATGATGGGGCCGCTCGTTGTTCGACGCCCGTAGGAAAAGGTGCAACAGCCCTCCTACCTTGCGCTCGGATGGCGCAGAGCAAGGCATCCTGCCCAAGTTGCGGATTGCCTGCGCATGATTGACGCTTGTAGATCTCGCAGACGGATCGCGAGTCGAGCGCGCGCACTGCAGGTCGTCATCGATCAGCGCGCGATCAGGCAAGGTGACTGCGTCAGTGGAAAAAGTCGGTGATACCGCAAATGTGCGCCGGGTTTCCGCAGATTATTGCGAAAGGGCCAACGATCAGGCCGTAAGGGCCGTTGCCAATGGACGCTGAAGAATGCGCAGCCGCCAAGCAGCAGCTCGTTGACTCCAGCACCCCGCAAGAGACCGATATGGCCGAGCGCAAGATGGCACTGCTGTGCAAATGACTAAGGCTCCGCCTTCGGTGCTCCACTGTCATGACACTGAATCGAGCGACCCTCGCCGCAGCGGTTTTGCCACCGCGATGATTGCTGCATGCTCCGAGAATCGCCTTCCGCAAGGAGGAGCGGGCGCTCGGGCGATGCAGGACATGCGCGACGAGGTATCTCGTATCGTGGTCGATGCTCAACGCAGGGAAAAGCTTCACGCAGCGATCCTTCGCTACGAGGATGAGTTGCGGACCTTTGAACAAACCGTGCTCGAGTTTCAAGAGATCTTGCATGCACTCAATTCCGATCCAGGCGCATCCGCGGACCAGTTCAGCGACCTCATCTCTCGCTATGAAGTCGAGCGCAAAGCAGCTCGCGCCCGGCTCCTGAAGATCCATTTCGACCTGCTCGGCCTCACCACTGAGGACGAGTGGCGCTCGATCGCCAAGCGCGAAGCGAAGCTTCTGAGAGCGGCCGCAGATCCAGCTGGCATGCGCACCACCCGGAGCTGAAATGAAACGCAGCCAGAGCGGACAGGTACTGATCGTTCTATTTGGCACCCTGCTCATGGGACGCTCGGGGCTGGCAGCGGGATTGTTTCTGACCGGAAAGACCTCGAAGGAGATCCGGAAGGAAGCGCTGACGATCGTCGCAGATGAGCATCGACGCGCCGAGATCAAAAAAGTGCTGAAGAACTGGGAACGCGAAGTAAAGCAACTGGACAAGACGCGCCAGCGACGCGTCGACGGACTGGCTGCACTGCTCGAGCGTCACGACGTACAGCCCGAAGATTTCGAGCCGGTCTTCGCCAATTTCGACAAAGCTGAGGCGGAGGCATTCGCGACGACTCTAGAGATGCGCTTCACGTTGCGAGAGCAACTCACCGCAGAGCAGTGGCGTGAACTGTTCCCGGGCGGCCAACCCTAGCGAGAGCGCGAGCAACGATACCCGCCAGTTCGGGCCAACTTATCGCCCCGCGCATCGATGAGACATCCGACCAAACCGCCCCTTCTACCGAATTGCGGCTGATCGCACGCCGCTTCTACCCTATGCCACGATTGCGGTCACTTCATCATGCGTGAGGCAAGCCATGGTCCGTAAAACCGAGCGGCAGACAAGCGATGGCAAAGACATCTCGCGCGAAGTCCTGCCGATACCTTACACAGGGCGATCGGGATTCGTGACCTTCGATGCGAAGGATCCAGAGACGAAGTTTCCGCCGATCGAGCAACTGCGTCCGCCGCGAGGCGCGCCGAACGTGCTCATTATATTGCTGGACGACGTCGGTTTCGGCGCGTCGAGCGCCTTCGGTGGCCCATGTAACACACCGACCGCAGAGCGTCTTGCGAGGGGCGGTCTGAAGTACAACCGTTTTCACACGACTGCGCTGTGCTCGCCGACGAGGCAGGCACTGCTCACCGGGCGCAATCATCATTCCGTCGGCATGGGCGGCATCACCGAAATCGCTACTGGAGCCCCGGGCTATTGCTCCGTACTTCCGAATACATGCGCGCCACTTGCGAAGACGTTGAAGCTCAATGGTTACGCAACGGCGCAGTTCGGCAAGTGCCATGAAGTGCCGGTGTGGCAGACGAGCCCTGCGGGGCCATTCGATGCATGGCCGACAGGCGGCGGCGGGTTCGAATACTTCTACGGGTTCATCGGCGGCGAGGCGAATCAATGGTACCCATCGCTATATGAAGGTACCACGCCGATCGAGGTCGACCGGACGCCGGAGCAGGGCTATCACTTGATGGAAGACATGACGGACAAGGCGATCGACTGGATCGGACAGCAGAAGGCACTGCTGCCGGACAAGCCCTTCTTCGTCTATTTCGCACCGGGCGCAACGCACGCCCCGCATCACGTGCCGAAAGAATGGGCGGACAAATACAAAGGCAAGTTCGATATGGGTTGGGACAAGCTGCGCGAGGAGATCTTCGCGCGCCAAAAGGAGCTCGGAGTGATTCCGCGAGACTGCAAGCTGACTGCGCGCCACAAAGAAATTCCAGCGTGGAACGACATGGCGACGGCGCTCAAGCCTGTGCTCGCCCGGCAAATGGAAGTGTACGCTGGCTTCCTCGAGTACACGGATCATCACATCGGGCGGCTGATCGACGGGCTGTCGAAGCTGAACCAGCTCGACAATACCTTGATCTACTACGTCCTCGGCGACAACGGTGCTTCGGCGGAAGGTACGGAGAACGGCACTTTCAACGAGATGATCAATTTCAACGGTGGCGCTGCGCTGGAAACGCCGGAGTTTCTCATCCAGCACATGGACCAACTGGGCGGGCCGGAGTCGTACAACCACTATGCCATCGGCTGGGCGCATGCAATGGATACGCCGTACCAGTGGACGAAACAAGTCGCCTCGCATTGGGGCGGCACGCGCAACGGAACGATCGTGCATTGGCCGAGCGGCATCAAGGGCAAAGGTGAGTTGCGCTCGCAATTCCATCATGTGATCGACATTGCCCCGACGATTCTGGAAGCAGCGAAACTGCCGCAGCCGCTCGCAGTGGACGGCGTGCAGCAGCGGCCGATTGAAGGCGTGAGCATGCTCTATTCCTTCAATGATCGAACAGCGGAGGAACGCCACGAGACGCAGTATTTCGAGATGTTCGGCAACCGCGGCATCTATCACAAAGGCTGGACAGCGGTGACCCGCCACAAGACGCCATGGCTGCTCGTGGGCGAAAAAGTGCCGCCATTTGACGAGGACGTCTGGGAGCTCTATGACACGACCAAGGACTGGACCCAATCGAACGATCTTGCGAAACAGATGCCGGACAAGCTGCGGGACCTGCAAAGGCTCTGGCTGCTGGAGGCATCACGCTACAACGTATTGCCCCTGGACGATCGCGGGGCCGAACGAGTCAACTCGGATCTCGCCGGGCGACCGGTGCTGATACGCGGCAAGTCGCAGGTGCTGTTCGGGAGCATGGGGCGCTTATCCGAGAACTCGGTCATCAATATAAAAAACAAGTCTCATTCGGTGACCGCGGAAATCGAGGTGCCGAAGGATGGCGCGGAAGGCGTGATTGTCGCGCAAGGCGGCAACATCGGCGGCTGGGTGCTCTATGCGAAGAACGGCAAGCTGAAGTATTGCTACAACTTGTTCGGACTTCGTTACACCTACGTTGAGTCGGCGGCGCCGATACCCGAAGGCGATCACCAGGTTCGCATGGAATTCGAATACGGGAACGGCGGACTGGGGAAAGGGGGTGTGGTATCCCTGTTCGTCGATGGCGCGCAGGTCGGTAACGGAAAAGTGGAGGCAACTGCGGCGATGATATTTTCCGCCGACGACGGTTGTGACGTCGGCCGGGATACGGGGGCGCCCGTAGCCCAAGACTACGGCCCACGCAACAACGCGTTTAACGGTCGAGTGAAAGGCGTGCAGATCGCAATCGCCGAAGCCGCCGAAGCGGAAGAACACTTGGTAGTGCCGCAAGAGGCCGTGCGGATCGCGATGGCCCGGCAGTGATGGGCGAGT